>NZ_SHOE01000008.1:0-194087 GCF_012275705.1 Vibrio chemaguriensis
TTGTATACGGTTAGTATGGGCTACGTTGCGTCGGATGTGTCCATGCCTCGCTTCACAGTGTGAGTGCATCGGCTTCTGTCTGTATTGTGTTTCTTAGTGTTTTTTTTTTTTGCTATTCGTCGGCAGCGTCAGATGTGTATAAGAGACAGTCTATACACAGATAGATCAAGAGAATGGTGATGGGGTTCAAGGTGTTAAGATTAATGAGTTGAATGATAAAAAAGAGAAAGGTGTTCAAGTAACTTTCCCTATAGGTTTATTTAATAATGAACCTAGAAATGATACTCCTATATATTTTAGATTCAGAATAAAAATTCTAGATAATAAAGCTATAAATAGAATATCCAATGTCACAAAATCGAAATCACCTACGATATTAGGAGACTTTTCCAAAATAGAAGTGACTGACTTTAGAATAAATGAGGCAAGAAATCTTCCATATAAAATAAGAAAGAAGGTTATTGATTTTCAGTCTATAAATGTTATCCATTTCTTTTTAATTCGTGAAGCTACATCGGAATTTAAAGTGTCTCACTCCAATTATGAGCGTTGTCGATTATTAGAAACAGAGCTTTGGGATAAATATTTAGGGCTAAAAGATACAAAATCCCAAAAATTAATTTATCATTGGAAACAGAAAACCTCCGGATACATTTCAGAAGAAGATGAAATGAGTAATTCAAAGTCAGATCTTTTTATTAATCATTTTTCTGCTTTTGCCAAATTTTCTTCAAATACGATCCCAAAAAGAGCAGCAGGGTTTGTATTGCTTTTATCCATCCTTATAGGTATAGCTTCAGGTTTGGCTACTAATTATATATGGAACTCAACGAGCAATAGTATTCTTGTTACAGAAATACAGGACAACGATGTAAATATGCCACTAAAGACCACCTCGACCTTTGCATGTGACATGTACTGGCCAACCCCAAAACCAGAGAATTTATAGTGACAGGTATAATAACCAAACCATCATTTAAGATTGAGCTAGTTGAAAGAAACTTTGATGTATCTAAGATTACTCCTGCGCTCGAGAATGTCGCCCCTCTATATCCTAACTTTAATGTCTGGTTAAGGGACAAGTTCCTTCGAAACTTTTATATTGGAGATAGAGATATATTAGTTGCACATAATGGAAGTGATCTCTGTGGTGTAAGTTTGCTAAAGAAATCGACTGAGGAAAATAAGATATGTACTTTCTATGTTATGCCTAAGTTTCAGGGGAGGGAGCTTGGTAACAAATTACTTGAGAAGTCATTAAACTACTTTGACGGTAAAGATGTTTTAATTTCTGTTTCTAACGAGCGCCTAAGCGAACTATACCCTACTTTAAGTTCAAAAGGCTTTGTACTAGACAGTTGTGTCGAGCATATGTATCGAAATGAAAATATAGAACATTTCTTTAAAACTAAATAGAAAGCACCACATTAGAGGTGCTTTCTATGCCATTAAAATAGTATCTTTTTATCTAACTCTGACAAGTCAATGATCGTTTCAAACTGCTTATCAGTTAGGTGCATTACACCCCAGTAATCATTGCGATCTAGACCTGCAACATCGGCTAGTAATTTTCTATTTGGTCGTTTTGGTAAAGCTGCATTGTATGTAAAATTAATCACATATATATATTGCTTCTCTCTATATATTTTTCTCAGTTCTTTTTCTGTGAAAACACTAAATTTAATACATTCTTCGACAAAGTTGTCTTCATTTTTGTACTTATGAATGGTGTGAACATCTTCGACAACACATAGTGAAGTGGCTACGCTTCTATGCTCTGCAGGACCTTGATTATCAGTGGTTCTATAGATAACAACGACATCACCACGATTAAATTCTAAAACGCCTTTCATTTTACAAATGTAAATTTTATGGATGCTATTGGAATGAGATATGTCTTTTACGATATTGTCGGATTCGTTGTGTAGCCTAGAGTCTGGAAAAAGCTTTGTATGAAAATTTGGGTAGATACTTAGCAAGTATTTTTTGTTATCACTAGTACTAATGAATGGATAGTCTTTATCAACATCCCCGACTTTTTGGCTTAAATCGCGTAACAATACATCTTCGATCCCATTTTTAGACGGTTTCGTGCCGTACTTTTTAAAACCATACTTTTCGAACAAAGATACTAAGTACTTGTGCTTATCTCCAAACACAGTCACATAAATATCATCAACTTGTGGGTCGTTTGCTAGAGCGTAATCGAAAATTTTCTTTAGATATCTATCTCCACGGCGTGTTTGCTGTGGGTTAAATTTGAAAGTCCCCACTTTCATATGTTGAGTGTTTGGAAGCAATGGAACAGTGTCATCACCAGGGCCCTGTTCAAATTTACAATATAAAAAGCCTTCGATGGTGCCTTCGGTGTTGTATAGAACTAGAGCCTTGTTATCAGACTTTTTTTTGAACCAATCTGAAAACTCCTCATAATCCTCTTTTAAAGTTTTAAAAAATGCATCTTCAAGGTTTATATCTGCAAAGCGTTGGATTTTTAAGTTGTCCATGACTTCTCCTAGCCTATGTTAATACGTTAATTTTTAAGAGTGTTTTATATTGAGTGTGGATGCTTTTTCCTCTATTTTTTCTTATCGTCTCTTCGTTTTTATGATTGGTTTAGTTACTGGTTATTACATTTGACTAAGCTATATAATCGAATAATAAATAACTAATAGAGAACAAGGGTAACATCATGTTTTACAGTTCATTGTGACAAATACCCCTTTTATTATGTAGGTATAGTAATAACTGCTTTTGTTAACAATTTAGTTACTAATCGAAGTTTTCCTTATATGTTAGTAACGCAATCTGCCTTCACCTGTTTACGTCTTCTCAGTTCCTCTCTGGCCCATTTTGAAGACTCCTGCATATCTTTCCTCAAATCTTTAAGTTCAGTGTCTGTGAGGCGCCTTAGCGGCTCTGTATTGGGTTCTTTTCTTTTCATGTTACCTCCATTGATCAAGTTACGTTGATCTCAATGGTTTAATTCATTCCCTTCCTGGCGTTCAACAATCAATCATCTCACCATATGCACTAATGCTCAATAAGTAACCTATGCTGACAGCTGGTGACCAAGTTACCAATGAGGGAGTCCAGAGGGGCTTGCCCCTTTGGGCATAGCGCAGCGTGAACTCCATACTTTTGTGAAATGTTTATTCATAGTGAGGAACGAGCTATGAATAAACTAGTGAAGTACTTAACCTTTAGGTTAATGAAAATACCGCTAGCAAAAACGGCACCTCCAAGCGACTCTAACTTTTCTGCAAAAGCTATCCCTACATTAATGATAGTGTTCACTTAAAACGGATTTAAGCTGTTTGATATGTATTACGAGGGCATTTCAGGGGGAAGATTGGCTTTTTTGTGTGAATATTGTGGTTTATTATCTTGGATGATTTGTTTCAGACGTGACGAGTTGACCAAAGTTAATTGGCATGAAAAATAATTGCTCTCAATAAAGCGGAGAGGGGCTGAAGTCTAGATAGTTAGGCCTTGTCTCAAACTCACCAAGTACCGATTCTGTTTGTATGCACTCGTCAGAAATTATTTTTTCTCGTTTCTCGTTTGCGAGCTTGCTGGAGTACTTTGGCCATACGTTACTAAGACCCCTTTTCTTTAGCTTTTGCAAAGCATAATTTCTCTGTTCATCAATCCAGCCTGGTTTGAAATTAAGCTCTGTCATCAATTTCATGGTGATACATTTTAGTCCGGCAGCACCACGTATTTTTCCTTCTCTATCCTTCATATCCATAGGCGTGCTAGTTAGATACCCAGCTTTAATTAGCTGATTTATATAGTTATACCAAGTGGATTTTGGTATTGCTTCGTTATACATTTTTTTATATCGCTTGATCATGGCTCTGTGCTTTACTGGATCATTAGAATCAGGTTTTGGGACTCCAATACGGAATGTTGCCCAATCCATATAACTGATTAGCACTGTTAAGACCCGAAACGCTTTGACTCTTGCACGTCGCTGCATATCTCTGTAGGGGCTATTCAAGGAGCGTAGTGACTCGAGCATATAGGGCTTATCTCTAAAGTGCTTCAGCGTATCGATGAAGCGGCGAGTCGCCTCGGGCACCTTACTTTTATTTATTCCGCGTAGAACAATACGTACTTCAGGAGAGTAGCCTTTGTTTGCTGTCGTCTTTGTGTTCTTGTGTGACATGATATCAGTCCTCACAAGCACATGTGGTAGGGTGAAAAAATGAGCACTTTATATATTTAAATCGTGCACTATAATGGGTACCTGTCATGTTAATTTCTCTGCGAAGTATTAATGTGAAAATGTGGGCCGGTGTTGAGAGCACCGGCCTATGTGTTTTTTACTTACGTGAGTTGAATGGCCAGCCTCTAAGGTGATTGAGGCTTTCATATATCGATAGTGTTCCTCGATACGCTCTGTATGCTACTTTGTTCTGGATTGCTTCTAGAAAGTCAGCTAGGCGATAAAGTTGCTTGCTATATTTGGTCGTATGAGCCCATTGAAAAAAGAAGTAAAGTACGAGCATGACCAGGGCCATGAACGCCCAAAAGGCCCCAAAGTCTGTCCAGTTTTGAGGTGGGAAATGCAAATCCATTGTGATTCTCCTATCTGATTAAATGTCTTCTTGGTTACTTCGAGTTTTGATTGTTTCAGCTACGCGGCCTCCCACAGTTTGACCGATACGGTTGCGTGCAATATCTCCAATCCCTTTTGCTAGATTTGCTCCAGTTCCTGCTGCAATTCGTCCTGCTTTAGCTGTGGATGCGATAACGCTGCTTGAGTCCATTTGCATTCCTGATGCTTGGGCGAAGGGGGAGCCACCTGTTCCATATTCTTCGGATGTTGTAGAAGAGTCGCCACCAATAGAGCCCGTCATCGTCTCGGCCATTTCAGAATTGGAAGCCGCCTTGAATGCAGCTTGCAGAGCAGAGGCTCCTCCTGCCGTTCCCATAACTGCACCAGCAGCCATACCACCAGTAGCCATTGCGGCTCCAGCCATCGCGCTAGCACTTACATTTCCTGAGCTAGTAGCAGCACCTGAGCCTGGTATTAAGTTCGCGACTATATTGGGTACGGAGTGAATGAGTAGCATTAGAACTACGGATACTACGAAAATAACCAGTAGCTCTTTCATTGATGTGTTTGCTGATAGTTCGGTATAAAAGCTATCCATAATTGACATAGCGACACCGATCATTAGCGTCATGGTCATAAGCTTTAAGGCTAGGCCGAGCACATTGCGGAAGTAGTTAATAGCAATATCAGAGGTCCATTTTGAGCCGCCAAAACCCAATACGAAGATTCCAGCGTAAGTAAGAACCCAGGCCGAAATTAAAGACAGTAAGACATTAGCTGCGACAACCGTCATGCAAACTAAAATCAGTAATGTGATGATAAATATTGCTAAATTATCAAAGGGGCTTGTATAGCTGTATGCTTCACTTGATTTTGCAATAATGTCGAAAGCTATACTGATTGGTTCTGACGGGGTCAGTTCACGGGGCAATCCGGCCGCTTGAGCACCAATTATTCTTAGTGAATCAATGATGGATGTAGCAAATTCGGGGCCGTTTCTTAGTAGCCACAGGAAGAAGCCGAAGGTGATTATGAATCGGGTAAGCTCGGCAAAAAACTCTCCTATATCAGCCTGCTTTAGTAAGAGAGTTCCTCCTGTCCACACAAGGGAAATCAGCCCCAATGTCCAAAACAACCAACTGGCATAGTTAGTTATCACACCTGCCCAAGAGCTGCTCACTGCAAGAAAGTGAACAGCTACTTCATCCAGTACACCGTTAGTTTCGATTGCTGCATTAGCTGTTGTTGAAACTATGGCTAACCCCGAAAGAGTGAGTAGTCGAAATATCATTACTAGAAACCCTTATTTTGGCTGCGTTCCGTTGGATCACCTAAGTCCCATAAGCAGTTTGCTTGTTCTTTTTCTGCTGTTGTTAGGCTAGGAGAGTCACAATCAATCTGTTCAACGTTTGAGGGCTGACCACAACCGCTCAAAAGAAATGAATAGCTAAGACATAAGGTCATCAATATGAATACTTTCATGCTTAAAACCTCCTGTTTTTCGAACGATCTGTAGATGAAGAAAAGTCAAAGAGCGCTTCATGTGCGGCTTGGTGTCGTGCTTTCTGATCGCTTTCAGCTTGTATGTGTGTTGTCACCGCATTGTATTGAACTGTCATCAGGCTACGTATCTGTAAAAGTTGGCTGCTTTGCTGGCTAGCAAATTGGTTAGCATATTGAATAGCTTCAAGCTGTCCTTCGGCCCCTTGAGCTTGTCGTTGTAGTTTTTCTAGCTGCTTAGCGTCGCTTTGTAAGGCTTTAAATTGCTGACTAATCCCCTTAATCACCGCCTTGCTCGCAGATACTTGAGATTCGGATGAAATACGACGGTTTTCATTCATTGCCGCCCATTCTGTGTCACTGCATCCTTGAGCTGAGAAACACGGGGAATTACGGTAATAAGAAACGTCTTGAAATTTGCCCAGGTAGTCATCGAGGCTACCAAGTTGGTTCTGATAGTAGGCGAGTGTATTGGTCGCTTGGTTAAGTTCATTAATAGTCGATTGAGCTTGGTCCCAGATATAAGAGGCTGGGGCCATTGTGTTTTTTAATTGGTTTTCATACTGCTGAAGCTGCGTTTTGTACTGTTGGATTTGTTGCGCGGTTTGAGTTACCGCTTCCATTGCGGAAAGTATGTTATGAGGCAGGTTTAGACTATCTACTACAGGAATACCTGACCAAGTGGGGCTTACATAGCTCCAAAGCATTCCAATAGTTAGAACGTGAGTTTTAGCGGCTAAAATTTTCCTTGTTAGTATCATTGTGATTCCCTTAACTGACGGTGTGATGTGTTTATCGACTTCTGCTTTTTCTAGATTGTTTTTCTTGTTTCTTTGCCATTTCAGCTACCAAACGAGCTTTACGCTGTCTGTATGCTGAATGTTCTTGAACTTGTGGCTTTTCAAAGCTCAGAACTGCAAGCTGAGAAAGGTTACTGAGCTTATTGCGTCTGATGATCGGTGGAGCTTTTCCAATTGGTGAGATATCACGACGTTGGTTGCTCTTCTTTACATCTTGATTGGAAGAGAGTAATGAGAGCCGCCTTTGCTCTAATGCTTTATCGCTAAAGGTGATAGGTAGGCGGGTATCAACCGCTGCACGAATCACGTAAGCCTTAAATTTAGGGGAGCCGTTAACGCTGATTTGGTTGCCATATCGTGCCATTGCGATTTTTAGTGCTTGGACTATGGATTCCTTATCCGCTTGGCCCGATACCTGAAGGCGTTTACCATCATCACGTATTGCTCCGTTTTTGGAGCGAAACAAAATGGTTCCAGTTTTGGTAATAGAATCAATGACGCTTGTGAAGTTTGTTTGTTCTTTTCCATTGCCTTGTAGAGTGTTGCCGTCTAGCGTTTGTGTTGCCTCTCTTGCTCGCAATGCGGCCAAAGCGTTCTGGTCACCCTGATGGGCTTGATGTTTTAACCAATCGGCCCAAGTTCTTTTGCTATAAGTTTTGTAGATTGCTTGGCGATCGTGCTGATATTGTTGTTGAACTAAAGCAATACTCTTTTGGAGAGATTGGCTTGCCTGGGCATACAGCAAGCGCTTAGTAAACTTACCGCTATTGGTGAGTTTTATTGCCATGCGACGCACTTTGCCTTGTTTCTTGGCATTTAGAACTTGCTGATTTTTCTTTTGACGAAGTGTCTCTAATGCGGTGGCTCTATTAGTTGCAAGGCTCTTTTGCTCTTTCTGATATCTGGCATAAAGATCCGTTGTATCTATTCGAGTCTGAACAGGCTTTTTTTGGTAGCTGCGTTTTGAGTAGGATTTATTATTAATAGTTTGGTGTGGCTGAAATGCGCCGAAGCGGGACTCCAACTTTGGTTTGGATAAATTTCGATCCAACGTGCTAGCCTTTATCGTGACTCCAGTTTCGGATGAAATCACTAAACCATTGCCTTTTGCTGAAAGTGTTAACCCATTTTGGCTTAGAGTCGCGTGTAGCTCAGACCAAGTTTGTGCGGCTTTGATTTCGTTTATACACTCACGCTTAATCCATCCAATTAAGCTTTCAATACCGGAGTGACGCTCCATATCAGCAGCGCGTGCTGCGCTACGATTTTGTTTGGGTGTGTGATTGTCTTGTTGTAGTCCAAATGCTTTTTCTAATCGTTCACATTGTTCTGCAAGCGTACGATGTGAATAGTACGGTTCATGAATGGTATGGCGTGATGGATGAATTTTATTGATCGCCACGTGAACATGAAGGTTGTCAGTATCATTGTGAACGGCACTGATACGTTGGTGTTCACCAAAACCTAGACTTTCACATATACGCTCTTCGATCTTAGAAAGAACATCAGAATTAACCTGTTCTCCAGCACGGAAGCTAATAATCAGGTGGTAAGTCTTGTCACCTTTCGCTCTAGTGTTTGTTTGCTGAGTGGCCAATACCTCGCAGATCGCATCTCTAATTGAATCTGCATCGCAGTTAGTCAGTCGCACCTGACCTAACCGATGTTCTTTACTTTGGGTATCAGTGAGGTAACGGACTAAGCCTGAAAAATCGGACTTACTCGATGAACGCATTGGGATGTGTTTAGCAATCATGGCTAGGACCTTTTCCTAAGAATAGATTCCATGAGCTCGCTCATCTGAGCTTGGGTTGAATCGATGCGATTTAATACTGCTCTAATGGTAGGTGTGCCGATTTGAGCGGTCTTAGCATCATTAGTTAGCCAAAGCTTTAGTAACCCACCAAGTCTGCCAAGATCACCATTAACTCTAACTAGTTCACGTACTTGTTCTGCATCAACGACACTTTTCACTTGGTGTCCTTGTCCAATTCGTCGTAGATAGGTTGAAACACTGAGGCCAGCTTGTTTGGCATTAACCTCAATCGCTTCACGTTCATTAGGTAGGCAGTAGACTTTAAGAGGACTTGTGTTCTTCCTAGTGACTTTTTTTTCATGCTGCATTACGTGTTCTCCTATCGAATCTTCTATCACTGAATTGATCCCGCAGGGCAGGATTACCGTTGAGCGCCGCAGGTGCGAATAAGGGAAGTGAAGAGTCATCGCTATGCTTGCATAGTGGGACTCCTTCACACATCCTGCCCGCAATATCGCCCACATCAGTCATCAAGAAAGGGCGGCGCTACCGCACGGTTATCACGCAATTGCGTAGAAATAGACGTAAAATGGTGCCAAAAAAGGCCTAAAATATGCGAAGTGGCGTGGAAGTTGTGCTCTGGTTATGTTTTAACTTCGATACAGCTGCGTATGCACAGTGTTTGAATATATTCATATCAAGTCCTCTTTATTTGGCTGTGAATTAAAAGAAAAACCGTTTATGTCACGAGAGGTTTTCTGCTTTTCTGATTTCTCTTTTTCGGGTGGAGTAGCCACTGAGGTTTGTGTAATGTATTCCTTCACATAACGCAGGAAAGTCTCGTAGCGAAATGCGATGAGATTTCTTTCTGTTAGGTAAGTCCAAATAGTTTTTAAGTTGTAACCAGCGTTAATTGCTTCCTCTACATCGGTTTTAACGCCAAGAAAAGTTGCAAGTACTTCTTGCTTATTTGGAGGACGGTTGTTTTGTTGTCTTTGAATAACCCAAGCCTGTAGTTCTTTAACGTAATCAGACATATCAAGCCTCCATGTATTGCGACGAAGCTTGGTCAATCAAATTAGCGATATCGGAAACTTTAAAGTAAACACGTCTACCTATTTTGACTCGGTTTGGCTTGAGTTGATTTGCGAGTTCACAGTTAGTCCGAAGAGTAATTCTTAATCCTTCAGGACTGCGATGTAGGATCTCCGCAACTTGAGAAAACGAAAGAAGTGGTGAGCCTCCGTATTTTCGGTACAAAAATTCCTCAGTGGTCATGTCGCTCTCCTTAGTAATATTTAGTAATTATTTCAACTTAAGAGTTGATAATTGCAAATTAACAATATGAATAAACCACTATATCGTCAAGGTACTTAAGTGTTTGATTATTAAAGATGTGTAGCTAAACTTTTCTGGTTTTTGTGTGATTTTTTTCGATATATTGCTAGTCGATTAAGATATATTTGATGAGATTTTAGCGGCTAAATTTTTTGACGAGGGAATATAAAAAGTATTTGGTTTCGATATATCGAATACACAATACTTTATTGTTAAGTATATTTTTATTTGTGTCTGATTTAAATTATATTTTAGTGAAAAAGAAATCCAACTATAGATTGGAGTAATTTCGATATGTCGGAGGTTAATGGAGAGAGTAATAGTCGCTCAATATGTTTAGTAGAGTAATAATTTTTCCAGGAGAATTACGCCAAAGCCATAAATTCTACCGTTTTATTACTGGTGGTAATTTTGAAAGTTGTGATTGTTATCTCACTAATTGTTATGTTAGAACGCGAATTCTGTAGGGCATCATTGGTGGTAGTGAGGAAGTGTGAGGTTTATTGGATAATATTTAATGGAATCTCTTGTTAGATGCTACAAGAGGGTTTTGTAGAAGATGAGCATGTTGGCACTTATTTAGATATTACTGTGTTCACGGTTTTTCGAAGCTATTATGCTCTTAGCTCTTCGACTGTATTTGATACCGTTCACTTGTACGCGCATCGTCAAATCAACGATAATGAATTCACGAGCATGGGCTGAGATGAAAGCAAAAAAAAACCGCCAAAAGGCGGTTTTTATGAAATAAAGTTTGTTTTCGTCGGCAGGGCAATTTTTCAGCGTCGCTTGAGAGAGTGCCGTCTCTATATCTCAAACCAGTGACAGAAGTATATTAAATGCAACGCGAATAGTCAAGACGTTGCAATTTCCGTGAACTCGATTAGCTCATTGTCGATTTGTTCATCCACTTCAGACGTAGTATATAATTCGGCACGAAGATACTGGTCTTTAAGTAGCTCGCGCAACGTTGCGTGTTCCCTCAGGATTTTTGCAAACTCTTGCTTAAGGATATCATTCTCGGATTCTAATTCTGATACGGTGGTCGCCAGTTTTTCTTTATCGTGAGTAAGTATCTCGACTTCCTGCTTACTATCGTTCATGGATTTTTTGATAGTGTAATAGTCACCAAGACCGACATTGTGGGCAAGAGCAGTATTTAGACGTTTTTCATCATCGCGACAGATGCGAACTCTATATGTATCTAAGCGTTGTGCCTGGTGGGAGCTATATTTGCTTAAAGGGGGGAGAATACGGCTATAACCGACTGTTTGAATAAAATGTGACAACACGTACGATTCTTTTCCCAGTTGAGTGCAATCCTTGAGGCTCTCTTCACTTAATTTAAAGACCGAACTATTGGTGGTGTAGTCGTCCGGTTCTTGTGAAGTCAGAGGTACAACTTGCACGCCTCGTCGAGTTGTCTTCAGAACGATCGCGGGTCTTCTTTTATACAATTCTAGATGTTGTACCACATCAGGGTATCGCTTGGCTGAGGTTTGTAGATCAGTCCCTTTATAAATCTTCGGCTTGAACCCGAAATCTACCTCGACAATTGTCCCAAATCGTAATAACTGCATAGCAGACTTATGAACCCGTTTCATAGTCTGCGGCAGGAAAACCTCACCTTCGGTGTCTCTCGGAGAGAGATAAACTGATACGTCATGACCTTTGAATTCAACAACTTTGACAATCCATCGGTGAGCAGTATGTCCATCGAAATAGCAGGTGATGGTGATATTTGCATTGGAAGAGTCAGGGAGCAGGATCTCATTAATATTTGTATACGACTCCACACCAAGCACCGCTGGTTTTTCGGTAGTTTCTTCGACTTGGGTGTCATCGACTAAATAGTAGGTTACTGTTAGCGCCACACGTATCTCGCTGCTTTTATTGGAATTAGCTTTTAGGTCATTATACATGGTCGATAACCTTGCGGTGAATATATCTCAACAAAACACAGCAAACACCAAATGACTGTTGTGCACCTCATATGTCAGCACATCATACGTATCTTTAGCTGCCTGGCCCCTCAAGTGTCAATAAACAAGGCTTATGTAATGAGAATAAGCCGTTATTACTGGGCTAATTCCTATCGTATTGACATTTGAGGGGCGCTTTTAGCTAAGCCTTTTTCCCTTTTGCAATCGCGTCCAGTTCTTCAACCAGGTCTTCAGCTCTTAGGTGAGTGTAGCGGCGTAGCATCTGCATCGATTTGTGGCCGCTGATAGCAGCGACCTGTTGATCACTTAAACCACCTTCTACTAATCGGCTGACGCTTTCGTGTCGCAAGTCGTGAAACTTAAAGTCCTTTAGCCCAATCTTGGCTTTAATCTTCATCCATACTTTATTGAAATTGTAAGGACGTCGTTTGCCGTCTTTGCCTGGTTCGCCAAAGAAGATCAGGTCAGTATCAATTGGCCGTACGGGGTTATTAATCGCTTGCTTAAAGGATTCTAACGCCAGGAGGGAAAGCGGAACGGTTCTCGGCATCGTGTTTTTGGTTTCAACCAGGAAAACTACACGTTTTTTCAAATCAACTTGAGAGCGGCGTAGAGAGGTTATCTCTGATGAACGCATACCCGTTTCTAAAGCTATACGGACAATCCAGGTTAACATCGGGTTCGAGTGTGCCTCAACGGCTTCTAGGAGCTTTAATTCTTCTTCTGGAGTCAAACGTCGTTCTCGCCCAGAAGGAGGGGAGGGCTTACGGATATTTTGTACCGGATTAATTACTAAGCCTATGCCCCATTCTTTAATCGCGATGTTGTATAGGTGACTGAGTAGCGCCAGGTCTATACGAACTGTGTTTGGCGAACGAGGTTTCGGCGCAGGACTCCCTTTAGCGTCGCATCGGTCTAAGCCAGCTAGACGGTCATCACGGTATTTGGCAATGATATCAGGAGTGAGGGCTGCTAGAGAGTATTGGCCTAAAGCTTTGATGATAGGTTTGGAATGTCTTGCATCACATGCAGCGGTGGCCGGACGCTTCGTGGGAGATACTTCAGCTAAATAACGTTGCAGAGCATCCTCTATCGTCATCCGTTCTGAAGAAGAGCGTTTGATATACACGCCACGAACAATTTCATCTTCAGTACGCCTAGCCCAATCTTCTGCATCACGTTTGAGGCGAAAAG
This sequence comes from Vibrio chemaguriensis, assembly GCF_012275705.1. Taxonomy (NCBI): domain Bacteria; kingdom Pseudomonadati; phylum Pseudomonadota; class Gammaproteobacteria; order Vibrionales; family Vibrionaceae; genus Vibrio; species Vibrio chemaguriensis. Next base: position 13,096 of record NZ_SHOE01000008.1, read on the forward strand.
TTTTGGATGTAGTTGGCCAGCCTGTTTTTCTAATAACAGCTTTCCATGTGCCTGAAGGGGTTTTGACTAAGGTTGCCATAAAAGTACTCCCGAATACTCACTGTACTGATTTTGTACCTCGGGAAGGATAGAAAGGCAACATTCAAAAGAAGATAAGCGGTAAGTGCTTGATTTGAATGGTGGCCCCTCCCAGACTTGAACTGGGGACCAATCGATTATGAGTCGACTGCTCTAACCACTGAGCTAAGGGGCCTTAATAGGACAACGATTATAGGGGAAGCGTTGCAAGGTGTCTAGATACCAACTAGGGCAATTGCGCTTAGTTTTTATCCACTTAGCACAGTCGATAATAAAAAAGGTGACCTAAAGTCACCTTTTTTTGATTTCTAAAGCTTATATGCGCTGCGTTTATTCGTCTAGGAAGCTGCGCAGAGTCTCTGAGCGGCTTGGGTGACGAAGTTTACGTAGTGCTTTTGCTTCGATCTGACGGATACGTTCACGAGTAACGTCGAACTGCTTACCAACTTCTTCTAGAGTATGGTCAGTGTTCATGTCAATACCAAAGCGCATACGAAGTACTTTCGCTTCACGTGGCGTTAGACCTGCAAGCACGTCTTTTGTCGCCACTTTAAGGCTAGTTGCAGTTGCAGAATCTAGCGGCAGTTCTAGCGTTGTATCTTCGATAAAATCACCTAGATGCGAATCTTCGTCGTCACCGATTGGTGTCTCCATTGAGATAGGCTCTTTAGCGATTTTCAGAACTTTGCGAATCTTGTCTTCTGGCATCTGCATGCGCTCAGCCAGTTCTTCCGGTAATGGCTCACGACCCATCTCTTGCAGCATTTGACGAGAGATACGGTTTAGCTTGTTGATCGTTTCGATCATGTGTACCGGAATACGAATCGTACGTGCTTGGTCCGCGATTGAACGAGTGATTGCCTGACGGATCCACCACGTTGCGTAAGTCGAGAACTTGTAACCACGACGGTATTCGAACTTATCTACCGCTTTCATCAGACCGATGTTACCTTCCTGGATAAGATCCAAGAACTGTAGGCCACGGTTGGTGTATTTCTTCGCGATAGAAATTACAAGACGCAAGTTCGCTTCAACCATCTCTTTCTTCGCACGGCGAGCTTTTGCTTCACCGATAGACATACGACGGCTGATGTCTTTAATGTTCTGTACGTTTAGAGAAGTCTCTTCTTCAATCATTTTTAGCTTAGCGATTGAACGACGGATTTCTTCTTCGTTACGTTTGATCTTTTCAGCGTATGGCTTGTCTGAAGCAAGAACTTCATCCAACCAAGCTTCACTTGATTCATTACCAGTGAACAGCGCGATGAATGATTTCTTCGGCATTTTGCCGTATTCAACCACAGACTTCATGATCAGGCGTTCTTGAGTACGAACGCGATCCATAGCAGTACGCAGTTCATTCACTAGGTGATCAAACTGTTTAGGCGTTAGACGAAACTCGCGGAATACGTCTAGCATCATTTCATTAGCAACGGTTGCTTTCGGGCTGTTATAGCCGTACTCGTTGATTGCTAATTGAAGATTTTGATAGGTGCTGCGTAGTTGGTTGAATTTCTCTAGCGCTAACTCTGGATCGATACCTACATCTTCTTCAGAATCATCTGAATCGTCATCGCTATCTTCGTCGTCATCAACGTCTTCATCGTCTTCTTCTTCTAACTGAGATTCAGTCAGTTCAGAACCGATGTGTGTTGCTGTTGGGGCAGCGGTGTCGTCAGCATCTGGGTCTACAAAACCTGAAATAAGGTCAGTAAGACGTAGTTCTTCAGCTTGAACTTTGTCAAATTGCTCAAGAATGTACGGAATCGTACCTGGGTATTCAGCAACAGACGATTGAACTTGGTTAATACCTTCTTCAATACGTTTTGCGATGTCGATTTCGCCTTCGCGAGTTAGAAGTTCGACAGTACCCATCTCACGCATGTACATACGTACTGGGTCTGTTGTACGACCAATCTCACTCTCTACGCTAGACAGTGCAGCGGCTGCAGCTTCGGCTGCATCTTCATCGGTAATATTTGTGTCATCGTTCAGTGCTAAATCATCAGCATCAGGAGCAGTTTCTACTACCTTAATGCCCATGTCGTTGATCATCTGAATGATGTCTTCTACCTGTTCTGAATCTACGATTTCAGCAGGTAGGTGGTCATTTACTTCGGCGTAGGTCAGATAGCCTTGTTCCTTGCCTTTAATAACAAGTGACTTTAGCTGTGACTGCGGATTGTGATCCATAGACGGTATCCAACTTCGTAATCTGGTGAAGGAATCAGTATGCGAAATGCAAACCACTTACTATAACAAATTAAATCGTTGCTGACTAATTAAACAGGGTTACGCTTTTAAATCTAGCATAAGTGCTAGCAGCTCCCTTTTCTCTTCGGCTGATAAACCGACACTTCTTGCTTTGGCCTGCAGGTTTTCAATTTGTTTTTCTACGCACTGGGCAATAATTTTATCCAGTGAGTCTAAAAATATTTCTTCTTGGTTGTCCTCATCGAGTGGAATGTCCCAACTCGCGAGACGAGACAGAAGGGTCTCATTTTGGCTGTTTCGCCAATGCTCTAATAATTGGCCTGTGTTGATATGGGGATGCGCTTGGCATTTATCAAGTACATCAACAAATAAACTTAGACCAGGAATGGGCAAATCTCTAACGCTAGTTAGATCTGGCACCATACTTACGTATTGTGGGTTTTGAATCAGTAACGCGATCACTTCTCGCATCGGCGTTCGCTTGATTTCTTTATGAGGTTGAGGCCTTTTATCCTCTTTACCTTGTTTTGAAATTAGCTGCTGTAGTTGGCGCTCATCAACCAAACCCAAACGGCGGCCAAGCAATTCTCTCAAGTATAGTCTTAAAGTGCCGCCAGGGACTTTATCAATGAGAGGAACCGCAAGAGTACTCAGTTTTGCCATGCCTTCTTTCGTGCTCATATCGACCTGCTGAGTCAATGAGCTGAACATGAATTCAGACAAGGGCATCGCATTAGACACTTGCTGCTCAAATGCTTGTTTTCCGTTTTGTCGGATATAAGAGTCGGGATCTTCTCCATCCGGCAAAAACATGAATTTTAACTGGCGACCATCAGTTAGGTAAGGCAATGCATTTTCCATGGCACGCCACGCGGCTTCACGGCCTGCGCGGTCACCGTCGTAACAACATACGACGGTGCTTGTTTGCCTGAATAACACTTGCAAGTGATCGCCCGTTGTAGAGGTACCCAATGAGGCAACGGAATAATCTACGCCATATTGAGCAAGCGCGACAACATCCATATAGCCTTCAACCACTAAAATTTGTGGTGGCTCACGGTACGCTTGTAGTACTTCATAAAGGCCATACAATTCTTTACCTTTATGAAATATCGGGGTTTCGGGTGAGTTGAGATATTTCGGTGTCCCATCACCTAATACTCGACCACCAAAGCCTATTACTCGGCCGCGTCTGTCTCGAATAGGAAACATCACTCGACCACGGAATCGGTCGTAGCGGTTGCCTTTGTCGTTTTCGATCAACATGCCGCCTGTGACGAGCATGTCTTGGTTTTCTTTATTCTGGCCAAAGTTCTTACGAACTAAATCCCATTCATCAGCCACATAGCCGATGCCAAATTTCTGGACGATTTCACCAGACAGGCCGCGATCTTTTAGATACTCAATCGCCACTTTACTTCCTGGCTGCTTGAGTTGGTTACGATAAAATTGAGCAATGCTGCCCATTAAGTCGTATAGATTACGTTTTTCACTGCTGCTTGCTTGTGGGCCTGACTGGAACGAACCATTACCGCCGCTACGTTGTTCGCGAGGAACATCTAAGCCCAAGTATGAAGCGAGTTCTTCAATGGCTTCGACGAATTCTAGCCGGTCGAATTCCATCAAAAAGTCGATGGCATTTCCGTGCGCACCACAACCAAAACAATGGTAGAACTGCTTTTCTTGACTGACGCTGAATGACGGCGTCTTTTCGTTGTGGAACGGGCAGCATGCGCCGTAGTTTTTGCCTTTTTTCTTAAGTTTCACACGTGCGTCGATGATATCGACAATATCAAGTCGAGCTAGAAGGTCATCGATAAAACTGCGAGGGATGTGTCCAGCCATAAAACCTAACAAAAAAAGAAGATGATGAGTGGAGTGAATGCTTTAAAAGAATAAGCGTGTTGCTCACTTATTTCATTCCATTCATCCAGATACAAACAAGCCGTGCGTTCCAAAGGATAGCACGGCTTGCTGCAATTGGGTGGGGTATCTTAAGCCAGTTTAGCGCGAACTAAACCGCTTACTTTACCCATATCTGCGCGCCCTTGAATTTGCGGTTTCAGAACGCCCATTACTTTGCCCATGTCTTGCATGCCAGCTGCGCCAGATTCAGCAATCGCGTTCTCGATAAGAGCCGCTACTTCTTCGTCTGTCAGTGGTTGAGGCATAAAGTCCTCAAGAACGGTAATTTCTGCTTGTTCCGCATCAGCAAGATCTTGACGACCCGCTGCTTCATACTGCGCTACAGAGTCGCGACGTTGTTTAACCATTTTGGTCAATACTGCAAGAATGTCGTCATCGTTCAGAGTGATCTGCTCGTCAACTTCACGTTGCTTGATTGCTGATAGGGCTAAACGAATAGTACCAAGGCGTAATTTGTCCTTGGCTTTCATCGCTAATTTTTGCTCTTCTTTGAGTTGATCAATCAGAGCCATAACTAAATTCCTTTTGGAGCTCAGTTATTAGTACAGGCGAACGCGACGAGCGTTTTCGCGAGCTAGCTTCTTAGCGTGACGCTTTTGAGCTGCTGCTTTAGCGCGTTTGCGAACTGTAGTTGGTTTTTCGTAGTGCTCACGACGACGCACTTCAGAAAGGATACCTGCTTTTTCGCAAGAGCGCTTGAAACGACGTAGAGCAACGTCGAACGGTTCGTTTTCACGTACTTTAACTACTGGCATATGCCTTTCACCTCAGGGGTTATTCGTTAACGCTGGCATTCAACAGACCAAATCACAATTGTTTGGTCTCTTACCAGCTTGATCAAAAATGGTGCGGAATTTTAATCCGATCACAACTACTTTGTAAAGCCTTTTGTCGATTATTGTCTGTACAAAATTTGTTTGCAGCACCAAGGCGAGGTAATATGACGCCCAAATTTCCTCTATACAGAAAGCATACTGAGAAAACCATGCGCATTATCGGTATTGAAACCTCTTGTGACGAGACTGGCATCGCGATTTATGACGATGAAAAAGGTCTGCTGTCACACAAGCTTTACAGCCAAGTAAAACTGCACGCAGATTACGGTGGTGTGGTGCCTGAGTTGGCTTCACGTGACCATGTAAAGAAAACCATTCCTCTTATTAAAGAGGCACTAAAAGAAGCGAACTTAACTTCGAAAGACATTGATGGTGTCGCGTACACCGCGGGGCCGGGTCTCGTTGGTGCACTATTAGTGGGCGCTACTATTGGTCGCAGTATTGCTTATGCTTGGGGAGTGCCTGCTGTACCTGTTCATCATATGGAAGGTCACCTGTTGGCTCCAATGCTGGAAGATAACCCACCGCCATTCCCGTTTGTGGCAGTGTTGGTGTCGGGTGGTCACTCGATGATGGTCGAAGTGAGAGGCATCGGTGAGTACAAAATTTTGGGTGAGTCGATTGATGATGCGGCGGGCGAAGCGTTTGATAAAACAGCGAAGCTAATGGGGTTGGATTACCCAGGCGGCCCGCTGTTGTCTAAACTGGCAGAAAAAGGCACGCCGGGTCGTTTTAAGTTCCCGCGCCCAATGACTGATCGCCCTGGCTTGGATATGAGTTTCTCTGGCCTGAAAACCTTTACAGCAAATACGATTGCTGCGAATGGCGATGACGAGCAAACTCGCGCAGACATCGCATTGGCATTTGAAGAAGCCGTGTGTGCAACATTGGCGATTAAATGTAAACGCGCGCTTGAGCAAACAGGCATGAAGCGTATTGTTATTGCTGGTGGTGTGAGTGCTAACCGTCGTTTACGTGCAGAGTTAGAGAAGTTAGCGAAGAAAGTTGGCGGCGAGGTTTACTACCCACGAACTGAGTTCTGTACGGATAATGGTGCGATGATCGCTTACGCTGGTATGCAGCGTTTGAAGAATGGCGAAGTGGCCGATATGTCGGTAGAGGCTCGCCCACGTTGGCCGATTGACCAACTGACGCCAGTCGCTTAATCAAACTTATGCGGTAGGTTTGAAATAGATTCACTACGATAAAGGTCTCTGCTCATAAGAGGCCTTTATTTTTAGTTATTCAATGAAAAGCTTCGTTTACACTCTGACTGATGCGAGCAGTTCGGTATCGCTTCAGTGATAGGATGGTGCGGAAGAATAAGAAATGGATATAACAATGAATAAGTTTGAAATTGAAGGTCAGCAACTTGCTTACCTTGATAAAGGTGATGGTCCAGTATTACTGTTTGGTCACAGTTATTTGTGGGATAGCCAAATGTGGGCGCCACAAATTGAAGTTTTAAGCCAGTCATATCGTTGTATTGTGCCAGATTTGTGGGCACATGGTGAGTCAGAAGCAGCCCCTACATCGACAGAGTCATTAGTTGATTATGCACAACATATGTTGGCGTTGATGGATCATTTGGATATTGAAGAGTTTTCGGTGGTGGGCTTATCTGTTGGCGGCATGTGGGGAGCGGAACTGACGGCTCAAGCACCGCAACGTGTGAAATCACTGGTATTGATGGATACCTTCATTGGCTGGGAGCCAGAAGTTACGTATAAAAAGTACTTTGCAATGCTTGATACCATCAGCCAAGTCCAAGCGGTGCCTGCGCCAATTATTGAAGCTGTCGTGCCATTGTTTTTTGCTAATAACGCTGAGCAGGTGAATCCTGAGTTGGTCGCTGCATTCAAACGCAGTTTAGAAAGCCTGAGTGGTGAGCGTGCGGTGGAAGTAGCTCGCATGGGGCGCATGGTGTTTGGTCGCCGTGATGTGATTGAAGATTCGGAAAAATTCGCTCTGCCGACGTTAATTGCGGTGGGCTGTGAAGATAAGCCTCGCCCGGTTTTCGAATCGTATTTAATGAAAGACTGTATCACGGGCAGTGAGTTGGTAGAAATTCCGCAAGCGGGACACATCAGTTGTTTAGAACAGCCGGAGTTCGTCAACCAAATGTTGTTGAACTTCCTGAATCGAGTTCATGCATAACCAATGCATCCCTCTTTAAACGAAAAACTCGGCATTAAGCCGAGTTTTTTTGTGTCAGTTTCTTCTCGCCGATTTTTGGCTCGTCGCCAGACAAAAGCCGACGAATATTTTGATGATGCTTAAATACGATTAAGCAACACAGCATAGCAACAGGTAACGTGTATTGCGGTTTAAACATCCAAGTATAAAACGGAGTGACCAAAACCGTGACGAGAGCCGCTAAGGATGAATAGCGGAATAGCGCGGCTACTGACAGCCAAGTTAACATCACCAATCCTGTTAAGTCCAAACCAATCGGAGCGATAGCGCCAAGCGCGGTTGCGACACCTTTTCCGCCTTTAAAGTGGAAAAAGATGGGGTACATGTGGCCAAGACAGGCAGCAATGGCGATGACGCCAAGAATGATAGGGTCGATACCAAGAAAGTATCCGCCCCATACGGGGATGGTGCCTTTGAGCATATCGCACAACAAGACTGAAACAGCGGCTCCTCGTCCGCCAATACGCAATACGTTCGTTGCTCCAGGGTTGTTGGAGCCTACACTGCGTGGATCTGGCAGTTTTAAGAGTCGACAGATCAAAACCGCACTGGAAACCGAACCCAGTAAATAGGCGGCCATTGTCATTATCAGTGCCAGTGCGTCCATAGAAGTCCTTGATGGATTGGAATTTAATGCTCGGTTCCCGCGTAGTTGCTATCATACCTCGAATTCACATAATGCAGAAATCCTCACTGTGATAGAGCTTGCATTATGTGATTTCTTGTATATAAAGATGCTTTCGCAGTTTATACCTAAGTAACATTGTGATGACCCAAGTAAATGTTACTTAGGTATAGAATACTACGATCAAATTACCCCTCACGGGTATCCGACCTCTGTAATAGAAGGACATAAGATGGCTCTGGATAAAGTTTTTATTGAACAATTAGAAGTAATCACCACGATTGGCGTGTACGACTGGGAACAACAAATTAAACAAAAGTTGGTTCTGGATATCGAAATGGCGCACGACAACAAGCCTGCGGGTAAAAGCGATGATGTGCAAGATGCGCTGGATTATTCACAAGTGAGTGAGGCGGTACTGAGCCATATTGAAAATGGTCGTTTTCTGTTGGTTGAACGTGTAGCCGAAGAAGTGGCAGAGCTTATCATGCAGCGTTTCTCTGTGCCTTGGGTGAAAATCCGTTTAGCAAAACCTGGTGCCGTGCCACAAGCTCGCGCTGTTGGTGTCGTGATTGAGCGAGGTCAAGCATGATCACCACCTATATCGGTGTTGGTACGAATGTAGAAAGAGAGCAACATGCGCTCGCTGCGTATCAGGAGCTGCTACAGCTTGGAGAAAGTCTCCTCGTATCGCCGGTATATGAATGTGAACCTATTGGCTTTAGCAGCCAGAACTTCTACAACTTTGTCGTTGCAATGCGTACCGAGTTGTCATTAGAAGAGTTGAGTCATCAGCTGCGTGAGATTGAATTTAAGTGGGGACGCGAAGAAAATGCGCAAAAGTATCAGGATCGAACACTGGATCTCGATATAGTGTTGTTCGGTGAATGCGTCTCCAAGAAAAAACCTGAGCTACCTCGCAGTGATATCTACAAATATCCTTTTGTCACAAAGCCTCTGTATGATCTCGAACCTCAATTAGTGATCCCAGGCGATGGACGCACAGTCGCAGATATTTGGCATGCAATGCAGCCAGTCGATTCACTCAAACCTGTTTCTTTTTCATTTTTAATTTGAGTTGTTTACATGAGTTATTTTGAAGCCTTTATTCTGGCTCTGATTCAGGGTCTGACAGAGTTTTTGCCTATTTCGAGCTCTGCCCATTTGATCCTGCCCTCCGCCATTTTGGGATGGGAAGACCAAGGTCTAGCTTTTGATGTTGCTGTTCACGTCGGTACATTAATGGCGGTAGTGATCTATTTTCGCCATGAAGTGATCACTCTGTTCCAGGCATTATTTGCTTCGATCTTTAAAGGAGATCGGAGTAAAGAAGCAAAACTTGCTTGGATGATCGTGATCGCCACGATTCCAGCTTGTGTGTTTGGCTTGTTGATGAAAGACATCATTGAAGTGTATCTACGTAGCGCTTATGTCATCGCGACCACAACGATCGTATTTGGTTTGTTGCTTTGGTGGGTAGACAAAAACGCTAAGTTGGTTGCGGATGAATACCAAACGGGTTGGAAGAAAGCCGTGTTTATCGGTATTGCTCAAGCCTTAGCGATGATTCCTGGAACGTCGCGTTCAGGGGCGACCATTACGGCTGCACTTTACCTTGGCTTTACTCGAGAAGCGGCTGCGCGCTTTTCATTTTTAATGTCGATCCCCATCATTACATTGGCTGGTAGCTACTTGGGCATGAAGCTAGTGACCAGTGGTGAACCTGTCCATATTGGTTTCTTACTGACTGGTATCATCACATCGTTTATCAGTGCGTACATCTGTATCCACTTCTTCTTAAAGATGATTTCACGCATGGGCATGACACCGTTTGTGATTTACCGTCTGATTCTAGGTTTCGGCTTGTTTGCGTTCTTGCTTAGCGCCTGATAACGCGACGGATTGGCAGCTTGCTTAACCGCAAGCTGCATACCTAAACCACAACGTCATTCTGAACAGCGACGAAGGAGCGAGATTCAGAATCTTCTCTCCGAGTTTCTTGTGGCGTTGGTCACTTCTAAAACTTCCCTGCGTGCTGATATTATATTCCTAGTCTCGCTAAGGCTCGCTGGAATGACCTGGCATGAATACAATTCGGTTAATTAAGCTGAGCTCAGATCACTTATTCAAAGCGACTCTTACCGCTTCAATCCGTCTCTTTTCTTGTTCATCACGTATTGCCGGGCCTTTAAATCCATCCTTAATGATGCTCTGAACATCTACGGCGGCTGCGGCTTGATAAGCGTGGGTAAAAATCTCAGCTTGAGGATAAGGCTTCTCTTCTAACCCTTTTCGACCTGCATGGTCAGCCTGACAGCATATTAAAATATCTTCTAAGCGCTCAGCTTTGCGCCACACATCGAATTTGTTGAGTATTTTTATGATGGTTTGCGGCTTTAACTCGGCCGCACGATGGATATTGGAGTGCTGTTCGCACACCATCAAGGCTAAATCACGAAACTCATTCGGTACACGGACACGCTCGCACAGCTTTTTGATCAGTTTTAATCCTGTATGACAATGCATTCTGTGGCTTGGCCATTCGCTCTCTGGCGTCACCCCTTTGCCCAAGTCATGCACTTGAGCGGCAAATCTGACGGGGAGTGAGTCACTCAATCTTGCGGCTTGCTCTGCCACCATCAAAGTATGGATGCCTGTATCGATTTCTGGATGCCATTTTGCTGGTTGAGGTACGCCAAATAGAGCATCAATTTCAGGTAAAACAACGGCCAATGCACCACAATCTCTTAGAACCGATAAGAAGATATCAGGGCGAGGGGTGGAGAGGGACTTATGCCATTCTTGCCAAACACGCTCGGGAGTCAGTGTGCTCAGCTCTCCAGATTCTGCCATGTGGCGCATTAACTGCATGGTTTCGTCGGCAACCGTAAAGTTTAGATCAGCAAGCTTTGCAGCGAAGCGAGCGACACGTAAAACGCGTAGAGGGTCTTCAATAAAGGCGTCTGAGACATGGCGTAGCAGTTTATCGTTGAGATCTTTCTGGCCGCCGTAAGGATCATGGAGCTTACCTGCATCATCCATTGCCATTGCATTAATGGTTAAATCACGACGAATTAAATCTTCTTCTAAGGTGACACTTTGATCAAAGAAACACTCAAAGCCAGTGTAACCAGAGCCTGATTTTCTTTCTGTTCGCGCAAGTGCATGTTCTTCTTTGCTTTTGGGGTGCAAAAATACAGGAAAGTCTTTACCAACGGCGGTGTACCCTTGGGACAGCATCGTCTCGGGAGTCGCACCTACGACCACCCAGTCGTTGTCATAACTATCAATTCCGAGCAATTTATCTCGAACTGCGCCACCTACTAAATAAACTTGCACGAATTACCTCTTAATTTATTGATATGCCGTTGGACATTGTAGCAAGCAATGGTACTTTTCTTTACTCCCGAGAGTAGATGCAGCTATGTTTATATTATATCTGACTATTTCCTGGTGGTTTTTTAGCTGGAGAGCCTAATGTATAAGGACTTTTTTGGGTTTGTAGAACAACCATTTTCGATTGTTCCAAACTCGCGTTATTTGTATTTAAGCCAACGTCACAAAGAGGCAATCACACATCTCCAAGCCGGGTTAGGCGATGGCGGTGGTTTTGCTATGCTTACTGGCGAAGTGGGTACAGGCAAAACGACCGTCGCAAAAGCGATGCTGGCGAATTTAGGTGATAACACCAAAGCGGGTCTGATCCTAAATCCCACGTTTTCGAGTCGAGACTTGCTCGAAGCTATTTGCGATGAATTCAAAATTACTTATCCGCCAGATGCAAACCTCAAACAGCTAAACCAAGTGATTCACAAATACTTGCTGCGTAATTATCGCTCAGGCTGGCAGACATTGCTGGTCATTGATGAGGCTCAACACCTTGCTGCCGACGTTTTAGAGCAGTTACGTTTGTTGACCAACTTGGAAACTGATACCAGAAAACTGCTCAAAGTGTTGTTGGTCGGACAGCCTGAATTACAGCGGCTATTACAAACGACGCAACTACGCCAGCTCGCTCAGCGCATTACTGGGCGTTATCACTTGTTGCCGTTGGATGAAAAAGAGACAGAAGATTACATCGCGTTTCGATTACATACGGCAGGTGGTGACCAGCAACTGTTTAATCGTGCTTCTTGTAAACTCATTGCCAAATACAGTCACGGCATCCCGCGCTTGATTAATCTTATCTGTGATAAATCTCTCAACATCAGTTATCACCAAGGTAATGTGGTGGTGGATAAGCAAACCGTTCAGCAGGCTTGTGAAGAGGTGATGCAGTTTCAGGCAGATATTTATCAGCAAGATAAAAAAGAGCGCCGTACTTTCCGTTGGCCTGCTTGGGGCTCAGTCACGGTGGGTCTTATTGCGGCATTAGGTACGGGGTGGGCGGTCGTGAATTATATGCCAGCTCAAGCAACGTCGGTGTTGGCGCAAGTGACCGCACCAAGAGAGGAGCCAACGCCAATAGTCGTCAACCAACAATTGACAGATGATCAGCGTGACTTATTGTTAGCACAAAAACAGTCGAATCTCGCCGTGAATGATTTGTATCGTTTGTGGGGTTATCAAGCATCGGTTCGCGACAATCTTTGTTTGTCAGAGCCCCAATCGACCATGCGTTGTGAGCGTAAAATGGCGACCTGGCCGCTGCTGATGCAACAAAATCGCCCTGTAATTTTGGAGTTGAATTATCAAGGTGATGTTGGGTATGTCATTTTGTACGCCGTCGGCAATGACAAAGTCGAAGTGCTCAATGGTAAGCAGCGTCTGCGTCTGCCTATTTCGTGGCTAAAGCCGATGTGGCAAGGCAATATCATTGAACTGTGGCAAGCACCGTTGAAAGAGACATTACGTTTAGACATGGAAGGTCCTGCGATCGAAGTATTAGACCGATTATTAGCAGAAGCGGTAAGTGAGCCACTGCTTGAAACGTCTATTTTTGATGGTGCGATGAAAGAGCGCGTTGAGTTATTCCAACGTTGGCAAGGTATCGGGGTCGACGGCATTGCAGGTAAGCGAACGCTAGACCGACTTCAACAAAACGTGCAGCCAGATGCGCCTCAACTGGCACGAATCGAGAAGGAGGACGCATAATGTCAGCCATGAAACATATTGGTTTGTTCTTGTTGCCGATCACCGTTGCTGCAATCGGAGTTGCTTGGTATTTAGATCTCCTTACGCCTCATGCTGAAGCTAGTACTTCCGCCCCTAAGGCTAAGATGGAAGCGGAACAACCGTTCAAAGCATTGGACTATCCTGAAACTACTCAGTTGGCGCAATTGCCGAGAGAGTGGCCAAGTGCAGAGCTGTCTCGTGATTTTGGTACGTTTGCAACATCTGATGAATACGTGAGTAATACAGCAAACAAAGACGAGATAGAAACATCTGTATCAACTCAAGGCACTTCAGTAGTTGAAGAGGACCTAGGTTTGTCTCTGGATGATCTTGACTTGTCCTCATTATCTCCTGATTTGGCGCGAAAGGTCGAAAATGCGTTATCCCGAGATGATGCGCCTTCACCACAAACGGTGCGCGTGAACGATTTAGAGCGCAACGCTCACCAATGGCAAGGGCGTTTACCTGCGCTCAATTTGCAAACTCACATGTACGCCAGTGATGAAAATCGCCGCTGGGTGAAAATTAACAATGTTGAATATCATCAAGGAGACGTTGTTGATGGGCAGGTCACATTAAGAGAAATACAACCGCAAGCGGTGATTGTCGAGTTCCAAGGTGAGCAAATTCGTATACCAGCGTTGTATGAGTGGAAAGGGTAACTGTTATAGCAACACATCAAGCCAGCGAAATCATATCGCTGGCTTTTTTATTTTTCAGAACACCTTTTGCATCTATTCTGGTGATGATTTTTAGATACTCAAACAAGCAAAATATAGCTTTTCTAAGTCGTTTAAATAGCACCAATATCGTTCAACTATTGATAGCGCGATTCCAGTCAGCGTTGTGTAAAAAAACGCCACATTGACGAACTTCGTCATCACGACCTGGTCCACGTTAGACCCCATGAAATAACAGGAGTCTACACAGAGACACATGCGTATTCTGATTTTTTCTTTAAGTGTTGTTGCGTCGTTAAGTTACGCAGCAAAGCCGACCCCTTTCCCTATAACACCAGATAATAACGGACAAGATTTTATGGTCAGCGCGACCAACCCTTACGTGAGCAGCACTGGTTATTCAATATTGAAAGAGGGCGGGAACGCCGTTGATGCCATGGTCGCGATGCAGATGGTGATGTCTGTAGTTGAGCCAGATATGACGGGAATTGGCGGCGGTACTTTCGCGCTGTTTTATCAACATGGCAAGCAGAAGTTTTTAGCCCTTGATGGGCGAGATGAAGCGCCGTCTAGCGCTCACCCTGAGATGTTTATTGAAAATGGGAAAGCACTCAGCCGCGATGAAATTTTGGGGCCTCGCTCCGTTGCGGTACCGGGCACCTTACGTTTGCTTTATTCCACTCATGAGCAATACGGCAAATTACCATGGTCTGAGTTGGTTCAACCTGCGATTAAGCTCGCGCGTGATGGGTACGCGATGAATAGCTATACCTATGATATCGTCGTGCGAGAGCAAACGCGTTTGGCTCGCGACCCAGAAATTAAAGCCTTGTATTGGCAAGATGATGAAGTGAAGCCAACAGGGACGTTAATGAAGAACCCTAAAATGGCTGAGACGCTAGAGAAAATAGCTCAGCAAGGCGATCGCTATTTGTATGGTGGTGCACTTGGTCAACATATTGTTGATACGGTGAATAGTCGTATTAACGATCAGCATGAGAAATTGTCGTTAGAGGACTTTAAAAACTATCAGGTGAAATCTCGCGATATTTTTGAAAGCGATTATCGAGGCAACAAAATCGTTTCGTTTGGTTACCCGGCCTCTGGCGGTGTGATGGTTGCTCAAAGTCTGAAATTGCTGGAGCCGTACGATATATCTCAGATGGCATTAACTGATGTAGAGCCTTGGCGTTTAATGACCGAGGCGATGCGCTTAGCAAAAGCTGATCGTATTGCGTATGCAGGAGATCCGGATTATGTGGAAGCACCAGTTGAACAATTGTTATCTAAAACCTATTTGGACCAGAGACGTGATTTAATCCCTGATAATGGCACCTCGAAAGAGAATCCAAAAGCAGGACAGATAACGCAAACTCAGTATGCGCAATATCAAGGCTTCGAGAGCAAAGATACAGGGCATATTTCTATCGTCGATAGAGATGGAAATGCAATAGCGATGACTAGTACGGTAGGAACGGGTATGGGCTCGGGTGTGATGGTCGATGGCGTTATCTTGAACGCGCAAATGGCAAACTTTTCACCTCAACCAACGCTTAACGGTAAGCCTACTCAAAACTCGATTGAAGCGGGTAAGCGTCCACGCTCAGCCATTACGCCATTAATGGTGATGGACAGTGATGATAACTTGCGTTTGGTTGTCGGTTCACCAGGAAGTTCGCAAATCCCGGGGTATGTACTCAAAACTGTGGTTGGCGTGCTCGATTGGAACTTATCAGCGCAAGAGGCTATTGACCTACCAAATATCCAGTACGGCACCAAGATAGACCGCACCAAGCCGTATGACCCAACAGGCTTGCTAGTGGAGAAGAAAACCTTCGCAGAAATGTTGGTGCCGGAGTTTATGGAGCTTGGCTACCCAGTACACGTTATTCCAGTGGTAAGTGGTTTGAATGCAATTGAGCTAAAAGATGGCAAGCTTTATGGCGCAACGGATCGTCGTCGAGCGTCTAGTTCAATGGGGGAGTAGTGCAGATTTCCGTAAAACTAAGCAAACAAAAAAGCCAGTCGAATATCGACTGGCTTTTGCATTCTTTTTATAGATAAAAGGGCGAAGGACTTATGCCCAACCCGCAGGTGAACGTTTTCTACGAGGCATGACATGCGGAAGAATCAAACCAAATAGCAAACCTAAACCTGCAACACCGCCGCCATAAGTGAAGTACTTAAGCAGCATGTCGTCTTTTTGTGTATCCAGTTTAGCGCGCAGTTCGCGGTTTTCTGTCTCAACAGAAGTAAGTTGGTCGCTGATCTCAGAGTATTTATTCTCAAGATCGGAAATTTGTTGGTTACGCGTTTCTAGAGAGGTAACAAGGCCGGCTTTCTCTGCATCAGAAGTTTTACGAGCGTTAGCAAGCTGCTCTTTCACTTCTGCTAGCTCTTTCTCAATGCGAGGAAGGCGAATCGCCATGCTTTCTTGGTTTGTCACAAACTTGCTTTGTACCCAACCAGTACGACCGCGGTCATCACGAACTTGCGTATAGCCAGTATCTCGGTTGGTTTTAATCAGTTGTACTTTAGAACCGGCGTTAACACTACCAATAATACGGTAGGTGTTATTTGGACCTGAGTGCATAAAAGTGAAGAGGTCATCAGAAATATAACGGTCTGCTGCTAGGGCCGCTGGCGCTGCTAGCAAAGTAAACAAAACCGTGATGATTAGTTTTTTCACAGTAAATCCCTTAACGATTTTTCTTGGAGACAGCGTTGGCACCGAATGATTGGAGCCGGAAATAGACGAATAGTATGCAGTTTCAAACTTCGGTGCAACAAAGAAGGGAGGCAAAGCCTCCCTTTCTGTGCGTTTGAGTCAATAATGACAAAGCGCTTACATTCTATTGACGAGTGTCTTAAGCGAACATCGCTTGAAGTCCGTAGAAGAATACAACGGCCAATAGTGCACCTGCTGGTAGTGTAACGATCCATGATGCCACGATGTTACGAACCACGCCCAGGTTTAGTGCCGCGATACCACGAGCAAAGCCAACACCGAGAACCGCACCAACCAATGTTTGAGTGGTTGAGATTGGCAGACCAGTACCAGAAGCTAGAACAACAGTACAAGCGGTTGCTAGCTGAGCTGCAAAACCACGGCTAGGAGTTAGCTCAGTGATACCTGTACCAACGGTTGCCATTACTTTGTGACCCAGTGTAGCAAGACCGACCACGATACCAATACCACCAAGAGGTAGAATCCACCAAGCGATGGTGCTTTTCGTGCTGATTTCGCCCATGTGTTCAACAGTCGATACTACAGCAGACAGTGGACCAATGGCGTTTGCAACGTCGTTTGAACCGTGTGCAAATGCCATTGCACAAGCGGTGATAACCATCAGAACGCTGAAGATACCTTCCACGCCAGAAAAGCTGCGGTCTTCTTCGCGATTAGCGAATTTTTTCTGGATGTATACGTAGCCGCCAACCATCACGAGTGCTGAAACTGCTGCTGCCCACATCCAAGCTTCGCCATTGGTTAGGTGAAGACCAACGTGTTTTAGACCTTTTTTGATAGTTACAAGTGCAATCACCATTGTTGTGATGAACATGTAAACAGGAACAAAACGTTTGGCGTTGAATAACGGGTTCTCAGTATCAAAAATCAGACGTTGTGCGCTGACAAAGATAACGTAAGCAAAGAAACCTGAAATCACTGGTGTAATAATCCAGCTGCCAACAATGCCTTGAACGCTGCCCCAGTCAACCGCTTCAGTACCTACTGATACGCATGCAAAACCAATGATTGCACCGATGATTGAGTGAGTCGTAGATACTGGCCAGCCCATGTAAGAGGCAAGAAGTAACCATGTACCCGCAGCCAAAAGAGCAGACATCATACCGTAGACAAGAACGTCAGGTTGACTAGCAAATAAAGAAGTTTCGATTACACCTTTACGGATAGTGTCGGTTACTTCACCGCCTGCAAGGTAAGCACCTGCAAATTCGAAGATCATCGCAATGATGATAGCTTGTTTTACGGTTAGCGCTTTTGAACCTACTGATGTACCCATCGCATTAGCAACGTCGTTCGCGCCAATACCAATCGCCATCATGAAACCAAAAATCGCTGCAACAATAATCAGGACAGTGCCGTAGTTCGCAAGGATATCCATCGTAATACCTAGTTGTTTTATAACAAGCGGAACAAAATTTTACGCGCGCCAAACCATAAGACGATGAAAATAGTCATCGTCCCTATGACACGTGTTCATTATGCTCTTCGTTATGTAGTTAACTTTATGTTTTAAGATCGAGATAGCATGACTTCCAAACGAGCACCTACGCGCTGCGCTTGGTCGGCAATACCACCTACCCATTCAAGAATCTTGTACAAGAACATGACATCGATAGGGTTCATGTCAGACTCAATCGCCATCAACTGTTGACGAAGTTCAATCTGCATAGCATCGGTATCATCTTCGATGACATCTAATTGATGAATCATTTCAGCGACGAGCGTCACTTCACGACCTTTGAAGCCGGTTTCTAGCAATTCATCAAGTTCGTTGATTACCTTTTGCGCCTGATCGGCCGCATCAAGACAACGTTGAACGTAAGCGAGGAAGTTTGGTTGGAGAGCCTCAGGAATGACAAGTTGACGACCATATACACGGCCAGCAATGTCTTTTGCCAGGTTTGCAAGTTTGTCCTGCTGAGTCAGAAGCTCAAGCATGTCAGTACGGTCTACTGGCATGAACAAACCGCGAGGCAGTTTTAGACGGATTTCACGTTTCAGCACGTCCGCTTCTTTCTCTAGGTGAGAAATTTGTGCACGGATTTCAGATGCTTTTTCCCAGTCACCCTTTGAAGATACTTCAAAGAATTTCACCAAGTGTGAACAACATTCGTTGACACACACAACGTGGCGTTGCAAAGGCTTAATTGGGGACTTTGCAAATAACCCCATAATTGTATTTACTGGCATGGTCATTCAACCTAATAACTATAACCTTAAAAAAACATACACCATTTCTGAGTGCTTGGCGAAATGTTGAACGATGGCTATAAAGGCGCGCATGGTAACGCATTAAATCGCTCATTAAAACTGTTTTAGATCATCATTCCGGCGATATTTCTCTCTTGCCGTGCGAGAAATTACGCAATATCCTGTTTCTATCTGCTTTGAAAGGTATAGCTATGGAAACCGAAATAGAACTGAAGTTTTTTGTTTCTCCTGAATTTTCAGAAACTTTAAAAGAAAAAATTTCTGAGACAAAAGTACTTCAGCATAGTTGTCGTGACTTGGGTAACACCTACTTTGATACCGCCGATAAATGGCTGAGAAAGCACGACATTGGTTTAAGAATTCGCCGTTTTGATGATGTATTCGTCCAAACCGTAAAGACAGCAGGACGCGTCGTCGCAGGCTTACATCAAAGACCAGAATACAATGCTGAGCACACTAGCGACGAGCCTAACCTGTCGCTTCATCCTGTAGACATTTGGCCGCCAGGCAAAGACGCAGCAACGCTGCAATCTGAGCTTATGCCGTTATTCTCGACCAACTTCACACGTGAACAGTGGCTGATTGGCATGCCAGATGGTAGCCAAATAGAAGTGGCGTTTGACCAAGGTATGGTCGTAGCCAAAGGTGAAGATGGGGAAGAGAAACAAGAACCGATTTGCGAAGTTGAACTGGAACTTAAATCGGGCCAAACCGATGCCCTATTTACACTAGCACGTAGCTTTTGCGAGCAAGGTGGCATGCGTTTGGGTAACTTGAGTAAAGCGGCGAAAGGCTATCGACTTGCAAGTGGCTATGCAGGTGATGAAGTAAAATCGTTGGCGCTTGTGGACAGTAGCCCGACGGATACCGTTGAATACTGCTTGATCAACTCTTTAGAACACGCCCTATCTCACTGGCATTATCACGAGCAAATTTATGCTGAGCGTGACAATGTGGAAGCGCTACGTGAAATCAGCAATGCCATTCGTTTTATTCGTCAAACATTGACCATTTTTGGTGGTGTTGTCCCTCGTCGCGCGAGTGCGATTCTGCGCCAAGAGCTTAAATGGTTGGAAGAAGAACTGAGTTGGTTGGATGAGCATGCACACCTTGAAGAGCTCTTAGATGACAAAGGCAATGTGCTGCGTAAGTTGGATGCGCGTAAGTTCTTAGTATCTGAGTTGACTCAGCAGTTACAAGAGCTGCCAAGCCGTGAAGAAGTGCTAGGGTTGCTCAATTCCGCGCGTTACACCGGGTTATTACTGGATCTTAGTCGCTGGATCTTAGCGCGTGGCTGGCAGCCGTTTCTTGATGAAAAAGCGCGCGAAAAAATGGCAAGTAATATCATGCCGTTTTCAGTCACTCAGCTCGATCGCACTTGGGCAGAACTAATGGAAGCTTTCCCTGCAGAGCGCGACCTGACGGCGCAAGAGTACGTTGATCAGCGCTATCGCTTGCTGCGTAACCTCTATACCGGTATTGGTTTCGCGAGTCTATATAACTCGGATGAGCGTAACAGCTTCCGTTTGCCATGGGCGGATCTGGTGCATGGTATTGATGATCTGCTAATGCTGAACCACTTACTTCCGTTGGTTGATATGTTGGAAGACGCAGAAAAAGAGCAGTTAGAACGCTGGTTGCACCGTCAAGAGCGTTCAATTTTGCATGCAATGGATCAAACCCGAGCGATCAGTGTGGAAGTTCAGCCTTATTGGCGTGAATGATCACCTTGAGTACCTGTACAAAAAATAGGACCGCATGGTCCTATTTTTTTGTCTTTGTTTTGCTTTGTTGCAGCTCTTTTTCTATGAAGTCGAGTCGTTCTAGTATTTGCGTTTGTTGGCTTAGGAGCTGCTCGAGCATACGTTCTTTATTGATTAAGCTGTGCGTCTGTTGTTTTGTCGGGGCAGTAAGGATAGAGGTGATAAGACCCGAAATCATACCAAAGATCCCCACACCACAAACAATGATGATGACGGCTAAAAACTTTCCTATTGAGGTCACCGGATAATGATCGCCGTAACCAACGGTTGAGATCGTTACGAATACCCACCACAAAGCATCGGCGCCAGTGCGAATATTCGCTTCTGGGTTTTTCGCTTCAATAAACAGCATTGCACTAGAACCGAGCGTAATGAGGATCACCATCAACAGTAATATTGAGGCGACCGTGGTTTCGCGGCGGTTCTCTTTGAGCTGATGCAAAATGAACTTCGACGAGCGCAGTACTAATACCACTCGAAGAATATGAAAGATACGAGCAAAGCGCAGTGGCTCTATTAATGGGATGCTCGCCACGAAATCTATCCAATGACGTCTAAGAAATAACCACCGATCTGTGGACCGGATCAAATCAATGGTGAGCTGTAATAGAAAAATACTACAGATTATGAAATCCAGACCGATAAGAACTTGACGGGTTTCGTGATCGATCGGGAAAAACAACAAGCCAGAGATCACAAATAGTGCCATAAAAGACAATATTAGTGACAACAGGCCCATCGGTCGTGTGCTGTCTTTGATATCATTGTTTTTCATACGAAGCTCAAAATAAATCGCGTAACCACGCTAAACGCGAACATAACTATAAGTAATATAAAGATTATAGATAAAGACTATATAAGACTCGGTGGAGAACTGACAATGGAAAAGCTGGCATTTAAGCCATGGGAAAGGGTCATATCCGACATTCGACTGGTTCCTAAAATGGTCATGTTGATGGTCTTCAGTACTGTCCTGATAGTGGCAAAACAACTGTGGGACGCGAACACCTTTTACGATTCACTTTTAGCGGCGACACAAAACGCGCAAGTTGCCCAACAGCATTACGAAGCATATTTAACGCAAGTTGCTTGGCAAACTGCCTTATTGATTGTGGTTTTTGTCGTGCTCTTATTAGCGGCGGCTAGAGTGATGCTGCGTCAAACACAGTATCTGAGCGACGCGATCAAACTGATGGCGAGCAAGAACCTCTCCGTGCCATTTGGTATGGATTGTAAAGATGAATACGGAGACGTGGCACGCGAGTTAGAAAAAACACGTCGCCAACTGCACGATGTGATTCAAATGCAAATTAATGCTTCTGATGAGTTATCTACACTTACGGAAGTGATGACGCTGAGCATGTCGGAAACGAAAGAGTCGGCGCAAGAAGAGTTTAACGAAATTGATCAACTTGCGACGGCGATGAGTGAAATGTCGTCGACGGTGCAAACCGTCGCAGAACATGCCCAGACGGCGTCTTCTCTTACAGAGCAAGCTTCCGCACAAGCGATTTCTGGTCAACAGTTCTTGCAAAGTACGATGGCGAAAATGAGTGAACTCTCGTCGGACATCGCTTCATCGGCGCAGGCGGTTAACCAGGTCGAAGAACGTGTTGAATCCATTGGTAGTGTTGTGGGTACGATTCAAGGTATCTCTGAACAAACTAACCTGCTTGCACTGAATGCGGCTATTGAAGCTGCGCGAGCTGGCGAGGCGGGTCGTGGTTTTGCGGTGGTTGCAGATGAAGTTCGTAACCTTGCACAGCGTACACAACAAGCGACGGTAGAAATTCAAGAGATGATTGCTCAGCTGCAAACCAGTGCAGAATCTGCTGTAGAACTCATGGAGAAAAGCGTAGTGGAAGCGGCCGATGGAAACGAGCTGGTTTCTAATGCTGGATCTGAGCTCGATGGTATTGTTGGGCAAGTGACGCAAATTAATGACATGAACTTCCAGATCGCGACGGCGTCTGGTCAGCAAAGTAGTGTTGCAGAAGAGATGAGTCAAAACCTCACCAATGTACGTGAGCTGGTGGAAGCCTCGGTTGTGGTTGTGACAGAGCTGCTAGAAACTTCTGAAATGATGCAAAATAATGCTGGCGAGTTAGACAAGAAGATCA
Organism: Vibrio chemaguriensis; assembly: GCF_012275705.1. Lineage (NCBI taxonomy): Bacteria > Pseudomonadati > Pseudomonadota > Gammaproteobacteria > Vibrionales > Vibrionaceae > Vibrio > Vibrio chemaguriensis. Next base: position 35,609 of record NZ_SHOE01000008.1, read on the forward strand.
AATCTTTCCAAGTTTAATATTCTATCCAGAACTTTTGATAAAACGCCCACAAACCTTTTGTGGGCGTTTTTATTTGCTTTAAGTCTGGTATAAAGAATGAGTTACCGTGCTTTTCAAACAAGGAAGAAAAATGCAGCTGCCTTCGCCACTGATTTCTATCGCTGAATCTGCCGTACAAAATGCTCAAGAGGCAGGTTATTTTCCCCTTTGGCCAGATGAGATTGCGCAGCAATTTCGCTATGTGGCGGGCTTAAGCCAGTTTATTACCGAGGCCATTCATCGCGATGAAGTTTTAGCCCGTGAGTTGCCAAGCATGTTAGCGCAATCAAGTCGTCAGGAATCTTACCGCTCACGTCTTGCTGCACTGTTGGGACAATGCCCGGATGAGATGTCTGGTCATCGCGTGTTGCGTCAGTTTCGCAACCGAGAAATGGTGTACATTGCGTGGAAGGATTTCACGCATACATGGTCGCTAGAAACGTCTTTAAGCCACTTATCCGAGTTGGCTGAAGCGATGATTTTTGAAACCTATCAATGGCAATATCAAGCGTGTTGTCAGGAGTGGGGAACGCCGACGAGTGAGGAAGGTGAAGTTCAGCCGATGTTGATTATCGGCATGGGGAAACTGGGTGGTGGCGAGTTAAACTTTTCTTCCGATATCGATCTGATTTTCACGTATCCAGAAAACGGTGAGACTCAAGGCGCGCGCCGCAGCATTGCCAATGCCCAGTTCTTTACTCGTCTTGGTCAACGCATCATCAAAGCGCTCGACCAACAAACCTTCGATGGCTTCTGTTACCGCGTAGATATGCGTTTGCGTCCGTTTGGTGAGAGTGGTCCATTAGTCATGAGCTATGCGGCACTAGAGGATTACTATCAAGAACAGGGACGTGACTGGGAGCGTTACGCAATGATCAAAGCTCGAGTGATGGGGTGCGAAATGTACCCGCAATACCAAGAGCTACGTCAAATGCTGCGTCCTTTTGTTTTTCGTCGCTATATTGATTTCAGTGCGATTCAGTCTTTGCGTCGGATGAAATCGATGATCAGTAGTGAGGTTCGCCGCCGAGGTTTGAACAACAACATTAAGTTAGGTGCAGGTGGCATCCGAGAAATTGAATTTATCGCCCAAGTTTTTCAATTAATTCGAGGTGGTCGCGAGCCTTCTCTTCGTAATCGAGGGTTGTTGGAAACGCTGCAAGGCATTGAAGAGCTGGCGTTACTCACTTCGCAAGAAGTCAGCAGTCTAGAGGCTGCATACAAGTACTTGCGTCAATTAGAAAACTTGTTGCAAGCGATGGCGGACAAGCAAACCCAGACGTTACCTGATTGCGAAACCGAACGTTTAAAGCTCGCCACCGCGATGCAAATGACCTCTTGGGACCAACTGATTGAGCAAACTCAGCAGCACATGGCGAATGTCCATCAAGTGTTTGAGTCGTTAATTGGTGATGATGAAGAAGACGAGGGTACTACGGTTGCTCGTCATTTTCATGAGTTATGGGATATGGCGAACAAACAAGATGTGCTTGAACATATCTTGCAGCAGGATATTCAGGTTGAAGACTTTGCTTCATGCGCGAAAACCATCATCAACTTTAAAACCGATCTGGCTAAAAAAACGTTAGGACCGCGTGGACGCGAAGTGTTAAACCGTTTGATGCCGAAGGTGTTTGATGCGGTGTTTGCCCACCCTGATGCACAGTTTGGTTTACCGCGAGTGCTGCATTTACTGCACAATATCTGCACTCGTACGACTTATCTGGAGTTATTGGATGAGCACCCAGCGGCTCTAGTACAGCTCGTGCGTTTGTGTACCGCAAGCCCAATGATTTCAGAGCAGCTATCTCGGTATCCGATCTTACTCGATGAATTGATCGACCCTGCACAGTTATACAATCCAATTCCATTAGACAGTTACCGCGCAGAGCTACGTGATTATCTGGCCCGTATTCCAGAAGATGATATGGAGCAGCAAATGGAAGCGTTGCGTCAGTTTAAGCAAATCTGCATTTTACGTATTGCGGCGGCGGATATTGCTGGTGCATTGCCGGTGATGAAAGTGAGTGATCACTTAACCTATTTGGCGGAAGCTATCGTTGATGCGGTGGTCAGTCAGGCTTGGTTGCAAGTGTCCGAAAAATACGGCGAGCCAACGCATGTAAAAGATCGTGAAGGCAAGGGTTTTGCCGTCATTGGCTATGGCAAAGTCGGTGGTTGGGAACTCGGCTATAACTCCGACTTGGATATCGTCTTCATGCATGACTGCCCAGTCAATGTCTATACAGATGGCAAAAAGGAAATCGACGGTCGTCAGTTCTACCTTCGCCTAGCGCAGCGCATCATCCATATTTTCTCGACTCGCACCGCTTCCGGCATTTTGTACGAAGTCGATACCCGCTTGCGCCCATCTGGCGCGTCAGGTTTGTTGGTTAGCCCAACCGATGCGTTTGAAGATTATCAGCATCAAGAAGCCTGGACATGGGAGCATCAAGCACTTGTGCGCGCGCGCTTGATTTACGGCGATGAACCCCTTGCCATTGCATTTCACAATACGCGACATGATGTGTTGTGCAAAGCGCGCGATCGGGCGGAACTGAAAAAAGCCGTTGTCGAAATGAGAGAGAAAATGCGCGGTCATCTTGGGGGGAAAAAGCCCGGCCGTTTTATGCTCAAGCAAGATGTGGGAGGGATTACCGATATCGAATTTCTCGCTCAGTACTTAGTGCTCAACTATAGTCACGATAAGCCGAAATTAACGCGTTGGTGTGATAATGTGCGCATCTTTGAAACACTCATTGCACAAAATGTCATGGACGAAGACCAGGCAATGCAGTTGATACGTGCCTACACGACAATGCGAAACGAAATACACCGACGAAATCTACTCAATTTAGATGCTGATGTGGTGGAAGATAAGTTTGTTGCCGAAAGGGAGTGGGTAAAACAGGCTTGGAATCAGTGGTTCAGTTAAGACCATATATTTAGCCTCGATAAGGGCTGTGATAAACTCACTTCGATTTAATTTTTGGAGACCAATAATGAAACCAATTCTACCTGATTACAACAGCGCTGGTGTGCTCATCATCGGTGATGTCATGCTAGATCGTTACTGGTATGGCCCAACCGGACGTATTTCTCCTGAAGCGCCGGTTCCTGTTGTAAAAGTAGAAAACAATGAAGAGCGTCCTGGTGGTGCTGCGAACGTTGCGATGAACATCGCATCACTAGGTGGCCATGCTCACATTGTTGGTCTAACAGGGGAAGATGAGCCTGCAAAAGTGCTGACGGAGACGCTGAGCTCACTCAATGTGAAGTGCGATTTCGTTGCACTGCCTGATTACCCAACGATCACGAAGCTTCGCGTAATGAGCCGTGGACAACAGCTTATTCGTCTCGACTTCGAAGATAAGTTTGAAAACACGGATTCTGCACCTGTGCTATCGCGTATGGATGCCGCTCTGCCAAACGTTAAAGCCGTGATTATGTCTGACTACGCAAAAGGCTCGTTAGAGCATGTTCAGGCATACATCCAAAAAGCGCGCGCAGCAAACATTCCAGTTTTCATTGACCCTAAAGGTGCGGATTTTGAACGCTACCGCGGAGCAACACTCTTAACACCAAACATGAAAGAGTTTGAAGATGTTGTTGGCAAAGTAAAATCAGACCAAGAGCTGGTTGAAAAAGCACTTCAGCTTGTTGAAGAGTTTGATTTTGAAGCGCTACTGGTTACGCGTAGTGAAAACGGCATGACGTTGATCCGCCGTGGTCAAGAGCCATTCCACCTTCCGACTCAAGCGAAAGAAGTGTACGACGTGACAGGTGCGGGCGACACGGTTATCTCTGTATTGGCAGCGTCTGTTGCCGCAGGCAAATCCTTCGAAGAAGCGTGTGCACTAGCGAATGCGGCGGCTGGCGTTGTTGTTGGTAAGCTTGGTACCTCGACCTTGTCTGAAATTGAACTGGCAGAAGCGGTACATGGCAGCCAAGACACGGATTACGGTGTAATTTCAGAAAAAGCGCTGATTGAAGCAGTGAAAAAAGCCCGTGCACGTGGCGAGAAAGTCGTTATGACAAACGGCTGCTTTGATATTCTTCACGCTGGGCATGTGTCTTACTTAAACCATGCTGCTGAACTTGGTGATCGCCTGATTGTTGCGGTAAATACCGATGAATCAGTGAAGCGTCTTAAAGGGCCTGGTCGTCCTGTGAACCCAACCGATCGCCGCATGGCGGTATTGGCAGGTTTGGGCGCTGTGGATTGGGTAGTACCATTTAGTGAAGATACGCCGCAACGTTTGATCTCGGAAGTTCTGCCAAGCTTGCTAGTAAAAGGTGGTGACTACAAACCAGAAGAGATTGCTGGTGGTAAAGAAGTCATTGCTGCAGGTGGCAAAGTTCGTGTATTGAACTTTGAGGATGGGTGCTCAACCAGTGAAATCATCAATGCAATCAAAGGCGGTAAGGGCTAAGCCTACGATTTGTTGGCATTGAAACGCTATTTGTTTGTAAAAGGTCGCCAAGTGCGGCCTTTTTGATACTTGATGTTCTGAGATACTCTTCGTCTCTTAACTGCAAGCAATAAAAAACGCCAGCTGATAAATCAACTGGCGTTTTTATTTATTGAGAACTGAAGCATTCAGTCAGCAATTATTTTGCTGCTTTCAAACCTGCATCAACGTCTAAGATGTCTTGTTCGCTTAGCGTACCAACGGCTTGGCGTAGCTGAAGAACACTTAAGATGTAGTCGTAGCGAGCGTTCGATAGGTTTTTATTCGCATCGTATAGACGACGAGTTGCGTCTAGCACGTCAACGATAGTACGAGTACCCACATCAAAACCTGCTTCTGTTGCCTCTAGTGCAGAGCGCGCAGAAATAACGGCTTGCTCATAAGCACGTAGTGCGCCGATAGAGGCGTTAATGTTGTTGTTTTGTGCGCGAACATCTTTTACTACGCTACGGTATTGTGCTTCAAGATCTTCACTTGCAGCCACGTACGCGTATTCAGCCTGTTTGGTTTGAGAGGTGACCTTACCACCCGTGTATAGCGGCACCGCAAGGTTCACACCGATATTGAAGTTGTCTGTGGTGTTGTCACGAGAGCTATGAGACGTATCACCGTAGTTATAACCACCGTCTAGAGACAGCGTTGGTAGATGACCAGAACTTGCTAGTGAAATATTGTCACGTGCGATATCTTGAAGAATACGTGAAGATAGCAAGGTCAGGTTTTTGGTTTTTGCTTCGTCAATTAGCGACTCAGCAGGCACGGTCGATGGACTAGCAGTGAAGCGGCGAGTGTCCAAGATGTTGAGATCTTTGTGCTCTTGACCGGTGATTTCACGTAATGACTCGTAGCTGTTAGTCAGTGCGTTTTCTGCTAACACCTCATCCGCCAGTACTTGGTCGTACTGAGCTTGCGCGTCGTGTACGTCAGTGATCGCAGATAAACCTACTTCAAAACGCTGTTTTGTTTGCTCTAGTTGACGACCCACTGCGGCTTTTTCTGCACGGACGAAGACAAGGTTGTCTTGTGCGCGTAGAACTTCAAAATACGCTTGTGAAACACGAAGAATTAGTGCTTGTTGAGTCGCAGCGTAAGTTGCGTCTGCTTGGCGAGCACTTTTCTCAGCGGTATCTAGCGAGATCCAAGATGCGCGGTTGTAAAGTGCTTGTGAAAAGCTAACGCCAGCGGTTAGAGCGTTGGCATCGTTTGATACGTCATTGACTAGATTTGAGTCGTATTCAGTATCGCCACGAGTTAAGTTGTAACCTGCTGTTAGGTTAATTTGTGGTAATAGAGCACTACGGCTTGAGGTGATTGCTTCGAAAGCTTGGTCACGTTGTGCTGCTACACTGAGCAATTGTGGATCATTTTGTTTTGCTAAGTCGTAGATTTCAGCCAAAGAGTCTGCGAACGCAGACGTACTCATGCTACCTAGCGCTGCACTGATAAATAGTGGAAGCAATTTTTTCATTTTCTATTCCCGCGGTCAATAGATTGGTTAATTCTCAGTAGTTTAACTCAATTTGCACGATATTTACTCTAAAGTTTGCACTTTTTTACACGTAATTATCCAGTTGTGCAATAAATTTTCACCAAAGACTTAAATTAATTTGTAACTATTGTACAAAAAGTTGAGCCAAGTCCTTTGAGCAAGCGAATAACAATGAGTAAACTACAAGATTCACTCAGAGAGGTGTCGAATGCAACAGTGTGACAAACAACAAAAGGATTTTACTTCGCAAGATGTAAAAGTCATCTCGAAAGAAACCTTATTTGAAGGCTTTTTCAAAATGGTGAAATATCGCTTTCAGCATAAGCTATTTGCTGGAGGTTGGAGCGAGGTTGTCGAACGAGAAATGTTCGAGCGTGGTCATGCTGCAGCGATGCTTCCTTATGATCCAAATACGGATCAAGTGGTTATCATTGAACAGATTCGAGTAGGAGCCTTAGAGCATCAACACCCATGGCAGCTAGAGATTGTCGCGGGTATGATTGACCGTGATGAATCAGCTGAAGCCGTCATTCGCCGAGAAGCTGTCGAAGAGGCGGGGATACAAGTGGGGCGTGTTGCGCCAGTCACCTCTTATTATCCTTCTGCTGGCGGTTGCTCGGAAAAGTTGGACGTATTTGTTGGTGAAGTGGACGCATCTAAAGCGCACGGCATTCATGGTTTAGACTATGAGAATGAAGATATTCGCGTACATGTTTTGAGTCGCGAGCAAGCATATCAATGGGTGAAAGACGGAAAATTTGAAAATGGTGCGTCGATTATTGCGTTGCAATGGTTGCAATTAAACCATCAAGAGTTGAAGTCACAGTGGGGGCAACCCCAAATGGTGGAGAGTAAGTAATGGCACAAGTGGCTGAAAAACAGAGGTATCATGTTGATTTAGCGGGTCTAATGAGAACCTATGAGACCAACTACGCTAAATTGAACGCCTTATTGCCTGCTTCTGCCGAAGTTGGGGATGTACGCTGCTATCAAGCGGCGAACATGGTTTACCAACTGACCGTGAATGAAATCACAAAATACACCACAGTTGTTGAGATATGTCAGAGTGATGAAACGCCAGTGTTTCCTTTACCGACGATGTCTGTCAGGCTTTATCACGATGCGAGAGTAGCCGAAGTATGCTCAAGCGGAGAGTTCTCTCGCATAAAAGCTAAGTATGATTATCCCAACGACCAACTGATGCAGAAAGATGAAAAGCATCAACTAAACACATTCCTCGGTGAATGGCTGACGTTTTGTTTACGAAGTGGTATCAGTAGAACACCACTTGCCTTCAATTGATCGTCACGTCACTAAAGGAAAATAACAAATAACGATATAGTGGACGAATCAGGTTTTCATTTTGCAATCATCTAGTGACAGCATCAAACTTTTACAAATTACGGATACTCATCTGTTTGCTGCCGATGAGGGAAGTTTGCTGAGCGTAAAAACGGCCGATAGCTTTAACGCTGTTGTTGCTGATGTTTTACGCCGCAACGTGACGTTTGATTACATCTTGGCGACAGGGGACATTTCCCAAGACCATAGTGCAGAATCTTACCAGCGCTTTGCCGAAGGCATTGAACCGCTAGAGAAAGACTGCTTTTGGTTGCCTGGTAATCATGACTACAAGCCCAATATGGGCAGTGTATTACCTTCGCAACAAATCAAAGCGGCAGAGCATGTATTGCTTGGCGCGCATTGGCAGTTGGTTCTTTTAGACTCGCAAGTTGTTGGCGTTCCCCACGGACGCTTGAGTGATCAGCAGTTAGCGTTACTCGAAGAAAAGTTAACAGAACACCCAGAAAGGCACACACTTGTGTTGCTGCATCACCATCCATTATTAGTGGGAAGCGCGTGGCTTGATCAACATACCTTAAAAGATGCCGAAGCGTTCTGGCACGTTGTCGATCGTTTTGATAACGTGAAAGGCATTCTTTGTGGACATGTTCATCAAGATATGAATGTGCTTCATAATGGTATTCGAGTGATGGCAACACCCTCGACGTGTGTTCAGTTTAAGCCTAACTCGGATGATTTTGCCCTCGATACGACTTCGCCTGGTTGGCGTGAACTGCAGCTGCATGCTTGTGGTGATATTACGACTCAAGTGGGCCGACTTCCTGATGGCCAGTTCCAACCAGACTTCTCTTCTAACGGATACTAACGCGCCCGAGCTCTATGTTCGGGCTCGCTTTTTTGTGCGAGATATCTATGAGTAAACCTTCACTTCTTCTGTATATCCATGGTTTTAACAGCTCCCCACTCTCAATGAAAGCCAATGTGATGAGAGCATACTGCGAGCAGCATCGTCCTGATATCAAAGTGATTGTTCCCCAGTTACCTTGTTATCCTCAACAAGCGGCGAAAATGTTGTTGGATATCATCGAGCAATATAAAGACGACTATAACATTGGTCTGGTGGGCAGCTCATTAGGCGGCTTTATGTCAATGTGGCTAAATGACAAGTTTGGATTTAAAGCGGTTGTGGTCAACCCCGCGGTTAAGCCCTATGAGTTGTTAGTAGATTATTTGGGTGAGCAAACTAACCCTTATACGCACGAAACCTATACACTTGAAGCTTGTCATATTGACGAGTTAAAAGCTCTTGATGTACAAAGCATCGCGTCGCCACATTCTTTCTGGTTGTTGCAGCAAACAGAAGATGAGGTTTTAGACTATCGACAAGCGGTAGATAAGTTTGCAGACGCTAAGCAAACAGTAGAACAAGGCGGTGATCACAGTTTTGTAGGCTTTGAGCGTTATCCTGCACAGATTATCGAATTTCTAGAACTGTAATTCGAAAGCGATTGGAAAAGGCTCATAGTTTTTATTGATATATCCAACCGTTTCTTGACATGGGCGGTATGCTTTCCGACTATGTTTTGCCAAAAGATCTTAAGGGTCGAGGACCCTGGCTACTTTGTTATGCATCATGTTTACAAGCACTTAGTGATGTGAACAGGGTGGCTTTTTCGTTTCCTGAGTATGGGTTCACCCATTGGTGATATTCAGGCAACAAGTAAACTTTGAGAATAATTCCGTATTATGACTGAACAATATAATGCTGGTGCCATTGAAGTACTGAATGGCTTAGAGCCAGTACGTCGCCGACCAGGGATGTATACGGATACAGCGCGCCCAAACCATTTGGGCCAAGAAGTTATCGACAACAGTGTCGATGAAGCGCTAGCCGGACATGCCTCAAAAGTACAAGTCATCCTACATGCCGACCAATCACTAGAAGTGATCGATGATGGTCGAGGCATGCCTGTTGATATCCACCCAGAAGAGAAAGTGTCAGGCGTAGAGTTAATCCTATGCAAGCTGCACGCAGGTGGTAAGTTCTCTAACAAAAACTACCAATTCTCTGGTGGTTTGCACGGGGTAGGTATTTCGGTAGTAAACGCGTTGTCAAAACGCGTTGAAGTAACCGTTCGTCGTGATGGCCAAGTGTATGAAATTGCATTTGAGCACGGTGATAAAGTCTCTGACCTGACCGTAACCGGCACGTGTGGTCGTCGCAATCGCGGTACCAGCGTGCATTTCTGGCCTGATGCGAAGTACTTCGATTCAGCTAACTTCTCTGTTACGCGCCTAGTCAATAATCTGCGCGCAAAAGCGGTTTTGTGCCCGGGCCTAGAAATTACATTAACCGACAAAGTTAATGGTAAAGACTATAAGTGGTACTACGAAGACGGTCTTAAAGACTATCTTGCGGAAGGCGTAAAAGGCTACCCAGTTATTCCTGAAGAACCATTTACTGGTGAGTTCTTGGCGGATACCGAAGCGGCAAACTGGGCGGTAATTTGGCAGCCAGAAGGTGGTGAGATGATCACCGAAAGCTACGTTAACCTGATCCCAACCGCTCAAGGTGGTACGCACGTTAATGGTCTACGCCAAGGCTTGTTAGAAGCGATGCGCGAATTCTGTGAGTTCCGTAATCTATTACCTCGTGGCGTGAAGCTAACGGGTGATGACGTTTTCGACCGCTGTTCTTACGTGTTGTCGGTTAAAATTCAAGATCCGCAATTTGCAGGCCAGACCAAAGAACGTCTGTCCTCTCGTCAAACTGCGGCATTTGTCTCTGGCGTAGTAAAAGATGCGTTCAGTCTTTGGTTGAACGAAAAGCCTCAGCTAGCAGAGCAATTGGCAGAAGTCTGTATCGCTAATGCGCACCGTCGTATGCGTGCAGCGAAAAAAGTCGTACGTAAGAAAGTGGCGTCCGGCCCGGCACTGCCAGGTAAGTTGACCGACTGTTCAGCACAGGACTTAAGTCGCACTGAAATCTTCTTTGTGGAGGGTGACTCTGCGGGTGGCTCGGCAAAACAGGCACGTGACCGTGAATTCCAAGCCGTGATGCCACTACGTGGTAAGATTTTGAACACGTGGGAAGTCTCTGCTGACCAAGTATTAGCATCTCAAGAAGTACACGATATCTCAGTGGCTTTGGGGATTGATCCTGACAGCGATAACCTTGAGGGGTTGCGCTACGGTAAGATCTGTATCCTTGCCGATGCGGACTCGGATGGTCTTCACATTGCAACGCTGCTTTGTGCTCTATTTACTCGTCACTTCCGTGCACTGGTTGAAGCGGGTCATATCTATGTGGCGATGCCGCCTCTGTATCGAATCGACTGTGGTAAAGAAGTGTTCTACGCCCTCGATGACGATGAAAAAGATGGCATTTTAGAGCGCTTGTCGAAGAAGAAAGCCAAAATCAACGTGCAACGATTCAAAGGTCTGGGTGAGATGAACCCACTTCAGTTGCGTGAAACCACCATGGATCCGAACACGCGTCGCTTAGTGCAGCTAACCATTGACGACTCTACGGCGACCATGGAAATGATGGACATGCTGCTGGGCAAAAAGCGTGCAGATGACCGTCGTTCTTGGCTACAAAACAACGGCGACTTGGCAGAGGTGTAACGGATGTCTACAGAAATTACCTACGATGGCGTCGAACAGTTGCCAATGCGCAAGTTCACTGAAGACGCTTATCTGAACTACTCGATGTACGTCATCATGGACCGCGCCTTGCCATACATTGGTGATGGCTTAAAGCCGGTTCAACGACGCATCATTTATGCGATGTCAGAGCTTGGTCTCTCTGCATCAGCAAAATACAAAAAATCTGCACGTACCGTTGGTGACGTGTTAGGTAAATACCATCCGCACGGTGATTCAGCGTGTTACGAAGCGATGGTATTGATGGCTCAGCCATTCTCTTACCGCTATCCATTAGTGGATGGTCAAGGTAACTGGGGTGCGCCAGATGACCCGAAATCATTTGCGGCAATGCGTTATACCGAAGCAAAACTGTCTAAGTTTGCTGAAGTATTGCTAGGCGAACTGGGCCAGGGCACGGTTGAATGGCAACCTAACTTTGATGGCACAATGAAAGAGCCACAAATGTTGCCAGCACGTCTGCCTCATATCTTGCTTAACGGTGTAACCGGTATTGCGGTTGGTATGGCAACAGACATCCCACCGCATAACGTTCGTGAAATCGCAGATGCGACTATTCATTTGATCGACAACCCGAAAGCAGAACTGCCGGACGTGATGCAATATGTTAAAGGTCCGGATTACCCAACAGAAGCAGAAATCATCTCGCCGCAAGCGGATATTGAGAAGATTTACCGCAATGGTCGCGGCAGCATCAAGATGCGCGCGGTATGGCACAAAGAAGGTTCTGATATCGTTATCACCTCTCTGCCACACCAAGTATCGGGTGCAAAACTGCTTGAGCAAATCGCCAACCAGATGCGTGCGAAGAAGCTACCAATGGTTGACGATCTTCGTGACGAGTCGGATCACGAGAACCCAACGCGTATCGTTGTGGTACCTAAGTCAAACCGCGTCGATTGTGATTTGTTGATGAACCACTTGTTCGCATCAACGGATCTTGAGCGCAGCTACCGCGTTAACTTGAACATGATTGGTTTGGATAATCGTCCTCAAGTTAAAGGTCTGGTGCAAATTCTGTCAGAGTGGATTGAGTTCCGTCGCACGACCGTACGTCGTCGTCTACAACACCGCCTAGACAAAGTCATGGCTCGCTTACACATTTTGGAAGGTTTGTTGGTTGCTTACCTAAACCTAGATGAAGTGATTGAGATCATCCGTACTGAAGATGACCCTAAAGCGGTATTGATGGCACGTTTTGGTATTACCGATATCCAAGCGGATGCGATTCTAGACACCAAACTTCGTCACCTAGCCAAACTAGAAGAGATGAAGATCCGTGGTGAGCAAGACGAACTAGAGAAAGAGCGTGAGAAGCTAGAACTGCTACTCGGTTCTGAGCGTCGTCTAAACACACTACTGAAAAAAGAAATCAAAGCGGATGCTGAGAAATACGGTGATGACCGTCGATCTCCATTGGTTGAGCGTGCAGAAGCAAAAGCGCTTACTGAACGTGATCTTGTTCCAAGCGAACCAATCACGGTTGTGCTTTCTGAGAAAGGTTGGATTCGTCACGCGAAAGGCCATGACGTAGATGCAGAAGGCCTGAACTATAAGTCGGGTGATAAATACTTAGCGCACGCACGAGGTAAGAGTAATCAGCCTGCGGTATTCCTAGGTAGTGACGGTCGAAGTTACTCTCTGGAATCGCACTCGCTGCCTTCTGCTCGTAGTCAAGGTGAGCCGATTACCGGTCGTTTGAATATTACGGCTGGTAGCAGTATTCGCCAAGTGATCATGAGTGAAGAAGAGCAGCTGTGGCTGGTGGGCTCAGATGCAGGTTACGGCTTTGTATGTAAAGGCGCTGACTTGCTGTCTAAAAACCGCAGTGGTAAAGCGCTGGTCACTTTACCGGCTAACTCTGAGGTCATGACGCCAAAAGCGATTGAAGATTTAGATTCTGATGAAATCTTAGCAATTACTAACCAAGGTCGCATGCTGCTGTTCCCAATCAAAGACCTGCCACAACTGGCGAAAGGTAAAGGGAATAAGATCATCAACATTCCTGCTGCTAAAGCAAAAGAGCGAGAAGAAGTACTATCTCACTTAATGTCTTTACCAAAAGGTGCATCGTTAACGTTGTACGCGGGTAAGCGAAAATTGGGTCTTAAACCGTCTGACCTTGATAACTTCCGTGGCGAACGTGGTCGCCGAGGTGGGTTACTACCAAGAGGTTTGCAGCGAGTCACTCGCATTGAGGTTGAGCTGGACGATTCCGATACGACGGAAACACCGAGCGATAGCGAGTAACGCACAAATAAAAATCCCAGCCAATGGCTGGGATTTTTTATGCTTCTTGCTTGTCTTCAGCAATCGTGACTTTCAAGCTCATCTCTTTTCCTTTGCGAATGATGCCGACGTCCACGGTGGTGCCAGGACGTAAATCGGTGACGATATCCATGACGCTCTGACGCCCTTGCACTTTATTGCCATCAATACTGATAATGATGTCCTGCTTTTGGAAGCCTGCTGTATTGGCTGGACCATTTGGATCAATACCAAGCACGACAATACCACCTATGTGTTCATTTCCAAGTAGGCGAGCAGTGACCGCATTAATGTCTTGGCCGTCGATACCAATATAGCCACGAATCACGCGACCATCAGCGATGATTTTCTGCATGATCTTGCTGGCTAGTGGCGCAGGGATCGCAAAGGAAATACCGTAAGTTTCTAAATCAGTCGCTTGTTGGAAAGAGGCGGTATTGATGCCGACGAGCTCACCTTGAGTGTTCACTAGGGCGCCACCAGAGTTCCCCTCATTGATGGCGGCATCGGTTTGAATAAATGCTTGGCGACCGTCGCTAATAGATGAGCGTCCTGTTGCTGAAATAATGCCGAACGTTGTGGTTTGCCCAAGGTTGTATGGGTTACCGATGGCTAGGACCACATCACCAACTTGTGGTTTGTAATTAGAGTTAAGAGGAATAACAGGTAAATTCGAACCTTCGACACGAAGTACGGCAATGTCTGTGCGTTTATCCGTGCCAACTAGCTGAGCTGCCGCGGCTCTACCGTCTTGTAATGCGACAACAATTTGGTCTGCTTGAGCAACCACATGGTAGTTGGTAATGATGTAGCCTTTCTCACTGACAATGACACCTGAACCCAGACCTTGAGTCGAGAGTTTACTGCGATCATTTTCAACATATTTACGGCTGTAGATGTTTACTACGGCAGGTGCTGCTCTTCGCACCGCCTGATTAAATGTCAACTCAACGGACGCGATATTAACAGGTTGCGGATCTAGCGCGGCAGGAATTACGTTGTTGCGCAAAGATGGTACCGCCAGTAATACCACTGCGGCAGTAGCCAAGCCTAAAAAGACAGAACGTAATAAAAAGCTGAGCATATCCTCTCCATGCATGAGCGCCAAAATGGCATAGAAGATGAAGAATAGCATTACATTGAAAAATAACAAAAGGGCAGCACGGAATCGTGCTGCCCTTTTCATTAGCTATTGAGCGATAAGGAAAAGTATTCGAGGCTTATTACTCGATGCTATGCATTGAAAACCTTATTTCCTATCACTTTGAAAGTGACTAACGAATAACAAGATAAATAGTACGTTCGCCACGCTGAATATTCAGAGCTAATACGCCTTTGTGCTTATCCACGATTGCACGAAGCTCAGCAAGGTTTTTCACGCGCTGACGGTTTACACCGATAATGATGTCCCCTTGTTGTAATTGATATTGAGCAGCCGGAGAGTTATCTGCAACGCTCGATACTTTAACGCCTTGAATTGCATCACTTGGTGTCGTATTGCTTAACTCAGCACCCTTGAGCCCTTCGTGTAATGTTTCGGCTTTGGCTTTCATATTTGTAGATTCGCCAAGCGTTACATCAAAGGTTTTATTCTTACCATCTCGAACCACACCTAACGTGATTTCTTTTCCTGCGCCCAGCGTTGCCACTTTTGCGCGGAGCTCTGAGAAAGTATTAATCGCTTTGCCGTTTACCGATACAATTACATCACCGGCTTTCAATCCAGCTTTATCGGCTGCGCTGTCCGGTACGACTTGACCAATAAAGGCTCCTTTACTCGACTCGTAACCCAATGCATCAGCCAGCTCAGAGGTTACTTCACCGCCCTGTACACCCAACATGCCGCGTTTGACTTCACCAAACTCTAGAATTTGCTCGGTGAGGTTTTTCATCATGTTGGACGGAATCGCAAAGCCAATCCCCACGTTACCGCCGTTAGGGCCTAAAATCGCAGTATTAATACCGATCAGCTCACCATTAAGGTTGACTAATGCACCACCAGAGTTACCGCTGTTAATTGCGGCATCTGTTTGGATGAAGTTTTCGAAGTTTTCAACGTTTAAGCCACTGCGGCCTAACGCTGAGACGATGCCCGACGTCACGGTTTGACCGAGCCCGAATGGGTTACCAATCGCAACCGTAAAGTCACCTACGCGAAGTTTGTCGGAATCTGCGACTTTAATTTGCGTTAAGTTTTTCGCTTTTTCTAATTTAAGCAACGCAACATCGGCCATCTCATCGCCGCCAACGAGCGTAGCGTCATACTCGCGACCATCATAGAGGCGAACTCGAATCTCATCCGCGCCCTTGATTACGTGGTAGTTAGTGACGATATGCCCTTTTTTCGCATCAATAATGACACCAGAACCTAAACCTCTGAACGGGCGCTCACGCCTTTGCTCCATCGGAAAGTCCGGTCCAAAGAAGAATTGAAATTGTTCGGGAATACGGCTGGTTTGTACTTGTTTGCCTTCTACAGCAATACTCACAACAGCAGGGGTTACTTTCTCAAGCATGGGCGCCAAGCTAGGTAACTGTTGGCCATCCACATTTAAAGGTAATGCGGCGGTGGCTTGAACTGGCGCAATAATAGAGCCCAAACTCAGAGATAGAACGGTGAGCGCAAGCAGTGGTTTTTTCATCCAATAACTCCTCTTGAAACATGTCTGCCAAAAAGAAATATCCGAACGGTTAGTTCACTTTGTTAATAACTAATATAGGGCCTAGTTCGGATAATCAAAGGGGGAGGCAGTTCACATCCAAGTTAGAGCAAAGGTAAGAAGAAAAAGTTCAAAAAAGGGCCGATACAAATGTATCGGCCCTAGTAGGTAGAGGTAAGAGAAGGTTATGATGCTTTTGCGGTTACCGCTTCGGGAGCATTAATGATTTCTTTCTCTTGATCCTTTAAAAGACCCGTTGCGCCATTGGCGTAGTCTTTTGGCTGTTCGTTAAACTCTGGTTGATCTTCTGCAATAGCTTCAGAAGACATTGCCGTTTTCTTATCAAACGGGTTGTCTTGCTCTGGCAAGTTTGGCAAAAGCTCAGAAGAGGTCTTAGCCATATGTTGGTACAGCTTGGTGTAATCTTTACCTAGTGTATCCAACATTTCTGCGGTTTGTGCAAAATGATCGACGAGCTCTTGACGTTGTTGCTCTAGTTCAAACTTGGCCGCTTCAAGTTCTTTCTGCACAGACTTTTGTTTCTTGTATTCAGGGGTGGTTAGTCTACTAATGACTACGCCTACGATTGTACCGACCAGCAAACCCACAATGGCATAAATCCAAGGCATAACTGCTCCTTATAGTTGTTTTAACAAGTCTTTTACTACTTAGTTACACGCGGTGCTAGTCCATGTTACTATGGCTTGAACAGCCGATAAAGAAAAATAGCAGTATGTCTTCGGGGACTGATAACTACTTCTCTCTATTCTCAAAGTTGACCCCGAGGTAACCCTTTTCCCAGTACCTCTATACGACTTAATACGATGACACCACTACAACAATATCAAAAAGACATAGCAGAACACGGGTTTCAGCGTGATGAAGCTCAGTATCAAGCGGTCGTTGCATTAGATAAGCTTTACCATGCTATCGTTGAATTTCAGTCAGCTCCTGTGCCCCAGCTTTCCAAATGGCAAAAGCTCATGGGGAAAAAAATCGACATGCCTGAACCCCCAAAAGGTCTTTACTTTTGGGGAGGAGTCGGACGCGGTAAAACGTACCTCATGGATGCGTTTTTTGATGCTTTACCAACCCAAAGAAAAATGCGCGTACACTTTCACCGCTTCATGTATCGAGTACATGATGAGTTGAAGCTGTTAGGTGATGTCGAAAATCCGCTAGCAAAAGTAGCGGATAAATTCAAAGAAGAAGCGGATGTGGTTTGCTTTGATGAATTTTTTGTCTCTGACATTACGGATGCGATGATCCTTGCAACGTTACTCCAAGAGATGTTCAAGCGGCAGATGATCCTAGTCGCGACTTCAAACATCGAACCGCAGAACTTATATCGTAATGGCTTACAAAGAGCGCGCTTTTTGCCTGCAATTGATATGATTTTGGCACGTTGTGACGTGTTGAATGTTGATAGTGGCGTTGATTATCGCTTAAGAACGCTTGAACAGGCCGAAATATACCATTATCCACTTGATGAACAGGCCAACATTAATCTCAACAAGTATTATCAGCAGCTGACGGGCGAACGTCAGATCGTCGCTCATCAAATCGAAGTTAATCACCGTCAGCTTGAGGTAATTGAAGCGAGTGATGGGGTTCTGCATGCGTCGTTTGCTCAGTTATGCCAAACCGCTCGCAGTCAAAATGACTACATTGAGCTGTCCCGAATTTATCACACGGTATTACTGGCGGACGTTCAACAGATGAACCGAAAAATAGATGACGCTGCGAGGCGTTTTATCGCACTGGTCGATGAGTTTTACGAGCGCAATGTGAAGTTGATTATTTCTGCTGAAGTGCCAATGGAAGACTTATATACTGAGGGGCAGCTCGAGTTTGAATTTAAGCGCTGTTTGTCTCGGCTCACTGAGATGCAAAGTCATGAGTACCTCGCGCGTGAGCATTTGGCCTAAATCTAGTGTGTTCTTAAAAAGTGAAGAAAAAATTAGTGATTTGGCGCAAAAAAAGGTGATTTTTTCTTCGCTCTTCTCTATAATCCTGCGACCCACCGTTACTGCAGACCGGATTATCGAAGTTATTTCGAAATTGAAGGTCGAGAGTACCAACGACTCGAAGGGGTGATGACTGGGCTCTTAGACAGTGTGGGAGCACCAGAACGGTGTTCCTTAAAGTTTAAATTTTAATTAACGGGTTATTATTAGCATGAAAACTTTCGTTGCTAAACCAGAAACTGTAAAACGCGACTGGTACGTTGTAGACGCTGAAGGTAAAACTCTTGGTCGTCTAGCAAGTGAAATTGCATCTCGCCTACGTGGCAAACATAAAGCTGAATACACTCCTCACGTTGACGCTGGTGACTACATCATCGTTATCAACGCTGAGAAAGTTGCTGTAACTGGTAACAAAGCTAAGAACAAAGTGTACTACCGTCACTCTGAGTTCCCAGGTGGTCTAAAATCTATCACTTTTGAAAAGTTGATCGATCGTAAACCTGAGATGGTTCTTGAGCTTGCAGTTAAAGGCATGCTTCCACGTGGTCCTCTAGGCCGTGCTATGTACCGTAAGCTTAAAGTTTACGCAGGCGCTGAGCACAACCATGTTGCTCAACAACCACAAGTACTAGACATCTAATTGGGGATTTCGAAAATGGCAGAGAATCAATACTACGGCACTGGCCGTCGCAAAAGCTCAGCTGCACGTGTTTTTATTAAACCAGGCAGCGGCAACATTGTAGTAAACAAGCGTAACCTTGACGAATACTTCGGTCGTCCAACAGCTCGCATGGTTGTACAACAACCTCTAGAACTTGTTGAACTAACTGAAAAGCTAGACCTTTACGTAACAGTTAAAGGCGGCGGTATTTCTGGTCAAGCTGGTGCTATCCGTCACGGTATCACTCGCGCGCTTATGGAATACGATGAGTCTCTACGTCCTGCTCTACGCGCAGCTGGCTACGTTACTCGTGACGCTCGTTGCGTTGAACGTAAGAAAGTTGGTCTACGTAAAGCACGTCGTCGTCCACAGTTCTCTAAGCGTTAATTTCCTCTTATTGGAAATTCTGCTTTTCAGAGTTATTCTGGAAACTGTGTACCAAAAGCTCGGCTCTATGCCGGGCTTTTTTGTTTTTAAAGAAATAATACCTGCCTATCAATATCCATTTGTATTCACTTATAACTAGGCTCAGAGTAAGGCTTCTTCCTTACTATACGTCATAAGCTTATTTATCTGCTGTGGGTGCCTTTGCGTCTTAATATCCCTGCAACATGTTTTAAAATGCCTACTCGTCTTTTTTGCGTATGCGGCGTGCTACAAAAGTGAAAATACAAATAACGTAAGTTGAATGTGCACTAAGAAATATTTTGCTGTGTAATTAACTGAAAACTACCAAGATAAAAGGTTTGAATAGCTTTCAGCAGAACTTCCATGTTGTGCTTTCTTGTTACAAATCACATCAATTTTTTATAATTCTGCCGCTTTTGTGACGACGCGAGCGATTTGCCTCACAAATGTTACAAAAAGGTAGCTTTATCTTGTCAAAAAGTAGGGTTTTCTTTATCATTTCCCTCCAATAAATAGAACTAAATTCATTATTTGTTAGCCATGCTCTTATAAGCGGAATAATAACGATCCAAAGGGAGCAAATGGGAGAATGTTTGGATGAGCAACGCGCCTTTAAATAACGGTCGCAGGCGTTTTCTAACCGCTACAACGGCAGTTGTTGGTGGGTTAGGGGCAGTCGCCGTCGCCGTGCCTTTTATCAAATCATGGAATCCGAGTGCTAAAGCCAAAGCGGCAGGTGCACCGGTGGAAGTGGATATAAGTAAAATTGAACCAGGTCAGCTGGTTCGTGTCGAGTGGCAGGGGAAACCTGTATGGATTGTTCGCCGCACTCAAAGCGTTCTAGATAACTTAAAAACGATCGGCGATAAGCTTCGTGATCCGCAATCTGAAATGGAACAGCAGCCTGAGTACGCTCAGAATGAGTTTCGTTCGATTAAGGAAGAGTTTTTTGTCGCTGTTGGTTTCTGTACTCACCTAGGTTGTTCACCAACCTATCTACCAGACTCTTTCTCAGAGCAGGTCCAGGGCGTAAGATCTGGCTTCTTCTGTCCTTGTCATGGTTCTAAGTTCGATATGGCTGGTCGAGTGTTCCAAGGGGTACCTGCTCCATTGAACCTTGTCGTTCCTAAGCACATGTATTTGAGCGACACCAAGCTCATTGTGGGTGTTGATGAGGGGGATGCATAATGCAAGCAATGTTAGACTGGGTTGAAAAGCGTATTCCTGCAATGAATGCTTATAAAAAGCATTTGTCTGAATACCCAATGCCTAAGAACTTCAACTTTTGGTACCTTTTCGGTTCTCTGGCGATGCTGGTTCTGGTTAACCAAATCCTAACGGGTATTTGGCTAACGATGAACTACGTTCCTTCTGGTGACGGTGCGTTTGCTTCTATCGAGTACATCATGCGTGATGTAGAGTACGGTTGGCTTCTACGTTACATGCACTCAACTGGCGCATCTGCGTTTTTCGTTGTTGTGTACTTGCACATGTTCCGTGGCCTGATCTACGGCTCATACCAAAAACCTCGTGAACTACTGTGGATCTTCGGTATGTTGATCTTCCTTGTTCTAATGGCTGAAGCATTCATGGGTTACCTACTGCCATGGGGTCAGATGTCATACTGGGGTGCACAGGTAATCATTTCTTTGTTTGGTGCGATTCCTGTTATCGGTGATGACCTAACGCTTTGGATCCGTGGTGACTACATCATCTCTGGTGCAACGTTAAACCGTTTCTTCGCACTACACGTTATTGCACTGCCTATCGTTCTGCTTCTTCTTGTGGTTCTGCACGTATTGGCGCTGCACGAAGTCGGCTCAAACAACCCTGATGGTATCGAAACTAAGCTACCAAAAGGTTCAATGGGCGATGATTACAAGACACAGTTCAAGTTCCACGATTACTACACGAAGAAATACGACATTATCGACTCTATTCCTTTCCACCCATACGGTACGGTTAAGGACTTAGTTGGTGTGGCTGGTTTCTTGTTCTTCTTCTGTTACGTGCTGTTCTTTAACCCAGAAATGGGAGGATACTTCCTTGAACCGCCTAACTTTGAAGCTGCAAACCCACTGAAGACACCAGAGCACATTGCTCCGGTATGGTACTTCACGCCGTTTTACGCAATCTTACGTGCGGTTCCAGACAAACTATTAGGTGTTATCCTAATGGGTGCGTCAATTGCAGTGCTGTTTGTTCTACCTTGGTTGGATCGTTGTAAAGTTCGTTCATACCGTTACCGTAGCAAACTTCATCTGTTGAATATTGTACAGTTCACTATCGCCTTTATCGCTCTGGGTATTTTAGGTGCGTTACCTGCAACACCAACGTACACACTACTATCTCAGATCTTTAGCTTGTGTTACTTCATGTTCTTTGTGTTGCTGTTCTTCTACAGCAAAAATGAAGCAACCAAACCATTACCAGAGAGGGTGACATTCAAATGAAGAAGTGGATTGTAATTCTATTTGCTATGTTGCCATCACTAGCGATGGCAGCGGGGGCTAACGTTCCGCTTGATAAAGCGAATGTTGACCTAACGGATAAAGCTTCGCTACAAAACGGTGCGAAGTTGTTCATGAACTACTGTTTTGCTTGTCACTCAACGCAGTATCAGCGTTATGAGCGTGTAGCAACAGACTTGGAAATTCCAACAGACTTAATGAAAGAAAACCTGATTTTCAATCCTGAAGCGAAAATCGGTGATCTAATGGTCAACGCAATGCCACCGAAGCAAGCGGCAAATTGGTTTGGTGCTCCACCACCAGATCTTACGTTGGTTGCACGAGTTCGTGGTGCTGATTGGTTATACACTTACTTACGCTCTTTCTATGTTGATCCATCTCGTCCATTCGGAGTGAACAACATTGTCTTCCCGAGTGTTGGTATGCCACATGTGCTCGAAGAGCTACAAGGTATCCCGAAGCCGATTTACGATACGAAAATCGTAGATGGCGAAGAAGTACAAGTTGTTGTTGGTACTGAAACAGATGGTACGGGTGAGCTGAGCGAAGGCGAATACGACAAAGCGGTTGGTGACCTAGTGAACTTCTTGGTTTATTCAGGTGACCCAGTGCAGCTTGAGCGTCATGCTTTAGGTTGGTGGGTAATGGGCTTCTTAGTGCTTCTAACTATCGTTGTCGTGATGCTCAAGAAAGAGTATTGGCGCGATGTGCATTAATTGTGCTAAAATACCGTGCTAATTCCCAATTTTAATTGATGTACAATGGAGGCTTAGCCTCCATTGTTTTTATTTGTAAGTGTACTGGAGGGCTCCATGGCTGTAGCTGCCAATAAACGTTCTGTGATGACTCTTTTCTCAAGTGCATCAGATTTGTATAGCCATCAGGTTCGCATTGTACTAGCTGAAAAAGGCGTAAGTGTTGAAGTTGAGCTTGTTGACGAAGCAAACCTTCCTGCTGAGCTTGTTGAGCTAAACCCATATAAATCAGTGCCAACTCTTGTTGACCGTGAGCTAGCTCTTTACGATTCAAAAATCATCATGGAGTACTTGGACGAGCGTTTCCCTCATCCACCTCTAATGCCGGTTTACCCTGTTGCTCGTGGCAACAGCCGCTTGATGATGTACCGTATCGAACGCAACTGGTATTCACTCGCTGAAAAAGTGATGAAAGGTAATGCAGAAGAATCAGAAAAAGCACGCACAAAGCTGCGTAATGATCTTCTGACGTTAGCGCCAATTTTTGCTGAATATGAGTACTTCATGAGCGAAGAATTCAGCTTGATCGACTGTTACCTAGCTCCATTATTGTGGCGTTTGCCTCAACTTGGTATCGATCTGGTTGGCCCTGGTTCAAAAGAAATCAAGGTGTACATGAACCGCGTATTTGAACGTGATTCGTTCCTTGC
Organism: Vibrio chemaguriensis; assembly: GCF_012275705.1. Taxonomy (NCBI): domain Bacteria; kingdom Pseudomonadati; phylum Pseudomonadota; class Gammaproteobacteria; order Vibrionales; family Vibrionaceae; genus Vibrio; species Vibrio chemaguriensis. The sequence goes on from NZ_SHOE01000008.1 coordinate 58,420, forward strand.
TTCTTTAACTGAAGCTGAACGTGAAATGCGCCTAGTTCGCTAAGCGATTTAGAACACGTTATGGATATTGCAAAAATGACTGCTCGCCGTCCGTATATGCTTCGTGCATTTTACGATTGGCTAGTAGACAATGACTTGACTCCTCACTTGGTGGTGGATGCAACGATGCCGGGCGTACGTGTACCGGTTGAGTTTATTCAAGATGGTCAAATTATTTTGAATATTGCGCCACGTGCGGTGGGTAATCTTGAGTTAGGTAATGATGCGATTACCTTCCATGCTCGCTTTAGCGGTCGTCCACACTCAGTAATTGTGCCTGTGTATGCTGTCCAAGCTATTTATGCGCGTGAGAATGGTGCTGGTACTATGTTTGAACCAGAAGAAGCGTACACTCACATCGAAGAAGAAGCGATGACCGAGGAAGAATCATCCCCATCGTTTACAACGGTTAGCGATGAGCCTTCTGAGTTAGCCTCTGATTCGGATGCCGAAGAGGACGATGCTCCTCGACCAAAAGGCAAACCAAGCTTAAGAGTGATTAAATAATAAAAAAGCAGCGTAACGCTGCTTTTTTTCTTTTTAGTGTCTTGACGTGTTTTCAAGTGATGTTTCGCAATTACTCAATCGTAAATGCTTCGACGTTGGCTTCATTTTCCGCGTTTGTCTCACTTTCTATTGTTTGTACACCGTCACTCGGTAAGTCCACTTCAACAGGTTCCATTTCGCCATATTGGAACCCTTTAATGACTTGTTTTACGCCAGAGATATTACGCGCGATTTCTGTCGCTCGCTCGCCTTGCTCTGGTGTGACATAACCAAACAGAAAAACGTCGCCGTCTTCGGTGATCACTTTAACCTTAACGCCATTGAGTTCAGAGTCGGTCAGCAAGGCTGATTTTACTTTGGTTGTGATCCAACTGTCGTTGCTAATTTGAGTGACAGTGAGCGGCTCTTTTTGTTTGATTTGATTGTGTATGACTTTCACACCACTAACTTCTCGAGCTCTTCGCTCTAAAGCATGGATAAGGTCTTGCGTTGGAGCCTGACCCATAAGAACAACCGTACCGTTATAGGAGCTGGCAACCACACGAACTTCACCTTTAAACGGCGCCTTGTTACCGATCGCTGCAACTTCGAATTCGATGTTGTTGTCCTGCCAAATTTGTTTTGTACTGCGTGTGTCCGTGACAATATTTGCTGTGGTTGCAGCGCCAGCGATAAACAAGCCAGCGCAACCACTTAAACTCAATGCTATTAATAAGATAACGAGGCTACGTATCATAATTCTGACCCTCAGTCTTGGTTACTCTTCATGAGCAGGGAAAAGCACCTGGTCAATAAGATCACAAAGACAATGGAGTGTCACCATATGTACTTCGTGAATACGTGCAGTGCGGTGTGATGGAATGCGAATTTCGACGTCGTTCTCGCCAAGCAGTCCTGCCATCTCACCGCCATCTTTGCCTGTTAGCGCGATAATCGTCATGTCTCGAGTTACGGCCGCTTCCATCGCTTTGATAATATTTTTGCTGTTACCGCTAGTCGACATGGCAAGCAGAATGTCGCCTGGCTGGCCAAACGCTCGTACCTGTTTTGAGAAAATTTCCTGGTAGTGGTAGTCGTTTGCAACAGCGGTCAGGGTTGTATTATCGGCTGTTAAGGCCATTGCAGGTAGGCTAGGGCGCTCAGTTTCAAAACGGTTTAAAAGACAAGAAACAAATTGTTGAGCGTTTGAAGCACTGCCGCCATTACCACAACATAAAATTTTGTTGCCATTGAGCAAGCTTGAGACCATCGCTTGGGCCGCGTGAGTAATGGCATCGGGCAGCGCCTCTGCTGCTGCGATTTGAATTTGAATACTTTCTGTAAAGCTGTCTTTAATGCTGTCTAGCATCGCTTATCCTTCAGAGATTGCGTTTTCTATCCAGTTGATATCTCGCCCATTGTCATGAATAGCGATGACATCAAACCGATAATCGATATTGTGTTTTAAGCGCTTTTGTTGGCTAAGCCAAACTTGTGCAGTTTTGATTAGCTTGCGCATTTTTGCGTGCGTTACCATTTCTGCTGCTGAGCCAAAGTGATCGTTCTTACGATATTTGACTTCAACAAACACAATAGTTTCACCTTGTTGGAAGATTAAATCAATCTCACCGACCTTGGTCAGGAAATTTTGTTCAATAAAGCGCAAGCCCTGGCGTTGCAAATAGTGCTTCGCCAGAGCTTCATATTGATTTCCGATTTGGCGCTTACTAAAGAGCCCCACGCTCAGCCCAGCTCAATTCACGCTGTACAACACAGTTGTTGTCGATACTTAAAATACCGGTTTGGCCACCGACTGAGTAACCAGGAACGACCTTCATTTGTGGAAGTTCACCGATCAATTTATATGCATCCATACCGAGTGCTTTCAAACGTTTTTCCATGTTAGATTGCTCTGACCAAAGCTCGTTCATTTCAGCGGTCACGCTAGGATCTGGGTCAATCAGCAATGGAATGTCACTGTAGATGATGCCTGTTAGATCTTCGTATGTCGCGCCGCCACTGTTGCTACGCGAACTAGAGAAGATTTGTGGTGCTTTCGCATCAGGGTTAATCGCTACTTCGATAAACGGCTTGATCAAAGTCAGCTCAGTGCTTCTAGCTACGATATAAACCGCATCAACATCACGACGGCTACGTGGCTGTGTTTCAAGCTTAATTCGCATTAATGATTGCATCTGGGCGATACGCTGCTTGCTCTCTTGCAGGCCAAATACTTCATTGATGTCTTTTTGAAGTTGGCGCTTGTCACCAAAGTAACTTGCTGCGACTTTGTTAGAGCTGTACTTTCGCCATTCTTTGTTGAAAGCCTCAGTTACACGCTCTCCAAAGCTGCCTTTTGGTGCAAGAATAAGAGGGAAGTTGTAGCCTTCGCTGAACAAGTGTTTTGCAGCTTGTGCGGCTTCTTGTTCCGGTGATAATGCCAAGTAGCAAATATTGCTATCTGGTTGCACATCCTCGGGAATATTTAGCGCAAGGGCTGGAATGGTAGGGCCATTTGCTGAGCCATCCATGGTTGTGTGTAACAACTCCACGTTCTCTTTTTCTAGAGGGCCAACAACAAAATCGATGTTTTCATTGATCAAGCGTTGTTTAATTTGGTCAGCGTTATACGCATTGGTGTCAATCACCGTAAGTGTTGCACTAGGATCTCGATTACGATCATTCATCATCGCAAACACAAAACCATCACGAATTAATTGCGCTTGTGGCGAGAACTTACCCGTCAGCGGCAGCAATAAAGCAGTATTGTTTGGCTTCACGATATCAAGAGAGAGAATGTTTTGAATCTCTTCTGGTGTGTAGATAGCAGCAGGGTGCGAAGGGTTTTCGCTTAACCAGCGCTCTAGCGTATTTTTAAGTTGGGACAGGTTGCCCGATAGCGTTTTTGCATAAACAGCCAGCTGAAGCCAGCCGTCTAGAACATCCTCATTCGGCTCTGTTTCTAATGAGGTGAGTTCATATTCTGAGTAGCTGCCAAAGTTCATCCAAATACGGCTAGAGATTTCCCTCTGCTCTGCTGACGAGGCGTATTGACCAAATGCAACCAGCTGGCGGTTTGCTTCAAACGCTTGGTTAAGGCCTTGATAAGCGTCGGCACGCATCAAGTAATAGTCTTTCCATTGCTCGTTTGGCAATTTCCACCAAGGTTTAAAGTTTAACAATTGCAGCAACTGCGAGTAATTGCCTTGCTTTTGCTGTATGGTCGCACGCGCCAGTTGCCACTCCGCTTGCTGAACTTCGGTCAACTGTTGTCGAGCCAGACGTTTGATCAACAGTTCTGCTTGATCAAACTGGTTCGCTTGAATAGCGGCTTTGGTTGCCATGATCAACCAGTCATTTTGTAAACTGCCTTCCGTGCTATCAGCTTGGATCATATAGTTCTGAACAGACTGAGTAGGCTCAAGTGTTACATCAACGCCATCAGGCTGTCTTGGACCTGAAGAACAGGCGGCGAGCGTAATTGCTAGTGCAACAGGAGTAAGTATGCGTGGTACACTGAGTCTCTTATGGTTAATCATTGCCGTGAGTTCTCTATAATTTTGTACAAAATTGTCTCTATATTAATCGTTGAAGTGATGGTAAACAAATGACAGATAAAAATAAGTTGCCGAATGAGGGGCCAACTCTCTATATCGTACCGACTCCAATCGGAAATTTAGCGGATATCACCCAACGTGCTATCGAAATTCTGTCGACGGTGGACATCATTGCTGCTGAGGATACTCGACATACGGGTAAATTACTGTCTCACTTCAATATTCAAACCAAAACTTTTGCTCTGCATGATCATAATGAGCAGCAAAAAGCACAGGTTTTGGTAGAAAAGCTGCTTTCCGGTCAGTCTATCGCGTTAGTTTCTGACGCTGGTACGCCACTTATCAGCGACCCAGGATACCATTTGGTGACAAAATGTCGTCAAGCGGGCGTTAGAGTTGTGCCGCTTCCTGGTGCTTGCGCGGTCATTACGGCGTTAAGTGCATCAGGCTTGCCATCCGATCGCTTTAGCTTCGAAGGCTTTTTACCACCGAAAAGCAAAGGCCGTAAGGATAAATTCCTAGAGATTGCTTCGGTAGAGCGTACGTGTATTTTTTACGAGTCACCGTACCGTATTTTGGACTCTCTACAAGACATGTTAGACGTTCTTGGCCCAGATAGAGAAGTCGTGTTGGCGAGAGAACTAACGAAAACTTTTGAAACCATTCAAGGTATGCCATTAGGTGAGTTAATTGAGTGGGTGAAAAGTGACGATAACCAACAGCGTGGCGAAATGGTATTATTGGTACATGGTCACCGCGAAACCGCGGACGATTCATTGCCAGATGATGCCTTGCGTACATTAGGGGTTTTAACCAAAGAGCTGCCTTTGAAAAAAGCAGCGGCTTTGGTGGCAGAAATTCATAACTTGAAGAAGAATGCGTTGTATAAGTGGGGCTTAGAAAACTTAGACTAAGCACTGCTAACGAGACACATGGTAAAGCGGGTCGATGTGAAAATATCGGCCTTTTTTAGGCTCAATGTTTGATGGTTAGGTTAAAAAAACACCACTCAATGCATTCATTTCATCATATCTGTGATCTCACTAGACTCTGAGTAGATAACTCTATACAATCCGCCCTCGGAGTTGACTGGGTAGTCGCTGCTTTACTGATGTCCTTCGGGAGACTGACGTTGAAGTCCTTTGGGAGACTGACGTTGACGTCCTTCGGGAGACTGGTAAAGGGGAGGAAAGTCCGGGCTCCATAGAGCAGGGTGCCAGGTAACGCCTGGGAGGCGCAAGCCTACGACAAGTGCAGCAGAGAGAAGACCGCCGATGGCCCTAGGGCACAGGTAAGGGTGAAAGGGTGCGGTAAGAGCGCACCGGACGACTAGCAATAGTTCGTTGCAGGGTAAACTCCACCCGGAGCAAGACCAAATAGGCCTCCACATTGCGTTGCTCGCGTAAGGAGGCGGGTAGGTTGCTTGAGCCAGTGAGCGATTGCTGGCCTAGACGAATGGCTACCGCCGCGCAAGCGGAACAGAACCCGGCTTATGTGTCGACTCCAACTATTCGAGACCCATCACTACTTTTTGTAGTGATGGGTTTTTTGCATTTTATTGACGCAAACCCTGTCATTACCAATAAACTTGGCGTTAAATCACGTCTGACTTTAGACTTGAGGTGGCGATGATGTGGGAAATCAGTACACTATGGTAGGTTGATCTTTTGCTATAAATATTCAGCATGAGAGAGCAACATATCTTAAAATCGCTTCAAGATCATTCAACGAGAAAGCTATGACCGAAACCTTCCAACATATTTCCGTGTTATTAAATGAATCCATTGATGGCTTAGCTATCAAACCAGACGGTATCTATATCGATGGAACATTTGGCCGTGGCGGTCACAGCCGGACTATTCTATCTAAACTCGGAGAAAACGGCCGACTGTACAGTATCGATCGTGACCCTCAAGCGATAGCTGAAGCAGGCAAAATCAATGATCCTCGCTTCACCATCATTCATGGTCCATTTTCTGGTATTGCTGAGTATGCTGAAGAGTATGACTTGGTTGGCAAAGTTGATGGCGTTCTACTGGATTTAGGTGTTTCTTCTCCGCAGTTAGACGACGCAGAGCGTGGCTTTAGCTTTATGAAAGACGGCCCGCTAGATATGCGTATGGACCCAACATCAGGTATTCCCGTATCTCAATGGCTAATGGAAGCTGACTTAGATGATATTACTTGGGTGATTCGTGAGTTTGGTGAAGACAAACACGCGCGCCGCATTGCCAAAGCGATTGTTGCCTACCGTGAAGACGAAGAAAATGAACCACTGGTACGTACTGGCCAGCTCGCGAAGCTGATCTCAGATGCTGCACCCAAAAGCTTTAAAGAGAAAAAACACCCTGCGACTCGTGCGTTCCAGGCATTTCGTATTTACATCAACAGTGAGTTAGAAGAAATTGATACGGCACTAAAAGGTGCGGCAAGCATTCTGGCTCCTGAAGGTCGTTTATCTGTCATCAGTTTCCACTCTCTGGAAGACCGTATGGTCAAACGTTTTATCCGTAAAGAGAGCAAAGGACCTGAAGTGCCACACGGCATTCCAATGACTGAAGAGCAAATTCGTGCTCTTGGTAGTGCGAATATGAAAGCGGTGAGCAAAGCGATTAAGCCAAGCAAACAAGAAATTGAAATGAACCCTCGTTCGCGCAGCTCTGTGCTAAGAATTGCAGAAAAGCTTTAATTATTATGACGAAACCCACTCCTAACCTTGCTAAGTTGATTGCAACGGATCTTATCACCGTTGGTCGCTGGCCATTAGTGTTGTTGCTATTGATCGTGGCATCGGCAATGGGAGTGGTATTTGCTACCCACCATGCGCGTCAAGCGATCACCGAAAAAGATCACACTTTGGTTGAACGAGAGCGTTTAGATAGCGAATGGCGCAACCTGATGTTGGAAGAAACGGCCCTCGCGGAACACAGTCGTGTTCAAGACCTTGCCAAAAAAGAACTTGAAATGAAACGACCTGATGGCGATAAAGAAGTGGTTGTCACGCTCAAATGATTAGAAAGAAAACCAACACGAAACCAAGCAACAAGCGTAAACCTGTCGCGAAAGAAAAAAACGCTTCGGGGGATACGAAAACCGAGAAAAAAGCAGTGAAAGTGGCGGTTGAAGAATCCTTTCTGATTCGTTGGCGCTTCCATCTATTACTGTTTTTTGTCTTTTGTGCATTTGCACTTTTGGTGGCGCGCGTAGCCTATATTCAAATCATTGAACCGGATAACCTGATTAAACAAGGTGACCTACGCTCGGTTCGTGTGAAATCCATTCCTTCTGCACGCGGTATTATTTCGGACCGAAATGGTGAGCCGCTCGCTGTCAGTGTGCCTGTTGAGGCCGTTTGGGCGGATCCCGCGACGATATTTAAAGAAAATGCCTTAAGCCAGACCAAGAGTTGGTATGCATTAGCGGATGTTCTTGGTGTTGACCGACAAGGGTTGATAGACAAGATCAAGCACAATGAAAAGCGCCGCTTTATTTACTTGCAGCGCCAAGTGAGTCCAGCCATGGCGAACTATATTCGTGAGCTAAAGCTGCCTGGTGTGGGTCTTAAGTCAGAATCTCGTCGTTACTATCCTGCCGGTGAGGTTAGTGCTCACTTAGTTGGGGTGACGGGGATTGATGGGCATGGTCTAGAGGGTGTTGAGCGTAGCTACGATGAGTGGCTTACTGGCGCCGCAGGTAAGAAAACCATTCGTAAAGACCGTTATGGTCGCGTCGTAGAAAACATTGCGTGGCAAGACAAGCAAGAAGGTAAGTCACTCCAGTTGACAATCGACCAGCGCCTACAGGCGATTGCTTATCGTGCGATTAAACAAGCCGTTGCGGACCATCGCGCCACGTCTGGCTCCGTTGTTATGTTGGACGTGAAAACCGGCGCCGTATTGGCCATGGTGAATGCGCCTTCCTACAACCCTAACAATCGTAGCGACTGGCAAAGCTATAAAATGCGTAACCGAGTGATCACGGACTCGATGGAGCCAGGCTCCACCATTAAGCCTTTCGTTATTTTAGCCGCCTTAGAAAATGGGGTAGCCGATAAAGATACCATCGTAGATACCGGTAATGGTGTACTTCGTTTAGGTGGTAGCCGAGTAAGAGATGTATCCCGCGTGGGTAAAGCGAGCTTGACCACGATCCTCAAAAAATCGAGTAACATCGGTGTGACGAAGCTGGCAATGCAAATGCCAGTAGAGGCGCTGCTCGGTCTGTACAGCTCTGTGGGCTTTGGTGAGCTTTCTGGTCTGAACCTCGTTGGGGAAGTGACTGGTATCTTCCCGACACGAACACGATGGTCTCCTATTGAACGTGCCACGATTGCGTTTGGTTATGGTCTATCGATAACGCCAATCCAGTTAGCGCATGCCTATGCGACGCTTGGAAATCTCGGCAAATACGAGCCAATCCATATTATCGAAAGCAATGATCATGACATGTCGCGCCAAGTAGTGAGTGCAAAGTACGCACGCCAGGTCTTGGACATGCTGGAAACCGTAACCCAAAAAGGAGGCTCAGCTCGTCGAGCGGCAGTTCCTGGTTATCGAGTGGGAGCTAAAACGGGTACCTCACGTAAAGCGTCTGCAGGTGGATACAGCGATGAGTACATCACTTATACGGCAGGGCTTGCTCCGGTTAGCGATCCGCGAATTGCATTGGTTGTGATCGTAAACGAGCCTCAAGGTGATGATTACTATGGTGGTTCGGTAGCGTCTCCTGTCTTCTCTGAAATCATGAAAGGCGCGCTACAAATACTCAATGTTGCACCAGACGAAAATAAATTCCAGCAGTAAGCCGAGTGGCTTACTGAGCAAACAAAATTAAGAAAACCTGAGCCAAAGCTCGGAGAACAAATATGACTAAAGCCATCAGTATGGACGTGCTGCTTTCCCCTTGGGTGGATTGCCCTAGCTTATCGTCCGTTCTTGTTTCTGAATTGGAGCTCGACAGCCGAAGAGTTCAGCCTGGAACCACGTTTGTTGCGGTGATTGGCCATATTGTGGATGGGCGTAACTTCATTGCTTCTGCCATTGAGCAAGGCGCCAATGCGGTTCTAGCGCAAGCCTGTGAGGTAAAAGCACACGGCACGGTGGAAATCATCGATGACGTTCCCGTTATTTACCTCGATACGTTGGATCAACGTTTATCTGCAATCGCTGGAAAGCTCTATGCTTACCCAGATATGGATTTGATTGGTGTCACCGGCACCAACGGCAAAACCACCATTACTCAGCTAATTGCACAATGGCTAGAGCTACTTGGCCACAAAGCGGCAGTGATGGGCACGACGGGAAATGGTTTTCTCGACAATTTACAGCAAGCCGCGAATACAACAGGGAATGCTGTAGAAATTCAGAAAACGCTCTCCTCTCTCGCAAATCAACACGCCACATACACCGCGCTAGAAGTCTCTTCTCATGGCTTAACGCAAGGCCGTGTCAAGGCGTTGTCGTTTGCGGCGGGTGTGTTTACTAATCTAAGTCGTGATCACCTAGATTATCATGGCACGATGGAAGAGTACGCCAATGCAAAGCTGGGGTTGTTTACACAACATCAATGTGAACGTGCCATTATCAATATCGATGATGAGGTCGGTCATGCATGGGCGACGCAGTTAAGCAATGCGATTGCGGTGTCACTCAAACCGAACACTGAGTTTGAAAGCGCAATTTGGGCGACAGATGTCCGTTACGCGGAGTCGGGGATTACTATCCAATTCGATGGTAAATTTGGCTCAGGTCAATTGCACGCGCCACTGATTGGTGAGTTTAACGCAACCAACTTAATGCTCGCTTTTGCGACCTTATTAAGCTTGGGTAAGGATAAACAAGCGTTACTCGAAACCGCAGGTCAGTTGCAACCTGTACTCGGCCGAATGGAGTTATTCCAGACAGAGGACCGTGCCAAAGTCGTGGTCGATTATGCCCATACTCCTGATGCTTTAGAAAAAGCGCTGCAAGCTTTACGAGTTCACTGTGAGGGGCAGCTGTGGGCTATTTTTGGTTGCGGAGGCGATCGCGATGCAGGTAAGCGCCCAATGATGGCGGAAATTGCAGAGCGTCTAGGCGACAGAGTGGTGTTGACTGACGATAACCCACGCAGTGAAGATCCGGTTCAGATTGTAAAAGACATGTTATCCGGGCTGTCAAAACCTGCCGAAGCGATTGTGCAGCATGATCGTTTCAAAGCACTGTCTTATGCGGTTGAGAATGCTTCGCCAAACGACATCATCTTGTTAGCGGGTAAGGGCCACGAAGATTATCAAATTCGGAATGGCGAAACGATTCATTACTCCGACCGTGAGTCCGCTATGCAGCTTTTAGGATTGTCCTTATGATCAAAGTAACATTATCTCAAATTGCCAACATCACTCGCGGTGAGCTATTCGGCGATGATCTACTTATCGACGCGGTTTCTACTGATACACGAGCGATTGACAACTGTGCTTTATTTGTTGCGCTGGTGGGTGAGCGCTTTGATGCGCACCACTTTTGCCAACAAGCGGTGGATGCAGGCGCTGGTGCTTTACTCGTACAAAAACGTCTAGATGTGAATGTGCCACAAGTCGTGGTGTCGGACACCAAAATGGCACTGGGTGAGTTAGCCTCTTGGGTGCATCAAACTTGCCAAACACCTACCGTTGCCATCACAGGCAGTTGTGGTAAAACGACCGTCAAAGAAATGGTCGCGAGCATTCTGCAATTGAAAGGCAAAGTGCTGTTTACTGCAGGTAATTTCAATAATGATATTGGTGTTCCGTTGACGTTATTGCGCTCACAGCAGGATGACGATTATGCCGTGATTGAGCTTGGTGCTAACCATATCGGTGAAATTGCTTACACAACGCAGTTAGTAAAACCAGATATCGCGTTAGTAAATAATGTAGCCGCCGCGCATCTTGAAGGCTTCGGTTCTATTGATGGCGTGAAACAAGCCAAAGGTGAAATTTACCAAGGTCTTGCTGCAGGTAGTATTGCGATTGTCAATTTAGACAGCAATGGCGAAACAAAGTGGGAAAGCGTGCTGGCGGATAAGGAAGTTATCACCTTCTCACAAAGTAATTCTGCGGCTGATTACTATGCATCAAATATCGTGATGAATGCCGCGGGAGAGGCCAGCTTTAACCTACATATCGCAGCAAGCTCACAAGAAATTGAACTGTCTCTGGGTATTATAGGTCAACACAACGTGGCGAATGCAATCGCAGCTTCTATTATTGCGTTACAAATGGGCGCCACATTAGAAGAGGTTCGCGCTGGCCTTAAACATTTAAACAAAGTGAAAGGTCGCGTCGAGGTTGAAGCGCTGAGCGAAAAAATCAAATTGATTGATGACAGCTACAACGCAAGCGTGCCAGCCATGAAAGCGGCGGTTGACTTATTGGCTGCTTTCCCAGGTCAGCGCTGGCTGATTTTAGGTAATATGGCGGAATTGGGCGAGGAAAGTCTTGCACTTCATCGTCAAGTCGGGGAACATGCTGCCCCACAAAAATTTGAACATGTTCTCACATATGGTGCAGACGCCAAGGTGATCAGTGAGCTTTGCCAAGGCATTCATTTTGAGACGCACCAAGAGATGATTGAATACATCAAGCAGCATCTAGACCAAGCCGTTCCTGAAAACCATACGATTTTGGTGAAAGGAGCGAACGGTGCACGTATGTTTGAAGTCGCTGCTGCTTTGAAGGAGTATTATTAATGATTATTTGGCTTGCCGAGCTGCTACAGCCATACCTGTCTTTTTTTCGATTGTTTGAATACTTGTCTTTTCGAGCAATTCTAAGCGTATTAACCGCTCTGGGTCTGTCATTATGGATGGGACCAATCATGATCAAGCGTTTGCAAATGCTGCAAATTGGTCAGGTAGTACGTAACGAAGGTCCTGAATCTCACTTTAGTAAGCGTGGTACTCCAACGATGGGCGGTATCATGATCTTAGCGGCCATCTCAATCACAATCTTGCTTTGGACTGACTTATCCAACCCATATGTATGGGCGGTATTGACGGTCTTGCTTGGCTACGGTGCAGTCGGATTTGTTGATGATTATCGTAAAGTGGTGCGAAAAAATACCGATGGTTTGATCGCGCGTTGGAAGTACTTCTGGCAATCGTTGATCGCGTTTGTCGTGGCTTTTGCATTGTACGCTTACGGTAAAGACACTGCAGCCACTCAGCTCGTGGTGCCATTCTTTAAAGACATCATGCCGCAACTTGGTTTGATGTACATTATCCTGACTTACTTTGTGATTGTCGGTACGAGTAACGCGGTTAACCTGACCGATGGTCTAGACGGTTTGGCAATCATGCCAACGGTTCTTGTTGCTGCAGGCTTCGCGGTTATTGCATGGGCGACAGGTAACGTTAACTTCTCTGAATACCTTCATATTCCATACCTACCACATGCTTCTGAGTTGGTTGTCGTATGTACAGCAATCGTCGGTGCAGGCCTTGGTTTCTTGTGGTTTAACACGTATCCAGCACAAGTGTTCATGGGTGATGTCGGCTCACTAGCGCTTGGCGGCGCGTTAGGCACTATTGCTGTTCTCGTTCGTCAAGAGTTGGTGTTGGTGATCATGGGCGGTGTGTTTGTGATGGAAACGCTGTCGGTAATTCTACAGGTGGGTTCATACAAACTGCGTGGTCAGCGGATCTTCCGTATGGCACCTATTCACCACCACTACGAATTGAAAGGTTGGCCAGAACCTCGCGTAATCGTGCGTTTCTGGATTATTTCTATGGTTCTTGTTCTGATTGGTCTTGCGACATTGAAAGTGCGTTAATCGCACTTTCCAAGAACAAGATTTACAGTGTGATCAAATATGGAACGTTGGCAAAACATACATAGTGTTGTCGTCGTAGGGCTCGGTATTACCGGGCTCTCTGTCGTTAAACACCTAAGAAAAAATCAGCCACAGCTTGTGGTCAAAGTCATTGATACTCGCGTAAACCCTCCGGGTGCAGAGCGTTTGCCGGAAGATGTTCAACTGCATAGTGGTGGTTGGAATACAGACTGGCTTTCTGACGCTGATCTTATCGTGACCAACCCTGGTATTGCGCTAGCGACACCAGAGATCCAAGCCGTATTAGCAAAAGGCACGACAGTAGTTGGTGATATTGAGTTATTCGCCTGGGCGGTGCAGAAACCAGTGATTGCGATTACGGGCTCAAACGGTAAGAGCACAGTCACCGACCTCACAGGTGTGATGGTTAAGGCTGCAGGTTTGGATGTGGGCGTTGGTGGTAACATTGGTGTTCCTGCACTGGATTTGTTAGAACAAGACGCAGACCTGTATGTGCTTGAACTTTCGAGCTTCCAGTTAGAAACGACGTCAAGCTTAAAGCTCAAAGCCGCTGCGTTTCTGAATCTTTCTGAAGATCATATGGACCGTTATCAAGGCATGTCTGACTATCGACAAGCTAAGTTGCGTATTTTTGACCACGCTGCTCTTGCGGTAGTGAACCGTGATGATCAAGAAACCTTCCCAGATGCAGAGATGCCATTGGTGACATTTGGCAGCGACAATCAGGACTTTGGTCTCGAGGTGGATGGCAACCGTACTTGGCTGCTCGATCACGGTCAACGAGTCGTCGCAAGTGATGAGCTTAAGTTGGTTGGTAAACACAACTTATCCAATGCATTGGTCGTTTTAGCGCTCTTAAAGGCTGCGGGCGTTGATTATCACAACGCATTGAATGCACTTAAAAATTACACGGGACTGACACACCGATGCCAGGTGGTTGCGGATAATCAAGGCGTAAAATGGGTGAATGACTCTAAAGCAACTAATATTGCGAGCACTATGGCTGCGCTATCTGGTTTGGAGTCGACAGGTAAGCTCTACTTACTCGTTGGTGGTGTTGGCAAAGGTGCTGACTTCTCGCCATTAAAACCGATCTTCGCGACGCTTAACTTGCAACTGTGCTGCTTTGGCGCTGATGGCGATGACTTTATGCCACTGCATGAATCTGCAATACGTTTCGACACCATGGAAGATGTGATTCAACAAGTATCTTCGCAGTTAAAACCAGGTGATATGGTGATGCTGTCTCCTGCATGTGCTAGCTTTGATCAATTCGACAACTTTATGGCAAGAGGTGATGCTTTCGCTGCTCTTGCTCAGAAATATGCATAATTAAAGGTTACACACTTCGTGGGTTTAGGTAACGTTAAACGCAGTATTGGTAATTGGCTCAAGCATCCAGCCCCAGAGGCGATGTTTGATCGTCAGTTAGTGTGGATTGCACTGGGTTTGATGTTGACTGGTTTGGTCATGGTAACCTCTGCATCATTTCCAATCAGCTCTCGATTAACGGAACAGCCGTTCCACTTTATGTTTCGTCATGCGACGTTTCTCGTGCTGGCGTTAGGAACCTCCGCTGTTATTTTGCAAGTGCCTTTGCAAGAGTGGTTTAAGAAGAGCCATTACTTACTTTGGGCTTCTTTCGCACTGCTGATCATCGTGCTCTTGGCGGGTAAGTCGGTCAATGGTGCGTCTCGTTGGATACCTCTTGGGCTGTTTAACCTTCAGCCAGCAGAGGTCGCGAAGCTATCGCTGTTTATCTTCATGTCTGGTTACTTAGTTCGAAAACAAGACGAAGTACGACAAACCTTCTTTGGTGGCTTTATGAAGCCAATCATGGTGTTTGCTTTCTTCGCAGTATTACTGCTTGGTCAGCCAGACTTGGGTACGGTCGTCGTGATGCTAGTAACACTGTTTGGCATGCTGTTTATCGCAGGCGCAAAACTGACTCAGTTTCTCGCGTTGATGGTGGCAGGTATCGGCGCTGTGGTAGGTTTGATTTTAGTCGAACCATACCGTATGCGACGAGTAACCTCCTTCCTTGACCCGTGGGAAGACCCATTTGGCAGTGGCTATCAGTTGACTCAGTCTTTGATGGCGTTTGGTCGTGGTGAATGGTTCGGTCAAGGTCTCGGTAATTCAATTCAAAAACTGGAATATCTACCGGAAGCGCATACCGACTTTGTGTTTGCCGTACTTGCTGAAGAGCTCGGTTTTGTTGGCGTTGTGTTGGTCTTAATGTTGATTTTTAGCTTAGTGCTAAAAGCGGTTTACATAGGCAAGCGTGCGTTTGAAGAAGGCGAAATGTTCGGCGGTTATCTGGCTTTCGGTATCGGTATTTGGTTTGCGTTCCAGACGTTGGTTAACGTTGGTGCTGCAGCCGGTATCGTACCAACCAAAGGTTTAACACTCCCGCTAATCAGTTATGGTGGTTCCAGTCTGATTATTATGTCCGTCGCAGTGTCCATATTGCTGCGTATCGATTACGAATGCCGCTTGAAACGCGAGCAACAACAATCAGAACAACAAACTAATGAAACAAAATAAACGTTTGATGGTGATGGCTGGTGGTACTGGCGGTCACGTATTCCCAGGGTTAGCTGTAGCAAAACAGCTGCAAGAGCAAGGCTGGGAGATCCGTTGGTTAGGTACGGCGGATCGAATGGAAGCGGATTTGGTGCCAAAACATGGCATTGAAATCGATTTTATCAAAGTGAAAGGGTTACGAGGTCAAGGCGTAAAGCGTCTGCTTGCAGCTCCATTTCAAATTATTAATGCCATCATGCAAGCTCGGGCGCACATGAAGCATTGGAAGCCCGATGCCGTGTTAGGTATGGGTGGTTATGTGAGTGGTCCCGGTGGTATTGCGGCTTGGTTGAGCGGTATTCCTGTTGTTCTGCACGAACAAAACGCGGTTGCGGGTTTGACAAACCAATGGCTATCAAAAATTGCTAAGAAAGTCTTTCAGGCCTTTCCTGGCGCGTTCCCTAATGCTGAGGTAGTCGGTAACCCAGTTCGTGAAGACCTAACAAGATTAGAAGCGCCTGCAGAGCGAATGCAAGATCGCCAAGGCCCAATTCGTATTCTGGTGATGGGCGGTAGCCAAGGTGCACGCATTCTTAACCAAACTCTGCCAGAAGTGATGGCAAAGTTGGGCGGTGATTACTGTATTCGTCATCAAGCGGGCAAAGGTTCCGCCGAAGAAGTGAACGCAGCATACCAAGCTAATGGTGTGGTAAATGCAGAAGTCACAGAGTTCATTGACGACGTAGCAGAGGCTTATGCATGGGCTGACCTTTTAGTTTGTCGTTCAGGGGCGTTAACCGTTTCTGAAGTTTCTGCTGCTGGCGTTGGTGCGATCTTTATTCCTTTTATGCATAAAGATCGCCAACAAGCACTGAATGCCGATCATCTAGTAGAATGCGGCGCAGCGAAAATGATTGAACAACCAGATTTAACCGTTGAGTCTCTGACTCAGCAGATCCAACAATTGGATCGCCAAGCTTTACTTACGATGGCTGAGCAAGCGCGTGGCGCTGCTAAATTGAATGCCGACCGAGTTGTCGCACAAGCCATTGTCGCTTTGACCGAAAAGCGTTAACGAATTATTGAGAATAGAATTGATGACAATCCAACATACACAAGACTTAGCTCAGATTCGCGCCATGGTGCCAGAGATGCGCCGCGTGAAATCCATCCACTTCATCGGTATTGGTGGTGCGGGCATGAGCGGCATTGCAGAAGTGCTGTTGAACGAAGGCTACCAAATCACAGGTTCTGACCTATCAGAGAACCCAGTGACAGAGCGTTTGGTATCAAAAGGTGCAACCGTATTTATCGGCCATCAAGCGAGCAATGTAGAAAAAGCCAGTGTGGTTGTTGTGTCAACGGCGATCAACGAAGAAAACCCAGAAGTGATGGCGGCACGTGAGTTACGTATCCCAATCGTACGCCGCGCAGAGATGTTGGCTGAATTGATGCGATTCCGTCACGGTATTGCTGTCGCAGGTACACACGGTAAAACCACGACGACCGCTCTTGTCACTCAAATTTATTCTGAAGCCGGCCTTGATCCAACGTTTGTAAACGGCGGCTTGGTGAAAAGCGCAGGTACAAATGCTCGTTTAGGCTCGAGTCGTATTCTAATTGCTGAGGCGGATGAGAGCGACGCGTCATTCCTGCACCTGCAACCAATGGTAAGTATCGTCACTAATATTGAAGCCGATCATATGGATACTTATGGTGGTGACTTTGAAACGTTAAAGCAAACCTTCATTGATTTTCTACACAATCTACCGTTCTACGGCCAAGCTATTGTTTGTATTGATGATCCTGTGGTTCGAGAGTTAATCCCACGTATTAGTCGTCAAGTGATTACTTACGGTTTCTCCGCAGATGCTGACGTACGCATTGAAAACTATCGTCAAGAAGGTCAGCAAGGCAAATTTACGGTAGTACGTAAAGGGCGTGCCAACCTAGATATCACTCTGAACATTCCAGGTCGTCACAATGCACTTAATGCGTCGGCTGCGATTGCAGTGGCTACCGAAGATGACATTGAAGACGATGCAATTCTAAAAGCAATGGCCGGAACGCAAGGCACGGGACGACGTTTTGATCACCTTGGCGAGTTTGATACCGGTAATGGTCATGCCATGTTAGTGGATGATTACGGACACCACCCAACAGAAGTTGATGTGACCATTAATGCTGCGCGAAGCGGTTGGCAAGATAAACGTCTCGTTATGATTTTCCAACCACACCGTTATAGCCGTACTCGTGATCTATACGATGACTTTGCGAATGTTCTAGAGCAAGTTGATGTATTAATCATGTTGGATGTTTATGCCGCAGGTGAAAAGCCAATTGCAGGAGCTGATGGACGTTCATTGTGTCGCACAATTCGCAGCCGAGGTAAGGTAGATCCGATTTTTGTTCCAGAAATCGAGCAATTACCTTCAGTTTTAGCTAACGTTATACAAGACGGCGACCTAATCTTAACGCAAGGTGCGGGTGATGTTGGTAAAGTGGCGAAACAACTGGCAGGTCTTGAATTAAATATAAACAAGATGCTTGGTTAACATAGATTGTTGGCGCGAAGGACAGATAAAGACTCAGATCTCGATTTTGCGTCAATATCATTGTGATTTATTGCTATCAGTGTTTGATAGTTTACAAGAGCTCAGTATAATCCCAAGGTTAAAGTCAAGACTTTTACCTCTGCGTAATTATGTGGGTAAAAAGTACACGACAAAAGTCAGGAAACGAAGACGTTGTTGAATATTGCACTGAATGACGAGCGACCAAACACGGATAATAACCGTGGTCGCCAAGAGAAAATCTTGGGTGCGTTATTTTTCGTTGTGGTTGTGACCTTAATTAGTTCTGTTTTGTACTCGGCGATCAGTTGGATGTGGGATGACCAAAGGTTACCTCTCTCCAAAATAGTACTTCAGGGAAAACTGGAGTATGTCCAAGCTGACGATGTGCAGGCTGCATTTAGTCGAATAGATCACATCGGTACATTTATGTCTCAGGATATTGATGTATTACAGCAAAGTGTCGAAGCTCTGCCATGGGTGGCGCATGCCGCAATCCGAAAGCAGTGGCCGGATACAGTAAAAGTTTTTTTGACAGAGCATCAACCTGAAGCCATTTGGAATGGCAACGAACTGTTAGATAAAAACGGGTTTGTTTTTGATGGCGATGTGGCTCTGTTACAAGAAGAAAAAGTGAAACTGTACGGACCCAAAGACAGCGGACCAGAAGTCTTACAGGCTTACCGTGATTTGAGTCCTAAGTTTCAGCAATTGGGTTTAGCGATATCGTCTCTGGTATTAAACGAGCGACGAGCTTGGCAAATCATCCTTGATAACGGTATTCGATTAGAGCTCGGTAAAGAGTCTCTTCTTGAGCGTATAGAGCGATTTTTTAAGCTCTATAACAAGCTTGGCAGTGACACGCAAAGAATCAGTTATATCGATCTTAGGTACGATACAGGAGCCGCAGTTGGTTGGTTTCCTGAACAAGAGTTAGAAGAGAGTACAGATGACTAAGGCCGCTGATGACAACATTATTGTTGGTCTTGATATAGGCACTGCAACCGTATCGGCTCTAGTGGGTGAGGTTCTACCAGACGGTCAAATTAATATTATTGGCGCAGGTAGTAGCCCTTCACGTGGCATGGATAAAGGTGGCGTGAATGACTTGGAGTCGGTTGTAAAATCAGTACAACGTGCAATTGATCAAGCTGAATTGATGGCCGAGTGCCAGATCAGCCGAGTCTTCATTTCGTTGTCTGGTAAGCATATCGCAAGCCGAATTGAAAAAGGTATGGGCACGATTTCAGATGAAGAAGTGTCTCAAGAAGACATGGATCGCGCTATCCATACCGCAAAATCGATTAAAATCGGTGATGAACAGCGAATCCTTCATGTGATTCCGCAAGAGTTCACCATTGATTACCAAGAGGGAATCAAAAATCCGCTTGGTTTATCTGGGGTAAGAATGGAAGTAAGTGTCCACCTTATCTCATGCCATAATGACATGGCACGCAATATTATTAAGGCGGTAGAACGATGCGGCCTTAAAGTAGAGCAACTCGTATTTTCTGGACTTGCTGCAAGTAATGCAGTAATCACCGAGGATGAAAGAGAGCTTGGAGTTTGTGTGGTGGATATTGGCGCCGGCACGATGGATGTGGCCATCTGGACTGGCGGTGCGTTACGTCACACAGAAGTATTTTCGTACGCAGGAAATGCTGTAACCAGCGATATTGCTTTTGCTTTTGGTACGCCAGTGAGCGATGCTGAAGAAATAAAAGTTAAATATGGCTGTGCTTTGAGTGAACTGGTCAGTAAGGATGACACGGTTAATGTACCAAGCGTAGGTGGGCGACCATCACGTAGTCTGCAACGTCAAACGTTGTCAGAAGTGATTGAGCCACGCTACTCTGAGCTTATGGGACTGGTTAACCAAACTATTGACTCTGTACAAGCGAAATTGCGCGAAGAGGGTATAAAGCACCATCTAGCTGCGGGGGTTGTACTCACCGGCGGTGCTGCGCAAATGGACGGAGTGATAGAATGTGCGGAACGCGTATTCCGCAATCAAGTAAGGGTCGGCAAACCGCTCGAAGTCAGCGGATTAACTGACTATGTAAAAGAGCCGTACCATTCTACGGCAGTTGGATTACTTCATTACGCAAGAGACATGCAGTCTAGCGACGATAGCGATTATAATGAACCTAAACGCTCATCTGTTACTGGCTTTTTCGATAAATTGCGTAACTGGATACAAAAAGAGTTTTAACCTGAGTTGCAGGATAAACGGAGACAACACATGTTTGAACCGATGATGGAAATGTCTGACGATGCAGTAATCAAGGTCGTTGGGGTTGGTGGCGGCGGTGGTAACGCCGTTGAACACATGGTGCGTGAATCCATCGAAGGTGTGGAATTCATCAGCGTCAACACTGATGCGCAAGCACTTCGTAAGACAAGCGTTGGCAATGTTATTCAGATCGGTGGCGATATCACCAAAGGTCTGGGTGCAGGTGCTAATCCACAGGTTGGCCGTGACGCAGCTCTCGAAGACAGAGATAGAATTAAAGATTCCCTAACTGGCGCCGATATGGTGTTTATCGCAGCTGGTATGGGTGGCGGTACAGGTACTGGTGCAGCACCTGTTATTGCTGAAGTAGCTAAAGAGCTTGGCATTCTAACTGTCGCGGTAGTGACAAAACCGTTCAGCTTTGAAGGCAAAAAGCGTTTGGCGTTCGCTGAGCAAGGTATCGATGAGCTGTCTAAGCACGTTGACTCTTTGATTACGATTCCAAACGAAAAGCTGCTTAAAGTACTTGGCCGTGGTGTCACGCTACTAGAAGCTTTTGCAAGTGCGAACGACGTTCTTAAGAACGCAGTTCAAGGCATTGCTGAGCTAATTACTCGCCCTGGCATGATCAACGTTGACTTTGCGGACGTAAGAACAGTAATGTCTGAAATGGGTCACGCGATGATGGGCAGCGGTATTGCTAAAGGCGAAGATCGTGCTGAAGAAGCGGCTGAAATGGCAATTTCTAGCCCACTTCTGGAAGACATCGATCTAGCGGGCGCTCGTGGTGTTCTTGTCAATATTACTGCTGGTCTGGATATGCGTCTTGACGAGTTTGAGACGGTTGGTAATACAGTGAAAGCATTTGCTTCTGACAATGCAACTGTTGTTATCGGTACTTCTCTAGACCCAGATATGACGGACGAAATCCGCGTAACAGTTGTAGCGACAGGTATTGGCAATGAGAAAAAACCAGATATCACGCTAGTTGCGGGTGGTAAAGCGAAAGTGGCTCCGACGCCGCAGGCTCAACCACAACAGCAAGCGGCGGCAACGCAAGCTGAAGAGAAACCGGCACAAACCTTGCAAAATAATCAAGTGCAAGAGAAGCCACAGGTAACTCCTCAGCCTACAAATACAGTTTCTTCTTCTCCAGCATCGTCGAGCCAAAGCTCTGCGGCTCCGAAGCAAGAGAAGGAAAGTGGTTATTTAGATATCCCGGCATTTTTGCGTCGTCAGGCTGATTAATCTTTAATCCATAAATTTGACATGGCTCAAAATTATGGTAGCATTCACGGTCGACGTTACAGACGGCCGTGTTTTGTAGCAAATTTTTGAGAGGCAAGCAGATGATCAGACAACGTACTCTGAAAGAAATAGTGAAAACAACTGGTGTGGGCCTCCACTCTGGTCGTAAAGTCACGCTTACTCTGCGCCCGGCTGCTGCAAATACAGGTATCATTTACCGTCGTACAGATGTAAACCCACCTGTAGATTTTCCAGCTGATCCAGCTTCTGTTCGTGACACCATGCTATGTACTGCTTTGGTAAACGACGAAGGTGTGCGTATTTCAACTGTAGAGCACTTGAATGCGGCACTTGCTGGTATGGGCATCGACAACATTGTTGTCGAGGTAGACGCACCTGAAATTCCAATTATGGATGGTAGTGCTAGCCCATTTGTATACTTGCTACAACAAGCAGGTATAGAAACGCAAAATGCGCCAAAACGTTTCATCCGTATTAAAAAGCCAGTTCGTTTTGAAGATGGCGATAAATGGGCAGAGTTTGTACCATTTAACGGCTTCCGCATGGACTTCGAAATTGAATTTAATCACCCTGCTATTGAGTCAGACGAACAGCGCTTGCTGTTTGATTTCTCCTCAAAAGGCTTCGTTCGTGAAATTTCTCGTGCACGTACGTTTGGCTTTATGCGTGATATCGAATATCTACAGTCTCAAAACCTAGTTTTGGGTGGTAGTTTCGACAATGCTATCGTATTGGATGATTACCGTATTCTTAACGAAGAAGGTCTACGCTTTGAAAATGAGTTTGTGACTCACAAAGTGTTGGATGCGATTGGTGATCTTTACATGTGTGGTCACCCAATCATCGGTGAATTTCGCGCCTTTAAATCGGGTCACGGTTTGAACAACCAACTTCTGCGAGCTGTTCTTGCTGATCAGGAAGCGTGGGAGTGGACTACATTCGAAGAAGAAGTCGGCTCACCAGTAGCATTCGCTGAACCAAATATGGTGCTTGCGTAAATACTCGGCATTAAAATTAATAAAAAACCAGGCTTATGCCTGGTTTTTTGCTATTTGGCTTTAATCTTGGGCTTATTAATAGCATTCGAGCTTTCAGCATATTGAAATAACGGTTACTTACGGTCTTTCTTTTCTGCCATATCGGCCAATCGCTTTAAACGCTCTTGAATTTTAGGCGGTGCCATGTCGGCAATCGTCATCAATGACTTTGCTGCAGATTCTGTTAATGGTGGACGTTTAGGTCTGTCGTCTTGTTCGAAACGATTTCTGTATAATGATGGATTGATCCTCACTTCAACGCTCATCAGTTTGGCAAAGCCTTGAGTACGAAGTTTATTTAGGATCATGAGGCGATCGTAATCGATCTTCATTTTGATCGCGGCACTAGAAACATCGATCAATAGGTGGCCATTACGAACATTCGCCACCCGGCAATGATCGGCCGTCCCAGTGGGTAAGATCTCTTGCAAAGCTTGGTTAAGCTGTAAGATTTCTCCAGCATGTTCTTGAATCTGCTTGAACTGTGATTCAGCAATAACATCTTCAGTCGAGGTTGGACGGTGATCACGCATAGGTAAAATCTAATTTTGTTGAGATATCAGCTATTCTAGAGCAGCTTTCTATCAAGGTATAGTTTACATTAACGTCTTTCGCTTCAGTTTTACAATGTAGCAAGGTAAAAAGCAAAGTCTGCTCTGAATAGATTACACATATTGTGGTATGCAATATCGTCTAATCAGTCACCACTTTAAGTAAAAACTTCAGAGTGCTTCAAACAAATACGTCTATTTATGGTTGTATCGATGAAAAATCCTTACACTAATCCACATTGTTTCGAAACTTAGCCTTGAAATATGGATGTTTGAACTCAATATCTTTGATAAATGATTTATCTCAGTATTCTTAGTTCCAAACTGGCAGAGACTGAAGGCATTATGAGTAGATCGGGAACGGTCTGATTAAAGAGAGATTCACGAAAAATGATAACTAAGCTACTGACAAAAGTGATTGGCAGTCGCAACGACCGAACACTGCGCCGCCTTAGAAAAATTGTAAAAGAAATTAATAACTACGAGCCAACATTCGAAGCTCTAAGTGATGAAGAGTTAAAAGCAAAGACGGTTGAGTTCCGTGAGCGCCTAGAGAAAGGTGAAACTCTTGATAAACTACTTCCTGAAGCTTTTGCTACGGTTCGTGAAGCATCTAAGCGTGTCTACGGCATGCGTCACTTCGACGTTCAGCTTATCGGTGGTATGGTTCTAAATGCGGGTCAAATTGCGGAGATGCGTACAGGTGAAGGTAAAACGCTGACTGCAACGCTTCCTGCTTACTTAAATGCTCTTGCTGGTAAAGGCGTTCACATCGTAACAGTGAACGATTATCTAGCTAAACGTGATGCTGAGACGAACCGCCCTCTATTTGAATTTTTAGGTATGACCGTTGGCGTAAACGTGCCAAACATGCCTCCTCAAGAGAAAAAAGAAGCGTACCAAGCTGACATTCTATACGGAACCAACAATGAATTTGGTTTTGACTACCTTCGTGACAATATGGCTTTCCGTAGCGAAGACCGTGTACAGCGTGATCGCTTCTTTGCAGTTGTCGATGAGGTAGACTCAATCCTAATTGATGAAGCTCGTACTCCTTTGATCATTTCTGGTCCTGCTGAAGATAGCTCTGAGCTATACACTCGAATCAACCTTTTGATCCCGCATCTGAAAAAGCAAGATAAAGAAGACTCTGAAGAATACCGTGGTGATGGTCACTACACTGTTGATGAAAAATCAAAGCAAGTATACCTAACTGAAACGGGTCAAGAATACGTTGAAGAACTGTTAGTGAAAAACGGTCTGATGGAGGAAGGTGATACACTTTACTCTCCGGCTAACATCAGCATGTTGCATCACGTGAATGCTGCTTTGCGTGCTCATGTGTTATTCGAGCGTAACGTTGATTACATTGTTACTGATGAAGGTGAAGTGGTCATCGTTGATGAACACACTGGTCGTACAATGCCAGGTCGTCGTTGGTCTGAAGGTCTTCACCAAGCAGTAGAAGCGAAAGAAGGCGTTAAGATCCAAAACGAAAACCAAACTTTGGCTTCTATTACCTTCCAGAACTACTTCCGTTTATACGAAAAACTGTCAGGTATGACAGGTACAGCGGATACTGAAGCGTTCGAATTCCAGTCTATCTATGGTTTGGAAACGGTGGTTATCCCAACCAACAAGCCGATGATTCGTAACGATATGCCAGATGTGGTTTACCGTACTGAAGCAGAGAAGTTTGCGGCAATCATTGAAGATATTAAAGAGCGTGTTGCCAAAGGGCAGCCAACGCTTGTTGGTACTGTGTCGATTGAAAAGTCAGAACTTCTTTCTAACGCATTGAAGAAGGCTAAGATCAAACACAACGTATTGAACGCGAAATTCCATGAGAAAGAAGCGGAAATTGTTGCTGAAGCGGGCATGCCTGGTGCGGTAACTATCGCGACCAACATGGCCGGTCGTGGTACGGACATTGTGCTTGGCGGTAGCTGGCAATCAAAAGTTGAAGCTTTAGAGAACCCAACTCAAGAGCAAATCGATGCGATTAAAGCAGAGTGGAAAGTGGTGCATGACCAAGTGCTAGAAGCTGGTGGTCTACATATCATCGGTACTGAGCGCCACGAATCTCGCCGTATTGATAACCAGCTACGTGGTCGTTCCGGTCGTCAAGGTGATGCGGGTTCATCGCGCTTCTACCTATCTATGGAAGACTCTTTGCTACGTATTTTCACTTCTGATCGTATGGCGAGCCTTATTCAAAGTGGTATGGAAGAAGGTGAAGCTATTGAATCGAAAATGCTTTCTCGCTCAATTGAAAAAGCACAGCGCAAAGTGGAAGGTCGGAACTTTGATATCCGTAAGCAGCTGCTTGAATACGATGATGTAGCGAACGATCAACGTAAGGTTGTCTACGAACTGCGTGACGAGTTAATGAACGTTGAAGACATCAGCGGCATGATCGAGCAAAACCGTGAAGATGTGCTAACAGCGGTTATTGATGAGTACATTCCACCACAGTCACTAGAAGATATGTGGGATGTTGAAGGTCTACAAGAGCGCTTGAAAGCGGACTTCGATCTTGATGCGCCAGTGAAGCAATGGCTTGAAGAAGACGACAAGCTTTACGAAGAAGCACTACGTGAAAAGATCATCAACCTAGCCGTTGAAGTGTACAAAGAGAAAGAGGAAGTGGTGGGTGCACAAGTGCTTCGCAACTTCGAAAAATCGGTCATGCTTCAGACTCTGGATACGCTTTGGAAAGAGCATTTGGCTGCGATGGATCACTTGCGTCAAGGTATCCATTTACGTGGTTACGCACAGAAGAACCCAAAACAAGAATACAAACGTGAGTCGTTTGAACTGTTTGAGGGTCTACTAGAAGCGCTGAAAACAGATGTTATTACTGTTCTATCTCGTGTTCGCGTTCAGCAACAAGAAGAAGTTGAACGCATGGAAGAACAGCGTCGTGCGCAAGCTGAAGAAGCAGCTCGTCGTGCGCAAGCGCAACACGCTGCAGCACAAAACCCGCTTTCTGAAGGTGAAGAATCTGAAGAAGGTTCAAATCAACCAATGGTACGTGATGAACGTAAAGTAGGTCGTAATGAACCTTGCCCTTGTGGCAGTGGCAAGAAGTACAAACAGTGCCACGGCAAAATCGACTAATCTGTTAGTCGGATTATTTATCAAAGAGTCGCTTAGGCGACTCTTTTTTTAAATAAATTCTTTGGCTATCAAATTCCTAAGTTTGATAGGTCAGCAAGTTTTTGAGATGTAGAAGCTCGTTGTCACAATAGAAAAGTACAACGGTCTTGAGAGTTAGGAATCCCCATGAAAAGAATTCACATAGTCGCGGCAATTATTTTTAACCAAGACAAATCAAAGATCTTTATTACAAAGCGTCCTGATGATAAGCACAAAGGCGGGTTTTGGGAGTTTCCGGGTGGCAAAGTCGAGCCGGGAGAAAGCATTGAGCTTGCTATTACAAGAGAACTCGAAGAAGAAGTGGGAATTGAAGTTATTGAGCAAGCCCCTTTTGAACACTTGGAATACGACTATCCAGATAAATCACTCAAGTTTGATTTTATTACAGTATCTCAATTCAGTAATGAGCCTTACGGTCGAGAAGGTCAAGAAGGATGCTGGGTTGAAATCAGCGAATTGGGCGACTACACCTTTCCTGAAGCGAACGTACCTATCTTGGAGCGTGTTGTAAAAGAGTTTGCTTAAGCTCGATGAACTTGCTTGTGGTAACCACGGTATGTTGTTAGTTTAAACAGATTAAGCGAAACGAGAGAACGAGAGCAAACCTCGTTATCCAGAGAAGGAGAGAAAGCGCAATGGTTCGTATTGCAATCGCAGGAGCAGCTGGCCGAATGGGCCGCAATTTGGTTAAAGCTTCACACCTTAATCCTGAAGCGACAGTGAGCGCGGGATCAGAACGACCTGAGTCTTCACTCGTCGGCGTCGATATCGGTGAACTTTGTGGTGAAGGTAAATTCGATGTGCTCTTAACAGATGATCTTGCTAAAGACGTCGATAATTTTGATGTAATCATCGATTTCACCGCTCCAGTAAGCACATTAGCGAATCTCGAGTTGTGTAAGAAATACGGTAAGAGCATTGTGATTGGGACGACTGGCTTCAGCGATGCAGAGCGTGATCTTATCGATGAAGCAGCCAAGCAAGTGCCTGTTGTGATGGCGCCAAATTATTCTGTAGGCGTAAACCTTGTCTTTAAGCTTCTTGAGAAAGCGGCCAAAGTAATGGGGGATTACTGTGATATCGAGATTGTTGAAGCACACCATCGCCATAAAGTTGATGCCCCCTCTGGTACCGCTATCGGAATGGGAGAAGCTATTGCTGGTGCGATGGGTAATAAGCTGAATGATGTAGCTGTCTATGCTCGAGAAGGCATTACTGGTGAACGAACAAAAGATGAGATCGGCTTTGCTACGATTCGCGCTGGCGATATCGTCGGTGAGCATACGGCTATGTTTGCTGATATCGGGGAACGAGTGGAAATAACGCACAAAGCGACTGATCGCATGACGTTTGCTAATGGAGCCGTAAAGGCTGCAGTTTGGTTGAGTGCTAAACCTGCGGGCTTTTATACCATGACAGATGTTTTGGGATTGAATGAACTCTAAATACATAATTATTCGCCGGCGTTAGCCGGCTTTTTTATATCTATAGAATTATTTGTAAATAAAATGATTCTGATAGAGAAGATTTTAGCACTTACTTTTGTTGTGTTTTTATCTATTTTGGCTTTGTTTTTGGGTGTAACCGTTAAAAGTGTTCCTATTTTTGTCGTGGTGAACGTTTGCGTTAAAAACTCATAATTTTTTGTGATCCCTAAAAAGTTCAAATTTGTAAAATTCATTAAACCTCTATCCCTCCCTATGTAATAGCATTCAAAAGTTGTCTTTTTGAGCCTTACTGATTCGAAATGACCTTACTCGCTAGAAATTGATAATTTATTTTTGATTGTAGGTTGACAGGTTTCCAGTCCAACTTTAGAATACCGCCAATTTGTCTGAAATACCTATTTATGTAGATTTTATAGGTAAAAGAAGGCATGTTTGCAGTTTGATTTATTTTTTTTGCATTTTTATTCTGGAGGTTGTCTTGGGTAAATTAGCACTGTTAGTCCTAGAAGATGGGACAGTGTTCCACGGAGTGTCCATAGGGGCAGATGGTATTTCCGTTGGTGAAGTCGTTTTTAATACCTCGATGACGGGGTATCAAGAAATCCTCACTGATCCTTCCTATTCTCAGCAAATCGTCACCCTTACTTATCCTCACATTGGCAATACCGGAACCACTTCCGAAGATGAAGAATCCTCTTCCATTCATGCACAAGGCCTTGTGATTCGCGATCTTCCTCTTATCGCTTCTAACTTCCGTAATGAACAATCCCTCTCTGATTACCTTAAGTCTCAAAATATCGTTGGCATCGCTGATATTGATACGCGAAAGCTCACTCGTATCTTGCGTGAAAAAGGTGCTCAAAACGGTTGTATTGTTGCGGGTAATAACCTAGATGAAGCTTTGGCTTTAGCGAAAGCAAAAGAATTCCCAGGCTTAAAAGGAATGGACCTTGCGAAAGAAGTTACAACGAAAGAAGCGTATCAATGGAAACAAGGTTCGTGGACGCTTGAAGGTGGACTTCCAGAGGCGAAAGATGACAGCGAGCTGCCATACCACGTCGTTGCTTACGACTTCGGCGCAAAACGCAACATCCTACGAATGTTGGTTGACCGCGGTTGCCGCTTAACGGTTGTTCCTGCTGAAACGTCAGCGGAAGAAGTGCTTGCGATGAACCCGGACGGTGTTTTCCTATCAAATGGCCCTGGTGATCCAGAACCATGTACTTACGCGATTGAAGCGACAAAAGTGTTCCTAGAAAAAGGCTTACCTATCTTCGGTATCTGTTTAGGTCATCAAATCCTTGCGTTAGCGTCAGGTGCACAAACCGTGAAAATGAAGTTTGGTCACCATGGTGCAAACCACCCAGTAAAAGATTTAGACCGTAACGTTGTTATGATCACTTCGCAAAACCACGGCTTTGCGGCAGATGAAGCAACGTTACCGGAAAACTTACGTGCTACTCACGTATCGTTATTTGATGGCTCTTTGCAAGGTATTCACCGCACAGACAAGCCAGCATTTAGCTTCCAAGGTCACCCAGAAGCGAGCCCAGGTCCACATGACGCGGCACCGCTATTTGACCACTTTATCGAACTAATCAAAAAACACAGCGCTTAATTCGGAGTAGTAGATAATGCCAAAACGTACTGACATTCAAAGTATTCTAATTCTTGGTGCTGGTCCGATTGTTATCGGTCAGGCATGTGAGTTTGACTACTCTGGCGCACAAGCCTGTAAAGCACTTCGTGAAGAAGGCTACCGAGTTATTCTGGTTAACTCGAACCCAGCAACGATCATGACTGACCCAGAGATGGCTGATGCGACTTACATCGAGCCAATCCAATGGGAAGTGGTACGCAAGATCATTGAAAAAGAGCGTCCAGATGCAGTTTTGCCAACCATGGGTGGCCAGACTGCACTTAACTGTGCGTTAGACTTAGAGAAACACGGCGTACTAGAAGAATTCGGCGTAGAGATGATCGGCGCAACTGCAGATGCAATCGACAAAGCGGAAGACCGTTCTCGTTTTGATAAAGCGATGAAGTCTATCGGCCTTGAGTGTCCTCGCGCAGATACAGCGAAGAGCATGGAAGAAGCTTACAAAGTTTTAGATATGGTTGGCTTCCCTTGTATCATCCGTCCATCGTTCACCATGGGTGGCACTGGTGGTGGTATCGCGTACAACAAAGAAGAGTTCGAAGAAATCTGTCGTCGCGGTCTGGACTTATCTCCGACCAACGAACTTCTTATCGATGAGTCACTAATCGGTTGGAAAGAGTACGAAATGGAAGTCGTTCGTGACAAAGCGGACAACTGTATCATCGTATGTTCAATCGAGAACTTTGACCCAATGGGCATCCATACGGGTGACTCAATCACGGTTGCACCAGCGCAAACACTTACAGACAAAGAATACCAGCTAATGCGTAATGCTTCGCTAGCCGTTCTACGTGAAATTGGTGTTGAAACAGGTGGTTCAAACGTACAGTTTGGTATCAACCCGAAAGATGGCCGTATGGTCATCATCGAGATGAACCCGCGTGTATCTCGCTCTTCTGCGCTAGCATCAAAAGCAACAGGCTTCCCAATCGCGAAAATTGCCGCGAAGCTGGCAGTTGGCTTTACTCTGGACGAATTACAAAACGACATCACGGGCGGTGCAACACCAGCATCATTCGAACCAACTATCGACTACGTAGTAACTAAGATTCCTCGCTTTAACTTCGAGAAATTTGCTGGCGCAAACGACCGTCTGACTACTCAGATGAAATCGGTTGGTGAGGTAATGGCAATTGGTCGTAACCAACAAGAATCTCTTCACAAAGCACTTCGTGGCCTAGAAGTTGGCGCAACTGGTTTTGACGAGATGGTCGATTTAGAAGCACCAGATGCACTGACTAAGATTCGTCACGAACTTAAAGAAGCAGGCGCTGAGCGTATCTGGTACATCGCCGATGCATTCCGAGCTGGCATGTCAGTTGACGGCGTGTTCAACTTGACTCAAATTGACCGTTGGTTCCTGGTTCAAATCGAAGAAATCGTAAAACTCGAAGAGCAAGTCAAGGCGGGCGGCTACGCAGGTTTGACCAAAGAAGTGCTTCGCCAGATGAAACGTAAAGGCTTCTCTGATGCGCGCTTGTCTAAACTGCTTGGTGTCGCTGAAAGTGAAATTCGCCGTGCTCGTGAGCAGTTTGATATTCACCCGGTTTACAAACGTGTGGATACGTGTGCCGCAGAGTTTTCTTCTGACACGGCTTACATGTACTCATCTTACGATGAAGAGTGTGAAGCCAACCCAACAGACAAAGACAAGATCATGGTTCTTGGTGGTGGTCCAAACCGTATCGGCCAAGGCATTGAATTCGACTACTGTTGTGTACACGCATCACTTGCGCTGCGTGAAGACGGTTACGAAACCATTATGGTTAACTGTAACCCAGAAACGGTATCTACTGACTACGATACGTCTGATCGTCTGTACTTCGAACCAGTAACTCTGGAAGATGTACTGTCTATCGCTCGCGTTGAAAAACCAAAAGGTGTAATTGTTCAGTACGGTGGTCAAACGCCACTTAAACTGGCTCGTGCTCTAGAAGCGGCTGGTGTTCCAATCATTGGTACGAGCCCAGATGCTATCGACCGTGCGGAAGACCGTGAACGCTTCCAAGCCGCTGTTGACCGTTTAGGTCTACTTCAGCCAGAAAACGCGACAGTAACAACGATGGAGCAAGCGGTTGAGAAGTCGAAAGAAATTGGCTTCCCATTAGTTGTTCGTCCATCTTATGTACTCGGTGGTCGTGCGATGGAAATCGTATACGACGAGCAAGACCTGCGTCGCTACTTCAACGAAGCAGTAAGCGTATCGAACGAGTCTCCAGTTCTACTAGACCGTTTCTTGGATGATGCAACCGAAGTTGATATTGATGCTATCTGTGACGGTGAACGCGTCGTTATCGGCGGTATCATGGAACATATCGAACAAGCGGGTGTTCACTCTGGTGACTCTGCATGTTCACTGCCTGCATACACGCTAAGTCAGGAAATTCAAGACAAGATGCGTGAGCAAGTTGAGAAGCTGGCGTTCGAACTCGGTGTACGCGGTTTGATGAACACGCAGTTTGCTGTGAAAGACAACGACGTTTACCTAATCGAAGTGAACCCTCGTGCTGCTCGTACGGTACCATTCGTATCGAAAGCGACAGGTGCACCTCTAGCGAAAATCGCTGCACGTGTAATGGCGGGTCAATCTCTAGAGTCACAAGGCTTTACTAAAGAGATTATCCCTCCTTACTACTCAGTGAAAGAAGTGGTTCTGCCGTTCAACAAGTTCCCTGGCGTTGATCCGCTATTGGGCCCAGAAATGCGCTCAACAGGTGAAGTAATGGGCGTTGGCGCAACATTCGCAGAAGCTTACGCGAAAGCAGAGCTAGGTTGTGGTGCGGTTTACCCTGAAGGTGGTCGTGCGCTACTGTCAGTACGTGAAGGCGATAAAGAGCGTGTTGTTGACCTGGCTTCTAAGCTAGTGAAACTGGGTTACCAGTTGGATGCGACACACGGTACTGCTGTGATTCTGGGCGAAGCGGGTATCAACCCACGCTTGGTAAACAAAGTACACGAAGGTCGTCCACACATTCTTGACCGCATCAAGAACAACGAATACACCTACATCGTAAACACGGCAGCTGGTCGTCAAGCGATTGAAGATTCGAAAGTTCTACGCCGCGGTGCACTGGCAGAAAAAGTGAACTACACAACGACACTGAACGCAGCGTTCGCTACATGTATGTCTCACACTGCAGATGCAAAAGCGTCAGTAACTTCGGTTCAAGAGCTACACGCAAAAGTGAAAGCTAGCCTAGAAGCGTAATAGATAAAAATCAGTAAGCCCGAAAAATAGGGCTTATATGACAACCTCATTGCCCGCTCATTTGAGCGGGCTTTTTTATATCTAGGTTTTTCTAAAATGAAGAGTATTAAAATGTGCTAGGAACGATTGGTATGCTTCGCTTTTGAAGATCATCAAGCTAATTATGGCAAGCAATGTTCCTAAAGATGAAGAAATAGTACTACCACTTGCTACAACAAAGTTGATACTGCAGGTAAGAATGATAAAAGAGATAGTGATTAAGTTTATTTTTGCAGCAATACTTAATCCTTTGCTTATTGTCAGGATGTTTGGAATGCATACAACAACAACCGTAATAGCTCCCAATGTAAGAAGGTAAGTATCTAGAGCAATGTGTTGAGTGAAGGAAAACCAGTCATTCCAAATGCTTAAGCTAATAGCCAGACCAATAGTCAATGCCAAGTATAAACATATACTTAGTGAGATGTTTGCTATGCTAATTGATTTAGTATTCAACTTTCAATTCCTCATAGATTCCAATTGCAAGATTTCTTAACTCTCCCGAATAACCGCTTCCTACTATGCTAATTGAGCCTCCAATTGCATCTAGAAGCTGATGAGAAATGGATGCGGATATTGTTGCTTGTGAATACCTTTTAGGAATTTCTCCTGACAACATTAGCTGTTTACGAGCTTTATTCGAAATGCTCGGAAGGTTTTTACGGATGATTTCTTTAGTTAATATTGTTCTTTCTTGTCTGTTTAAGCCTTTTAGAATCTCGGGAACGCCTTTCTTAGTGGTTTGCTTAAGAGATTGAACCATTTTTATCGTTTGATATCCGCTAGCGCCCGCTCCAGCTAAGGAGATATAATCTAAAGCTTTAGTTGTATTTTGATACCACTCATTACTGTCTATATCCGATAATTTATCTGGTGATTTAGATACCATACGGGTTCTTGCTACTCCAATAGCACATTGAGCTGTGGCAGCAACAGTAGCGGCGTGTGAGATATAGGACATAGTTACGCCCACAGGACCACTTACTGGTATTGTTAGCCCCGAACCAACTACTCCAATCCAGCCAATCGCTGCACCAATACAGCTAATGCTCGCTGATAGAAGCTCTTGATTGAATCTTGATTTTGATTCTTCCTGTTTTATTTTTTTTGCAAATTCTTGAGATGATTGTAATTTTATCGGTTCTCGTAGAATGATAAAGGTAGGATTGATATGGCATGTGGATTTAAAGTCTCTTAAGCGTACAACGGTGAATTTGTTATCAATATAAATTACACCCGCACCGCTAGTCTCTGGTTTAGCGTCAATAACGTTGAATAGCTGATTAACATTCACTATTTGTTCGATTTTTAAGCGTAATTGCTTTTCTTTTATTGATGGTCGAGTCAGTAAGGCTTCCATTATTTTCGTTTTTATCAGATTAAATATTTCCTATTAAGACAGCATTTTCTCTTTCTATCAAAATATTAAGAGGCTCTTGAGGTGAGGCTCTATATTTGGATGTAATTGATATTTTTAATGTATCATTTTCTAAATTTACTGACTGATGAAAATTAGGAATAGATTGATGTCTTGACTTTCCATTGGTGGTTTTGTGAATAAGTGCTACCGTTTCTTTCTCTTGATACCTCTTCAAAAAGGAAGTGTAGTGGAAATCACGGTTGAGATTTTGTTGGCCCTATTTTTGGTTGCGACTGCCGCAGGCTTTATTGATGCGATGGCTGGTGGGGGAGGACTCATTACGCTCCCTGCGCTTTTGGCTGCGGGGTTGAGTCCGACTCAAGCTCTAGCAACCAACAAGTTACAAAGTTCGTTTGGCAGTTTCTCTGCTAGCTGGTATTTCGTGCGTAACGGTATTGTCAGCCTAAAGGAAATGCGTTTCGCGATACTCTGTACTTTTATAGGCGCAGCAATCGGTGCCGAGGCTGTGCAGTTTATTGATGCTAGCGTACTCACCAGTTTGATCCCTGTTCTTTTGATAGCCATTTCCCTCTATTTTTTACTCGCGCCAAGTACGCGAAAAACCGATGGAGAACCAAAGTTATCTGAAGCGATGTTTGCGCTATGCATTGGTGGCGGGATCGGTTTCTATGATGGCTTTTTTGGCCCTGGGACTGGATCTATTTTTACTGTTTGTTTTGTTGCACTAGGTCACTTTTCTTTGGTCGAAGCCACAGCTAGGACCAAAATCCTCAATTTCACGTCAAACATAGCGGCACTAATCTTTTTTATCTTAGCTGGGTTGCCAGTGTGGAAGCTTGGCTTAACCATGGCTGTTGGCGGTTTTCTTGGTGCTCAGTTAGGGGCGAAGGTAGTTGTAAGTAAAGGGCAAAAATGGATTCGTCCTCTAGTTATTGTGATGTCGATGCTCATGGCAACGAAACTTCTTTGGCAACAACATCAGCAATGGATTTTGTCAGTGCTTTAACTCGTTCGCTGCGATATGTGCTGTGGCGCAAGCAGATATGTATTGGTCGAATTAACTGTCCTAGTTCTTCAAAGTCATAGCAGAATTTGGGTGTGATATTAAGTGTCTTCAGGATAGATTTAGGAATTAAAGCAGGAGCCATTCCGCCCAAAGCCAGTTGTGCTGCCGCAGTGTATGAATCCATTTCCATCAAAGGCTCAATTCCGTATTTTGACAAAATAGCTTGTTGGTAAGTGTTGGCAGGATTGGTTAAGTCATTGGTCAAAATGGCTTTGGGTAGTTGCGAAAGTGGGTATCTACTGACGATTGAAAAAGGTTCATCAGCGAGGTGAAGGCTCATTAATCCATGATGAGGCGGTAAATAACCGGCACAGAATCCCAGTGTCGCTTTACCTGATTTGACGTTTTCAATAATGCGTGGTGTATGATTGGTCGATATTCGTATGTACTGGTCATGGGCAAAGCGTTCTGCCATGATCACACTAAGGTATCCAGCGACTAAGGTTTCAGAGCAGTCTATCTTGATCAAAGAAGTATCTTCTATTTCTTGCTGATCATAGATCTGACCTCTTAACTCATTGAACGTTGGCTCGATCGTGTTGATGAGCGCGAGGCCATCGGAGGTCAGCTTTATATGCCGACCACTTGGCTCAATCAATTTTTTTCCTAACTTCTTCTCTAGATTCGAAATGCGCTTACTCACCGCAGATTGACTAATATAGAGTTGGCTGCCCGTGCGGCTCATGGTTTTTTCTTTACTGAGGACAAGTAACGTCTCAATACCTTCAAGCAACATAATAATTAATGAAAGTTAGGAATGGTTGAGATAATTTAGCGAATTGTCCAAGAATTGGCGAATTAAATGAGCATAAATTAGAGGAGCCGACACTTGGTCGACTCGATGATGAGTGATGCTGTTTGTGTTTAACGGTTAATTGCGAAAGTTGGCAGGGATAGATGCCAACGAATAGCACCGAGACGTATAATGAGCGTTGAGATTACACCAGCGAGTAAAGCCGTTGAGTGGTCATAACCCATGTTTACCGCCATCGTATGGAAGATGCCGCCAATAATACATGCCGTAGCGTAGACTTCACTTCTTAATACCATAGGAACTTCGCGAGCCAGTACATCACGTATAATACCACCTCCACAGCCAGTAATAACCCCCATTATCACAGCGACCATTCCAGATGCATTGTAGGCGAGTGCCTTCTCTACTCCAATTCCCACAAATACAGCGAGACCGATGGCATCACAAACGGGTAATACCCACCATGAGAGTCGCTTGGGTCTTCGAATAACAAGCATGGTTAGTAGACACGTAACAAATATCACCCATAAATACGTAGTATCTGTTATCCAAAATACAGGAGTGGCACCTAGCGCCATGTCTCGGATTGTTCCGCCACCAATAGCAGTCACACTGCCGAGAACGATAACGCCGAATGGATCCATTTTTAAACGGCCCGCCAGTAACACGCCAGAGATAGCGAAAACAGCGGTACCGAACAAATCGATCATATAAAGCAGCATGGAGTCCATGTTACTTAGTACCTTTATATAGTGTGAGAAAAAATGGGCGGAAATTGTACGGTATTTGCCACGAAATCGTTAGCGTTTTTGACGAACGCTTTTAAAGTGCTCACACACTTCTATGATCGCATTTAGTGTGCGTGGGGTTGGGCGGTTAATCCAATCTGAGTTTAGAGACCAGATGTGTTTATTTCTAAGTGCGGGAAGCTCATTGCTCCACTCTGCCCACATACCATCATTACTCATTGCGTGACGAGAAGTAAAAATAACCTCTGGTTGGCGAGTGATGACCTGCTCGATGCTGACCTGAGGATAAGGCGCGCTGGATTCTGCGAAAATGTTTTCACCACCGCAAAAAGTAAAGACTTCACTTGGCCAGTTCTTCCCGGCGACAGTGATGATAGGCTTTTCACTCAACTGATAAAAGTAACGAACTTTCTCGTGCGTGTTGTACTTCTCTTTTAGTGTATTCAGTTGCGTTCTAAAATCTTCAGCGGCCTTTTGTCCTATTTGCGGGGTTTCGCTGTATTGGCTTAGCTGCTCGATATTATTGGCGATATCTTCCAGTGAGCCTGTAGTGGAATAATAGATAGGAATGCCGAACTGTTTAATTTTCTCCAGCTCTTTTGCCGGGTTTCCTGCCGGCCAAGCAATGACTAAATCCGGTTGAAGAGCAATAATGCGCTCTAATTTAATTCCTTGGTAATTAGAGACTCTTTCCAGCTGCTTTGCCTGCTCTGGATAATCACTCATTTCGCTGACAGCAACAAGCTTGTCTCCTAGCCCTGCCGCAAAGGCAATTTCAGTGGCATGCGGAGCTAAACTTACAATGCGTTGCGCTGGTGTTTGGGCGAAGGTCGCTGTCGAAACAAACAGCGTTAATGCGAAGCATAGTTTATTCATCATAATCCTTGATAAATCATTCCTAAAAGCAGACTTTGGATAGCTATCCAAACGAAGACTCGCCAAACGAGCAGCGTATGTATTTGTGAAAGGTGAATAGCCGATGGGGCGATTCGTCCACCGATTTTTGCGCGTTCCGCACGTATACCTTGATAGATAGCAGGGCCGCATAAAGAGAGTTGTAGTTTGTGTCCGATGGTACACAACACCCAGGCGGGCCCGGGTAGTGGCCAAGACTTCGCTTGTTGCTGTACACCAGAAAGCACATTGCTTACGTTCTTTCCTACAGCTAAAAGTATGGCAAAGAGACGAAGTGGAATAATATCCAGAGCGGCAACCAGCTGAACGGCAGGTTTACCAAAGGGCAAATATTGGCGTCGGCTAGGGGACCAAACTCGAGCTAACTCTGTGGCTAGTCGATACATTAACGCACCAATACCACCTGCTAGTGCGTACCAAAATAACACACCGATTACGTTGCGGCTGTATCCCATAATCACAGCTTCTGAGCTTGCTTTACCTATGCCGATGATCGAGAGGCTGTCAGTATCGCGATTAAGGTATGGTCTTAGTAATTGTCGGCACTGAGCTTTGTCTTCTCTCGACATACTTGTGACGAGTTGTTTCGTTAAGGCTTCGCTGTTGCGCCAGTCCAAAGCAATGATCAATAGCACTAGTTCGTATAAAGGCACTTGCCAAACGAATGGCTCCACGGCAATCAGCAAGATCAAGCAAGGCAATAGCATCAAGCCCAATGCAAGACTGCCGGAGGTCAGGCTCTGTGAGTAACTATGATTATTGTTTACTTTGTTGGCGAGGTTCTCAGCTAACTTTCGCCATAAAGTGATGGGATGCGATGAACGGGGGATTGGTAAAATAAGGTGAAAGAGCAGTGCGCCCCACATAATAAGGAGCGCACCGTTGGCATAAAATGACTGAAAAACTTCTTCCATGAATGAGTCGTTTACTTAATGAGTTCCAGCATTTTGAATACCATTTCAGAAGAGCTTTTTGCTGCTAGCGGTAGGAACTCATCAAAGCTCATTGGTGACTCTTTATCAGCGACATCAGAGATTGCGCGCACAACAACAAACGGCGTGTTGAATTGGTGACAAGTTTGAGCGATAGCAGATGCTTCCATTTCTACCGCGATAACGGATGGGAAGTGCTTACGAATAAACTCTTGGCGTTCAGCGGTGCAAACAAATGCATCACCAGTACAGATCAGGCCGCGAACTGCATGAGTGTTTTCCATTTGCGCTAGTGCCTTTTCTGCTAAATCCATTAGCTTTTCATCCGCTTTGAATGCAGCAGGCTGGCCAGCCATTTGGCCAATTTCATAACCAAAAGCGGTCACGTCTGCATCGTGATGACGAACTTCTGTTGAGATAACAACATCACCTAGATTTAGGCTTGAATCGAAGCCACCAGCAGAGCCTGTGTTAATCACAACATCTGGCTGGTATTCATCAAGAAGAATGGTAGTGCCTACTGCAGCTGCAACTTTACCGATACCTGATTGTAGTACGACTACTTCTACATCATTAATTTGACCAGAGAAAAACGTACAACCTGCTTTATTTACGGTTTTGCAGTTTGTGATTGCTTCTTTCAGGATGGTCACTTCTTGTTCCATCGCACCGATGATACCAACTTTCATAACACTCTCTTTCGGTAAATATTTTAGTTGGCCGAGAGTATAGCACTCCCCGTGAGCAGTTTTCTATTTGATGAGCTTAGCTTGAGTGAGCTTTTCTCGTAATTGTTCGGCGCGCTTTCTGTTTACGCCAAAGTCAGAATAGCCCACACGTGACTCTGAGCGAACAATCAGTTTGTCTCCTGCTACTTTTAATTCGAGGTCATCCACGAAGCGCATGATTTTAGATGTGCATTCTATCCGAAGGTAATCACCCTCTTTTACCGCGGTTTTGGCGCCAGGAAGTTGAAGCGCGGCTTGCTCAATGGCATCTAACGTTGCGGACTCAGTGAGCAAAAAAGGTGCTAATTGAAACTTGTCTCTTGAGTCCTGAGTTGAAACGCAATTTGGTTTGTCACCACAAGGTGATTGAGAACGATCTGGCATACTGGTGACTCCTTGGCTGCAGGCTGTAAGGCTGAGTAAAGCGATGGAAAGGAGAGCGGCTTTTTTCATTGTATTTACTCTTATAATTTTGCTTCTAATTATATGGATACAAAAGAAAAAGGATCCAATAATAGGATCCTTTTTGTGATGTTAGCTGTGATTAGACTTCTAGGTAATCAAGAATGCCTTCTGCCGCTTTTCGCCCTTCATCAATGGCGGTTACGACGAGGTCTGAGCCACGGACCGCATCACCGCCAGCGAAGATTTTCGCATTGCTGGTTTGGTACATGAACGCTTGCTCAACAGGTGCCTTGATACGTCCCCATTGGTCTAAATCGACACCATACGGTTCCAACCAGTCCATTTTGTGTGGCTGGAAACCAAATGCCATGATCACGGCATCCGCAGGCAATACATGTTCACTGCCTTCCACTGGTTCTGGTCTGCGACGACCTGCATCATCGGGCTCACCTAAAGCGGTTTTTACCACTTTAACGCCCGATACGTTACCTGAGGCGTCGACCTCCACACCGAGTGGTTGCAGGTTAAACATGAACTTCACGCCTTCTTCCTTCGCGTTTTTTACCTCGCGACGAGAGCCAGGCATGTTGGCTTCGTCACGACGATAAGCACAAATCACATTGGAGGCTCCTTGGCGAATAGAGGTTCGTACACAGTCCATTGCGGTATCGCCACCACCAAGCACGACCACTTTCTTTCCTGCCATGTCGATAAAAGGTTGGTTGTTCTCAAGCTCCATGACTTTGTAGGTATTCGAAATTAAAAATGGCAGCGCGTCATATACACCCGGCGCATCCTCATTTTCTAGTCCTGCACGCATGTATTTATAGGTGCCAACGCCTAAGAAAATGGCATCGTACTCATCGATTAGATCTTGCATTTGTACATCTTTACCGACTTCCACGTTCATGCGGAACTCGACGCCCATTTCAGTGAACACACGGCGACGATTTTCCATTACCCCTTTTTCAAGCTTGAACGAAGGGATACCGAAAGTCAGTAGTCCGCCGATTTCTGGGTAGCGGTCAAACACGACTGGCTTAACGCCATTGCGCACTAGGATATCAGCGGCTGCCAAGCCTGCTGGGCCAGCTCCAATGATTGCGACCTTTTTATCGGTCCACTCCACCTTGGACATATCTGGCTTCCAGCCCATTTCAAAGGCTTTGTCGGTAATGTACTTTTCTATATTACCGATGGTGACGGCACCAAAGTCATCATTAAGCGTGCATGAACCTTCACATAGACGGTCTTGAGGACAAACGCGCCCACATACCTCCGGTAGGCTATTGGTTTGATGCGATAGTTCAACCGCTTCAAGAATACGTCCCTCATTTGCCAGTTTTAGCCATTGAGGGATGTAGTTGTGTACTGGGCACTTCCATTCACAGTATGGGTTACCGCAATCTAAGCAGCGATCCGCCTGCGCAGTCGCTTGTTGTTTGGTAAACGGTTCATAGATTTCAACGAACTCGATCTTACGAACTTTGATAGGCTTCTTCGCAGGATCTACGCGTTGAACATCGATAAATTGATAAACGTTCTGGCTCATGATTCAAACATCCTCCATGATTACTGTGCTTGAACACGCAGCTCTGCGGCACTGCGGCTCTGGTGACCAAGTAGCGTGCGAAGATCTGCCGCTTGTGGTTTCACCAAATAGAACTTTGGAATCCATTCATCAAAGTTCGCCAAAATATTTTCTGCGTGGCTCGACCCTGTTTCTTCAAGGTGTTCCGCAATCAGGCCGCGCAAATGCTCTTGGTGGATGTATAGATCGGACAATGAAATGGCTTCGACAGATTCTGTATTGACTCGACCTTCAAAGCTCTGGTTTTCATCCAGAACATAGGCAAAGCCTCCGGTCATACCTGCACCAAAGTTCACGCCTGTTGCACCTAGAATGGCAACAATACCGCCTGTCATGTACTCACAAGCGTTATCTCCCGCACCTTCAATGACGGCAATCGTACCTGAGTTACGTACCCCAAAACGCTCACCCGCTTTACCTGCCGCGAACAGTTTACCGCCCGTTGCGCCGTACAAACACGTGTTACCAATAATGGTGGCTTCATGACACTTGAACGCTGTACCTAAGTGAGGTTTAATGGCGATCTTGCCGCCTGCCATGCCTTTCCCTACGTAGTCATTCGCATCACCTGTGAGGTAAAGCTCTACGCCACCCGCATTCCAAACGCCAAACGACTGGCCGGCAGTGCCGTCAAGATAGATTTTGATAGGGGAAGCCGCCAATCCTTGGTTGCCATAGCGCTTCGCTATTTCGCCAGATAAGCGAGCACCCACAGAACGATCAGTGTTGATGACATTGTAGAAGAAACTTGCTGATTGGCTGTTTTCTACCGCATGCATGGCATCATCAATGATCTTTTGATTGAGCTCAGCTTTATCAAACGGTTTGTTTGGCTCTGTCCAAAACAGCGGATGACCTTCAGGCGAGGCGGGAGCTTCTAGAATGTTGGATAGATCCAATTTGGTTTGCTTCGCGGTAAAGCCTTCTACTGCTTCAAGTAAATCGGTACGACCAATCAAGTCCGTCAGTTTTTCAACTCCTAGCTCAGAAAGCAGCTCGCGCACTTCTTCTGCCAGTCCGGTGAAGTAGTTCATCACCATTTCAGGTAAGCCTTTGAAGTACTCTTTACGCAGCGTTTCGTCTTGAGTCG
Source organism: Vibrio chemaguriensis (assembly GCF_012275705.1). NCBI lineage: Bacteria > Pseudomonadati > Pseudomonadota > Gammaproteobacteria > Vibrionales > Vibrionaceae > Vibrio > Vibrio chemaguriensis. The sequence goes on from NZ_SHOE01000008.1 coordinate 100,626, forward strand.
CAACCCCTGTTGCACAGTTATTGAGGTGACAAATTCGCAGGAACTTACAACCCATAGCAACCATTGGCGCGGTACCAAATCCGAAGCTTTCCGCACCAAGAATCGTGGCCTTAACCACGTCTAGACCAGTCTTTAGACCACCGTCTACCTGTAGGCGGATCTTATGACGCAGACCATTAGCAACCAGTGCTTGTTGCGTCTCTGCTAGACCTAATTCCCATGGACTACCTGCGTATTTTACCGAAGTTAATGGGCTTGCTGCAGTACCACCGTCGTAACCCGAGATGGTAATAAGATCAGCGTAAGCCTTTGCTACGCCCGTTGCGATGGTGCCGACACCTGGCTCGGAGACGAGTTTTACCGAAACCAGCGCATTCGGGTTGACTTGTTTAAGGTCGAAGATCAGCTGGGCCAAATCTTCAATAGAATAAATATCGTGGTGTGGAGGAGGAGAGATTAACGTCACCCCTTGCACGGAGTAACGTAGCTTGGCGATTTCTGCGGTGACTTTGTGTCCCGGTAGCTGACCACCTTCACCCGGTTTAGCTCCTTGCGCTACCTTGATTTGTAGTACATCCGCATTAGTAAGGTAATGAGGCGTGACACCAAATCGGCCTGAAGCAATTTGCTTGATGCGCGAGTTACGTTCAGTGCCGAAACGGCGAGGATCTTCACCACCTTCACCGGAGTTTGAATAGCCACCAAGACGGTTCATCGCAGTCGCGAGTGCTTCATGCGCTTCAGGGCTAAGTGCGCCAATGGACATGGCCGCAGAGTCGAAGCGTTTGAACAGTTCAGTGCGTGGTTCTATTTGCTCTAGTGGCAGCGGTGAGTCTGATTTTTTCAGCGACATTAAGTCACGCAGCATGGCAACAGGGCGTTGGTTTACCTGCTTAGCAAAGCTCTGATAGTCGTTACTTTCGCCAGATTTAACGGCCTGTTGCAGCGTGCCGACAACATCCGGGTTGTAAGCATGATACTCACCTCCATGGACATACTTTAACAAGCCGCCATGATCAATCGATTTACGTTTCGCCCATGCTTTGCGAGATAAGTTTGTAAGATCTTGCTGGAAGTCGTCAAAATTTGCGCCTTCAATACGAGTTGTGACGCCTTTAAAACACTGGTCGACCACATCTTGGTTCAAGCCAACTGCTTCAAACAGTTGTGAGCAGCGGTAAGAGGCGATGGTTGAGATCCCCATCTTTGACATGATTTTATACAGGCCCTTGTTGATGCCGTATTGGTAGTTCTGCATCACATCGCGATAGTCTTTCTCTAGTGCCTTATCATCAATCAGTTTACCTAACGCTTCATAAGCAAGGTATGGGTAAACTGCAGTAGCACCAAAGCCAAGCAAGACAGCAAATTGGTGTGGGTCACGTGCAGTTGCGGTTTCGACTACAATGTTGGCATCGCAACGTAAGTTCGCATCAATCAAACGAGTTTGAACTGCGCCGACTGCCATTGCCGCTGGAATTGGTAACTTGCCTTTGACCAAAGCGCGATCTGAAAGTACCACTAAAACCGTGCCTTCACGTACGACTTGCTCTGCTTGCTCACAGAGATCATTAATGGCTTGTTTAAGATCTTTCTCTTGTGGATCGTAGTTGATATCTAGAATGGTATTACGGTAGTGATCGTCACCAAGCTCGAGCAGTTGCTGCATGTCTGAATAAAGCAGTACAGGCGAATCAAATGTTACGCGATGCGCGTGGCCATCGGTTTCACAGAAGACATTCATTTCCTTACCGATACTGGTCGCCAGTGACATCACGTGTTTTTCACGCAGTGGATCGATCGGTGGATTGGTGACCTGAGCGAACTTCTGGCGGAAGTAGTCAGTTACCAAGCGCTCTTTTGAGGAGAGCACTGCCATTGGAGTATCGTCACCCATAGAACCAACGGCTTCTTGGCCCATTTCTCCGAGTACATGCAGAACTTGGTCGACTTCTTCGTTCGTCATCGCGAATTGCTTTTGATAAGTCTTAAGTAAGTCTTCATCAAAGCTGCGCTCGCCTACTTGATCCTCAGGTAGCTGAGAAAATGGTGTGAGTTTGCGAACGTTGTTTTCCATCCATTCGCGATAAGGGTGGCGAGATTTCAGATCATTATCGATCTCGCTAGACTGCCAAAGCTTACCTTTACGAGTGTCGATGACGAGCAATTCACCCGGACCTACACGCCCTTTTTCGGCAACTTCATCTGGGGCGTAATTCCAAATCCCTACCTCAGATGCCAGAGTGATCAACTTGTCTTTGGTAATTACATAACGCGCCGGACGCAGACCGTTTCGGTCTAGGTTACAAGCAGCATAACGACCATCGGACAGTACGATACCTGCTGGGCCATCCCATGGTTCCATGTGCTTGGAGTTGAAATCGTAAAACGCCCGCAGATCCGGATCCATATCTGGATGGTTTTGCCATGCAGGCGGCACAAGCATACGCATGGCGCGGAAGATATCCATGCCACCAGCTAAGAAGAGATCCAGCATATTATCCAAGCTAGAGGAGTCTGAACCTGTCTCGTTCACAAATGGTGCTGCAGTTTGAAGATCGGGCAGCAGTGGTGACGAGAACTTGTAAGCGCGCGCGCGCGCCCATTGGCGGTTACCTTCAATGGTGTTGATCTCACCGTTATGAGCAAGATAGCGGAACGGCTGAGCCAATGGCCAACGCGGTTGAGTATTGGTAGAAAAACGCTGGTGGAACAGACAGATAGCGGATTCCATGCGTAGATCAGCAAGATCTAGGTAGAAGCGAGGCAAGTCCGCAGGCATGCACAGGCCTTTGTACACCAAAACTTGAGTCGACAAGCTACAGATGTAGAAATCAGGATCTTCGGTGATTTGTTTCTCGATGCGACGGCGTGCGATGTAGAGACGGCGTTCAATGTCACGCTCTCGCCAACCAGCCGGTGCAGAGATAAAGACTTGCTGAATATTTGGAAGCGAGTTAGCCGCAATTGGACCGAGTACTTCTGAATTAGTTGGTACTTCACGCCAACCGGCCACTGTTAGCGTCTCTTGCGCAAGTTCTCTGTTGACGATGTCTTTAGCGAGTTGAGCTTTGACCGGATCTTGGTTGAAGAAAATCATCCCTACGGCGTATTGCTTGCCAAGGTTGAAACCATTTTCTTCGGCAATAAGACGTAAATAGGAATCGGGCTTTTGTAATAGAAGACCACAACCATCACCGGTTTTACCATCGGCGGCAATACCACCACGGTGGGTCATTCGGTCAAGTGCAGAAATTGCTGTACGAACCAGCTTGTGGCTTTGTTCGCCTTCCATATGCGCGATCAAGCCAAATCCACAGTTGTCTTTCTCAAGACTTGGATCATAAAGAGCCATTGCAATTCTCCCTTTGCTTATCCGTCATCCCGACAGATATATCAACACTGCTTACGTTGATAGTGATGACTGAATATGCATCATCTTTTATGGTTTTATGTATATTTATTCAATAAAAGCTGTGAAATATTTAACATTTTTTGAGTGTTTTATTTTCATCAACTTCACAAGCTATAGCTTATTGTAAAAAAGGTCAAGTTATTAGTGGATAATCACGTGAATATGCGATTTACCATTTAATAAGCTAAAATAGTTTAATGATTTCAAATAGATAGAAAATTGATTGTTACAAAAAAGTAACATTTGATTCTGTGGGAAATAAAAAAGACCAGCATAAAATGCTGGTCAAAATAGAAAGATTGGAAGGAATTGTTTTCTTTCTTTGCTAATAGCCATCGATATCGCTGATGGCTATTTATGGCATTGAAAGAGGGAAGCGTGAATACTTCCGTTAAGCAGAAAGCATCAATGAATCTGCTTTTGCTTCTAGGTTTGTGCCATCCATTAGGTAGTCATCGATAGCACGAGCACATTCGCGACCTTCGTTGATACAACGAACCACCAAAGATTGGCCTGTTCGCATATCACCAGCAGCAAATACGCCTTCTTGGTTAGTAGCAAAACCTTGAGTTGCTACGTTACCGCGATCATCTAGCGCGATATCCAGTTGAGCAAGCACGCCTGTAGGTTCTGGGTGTAAGAAGCCCATTGCTAGGAATGCCATATCACATGGGATCACTCGCTCGCTGCCTTCTACTTCTTTGAAACTTGGGCGCTCGCCTGGTTTTGCATCTTGCCAAACGATATCAGCAAGACGAAGGCCTGTGACTTCACCTTTGTCATTTCCGATGAACTCTTTGGTCAGGATGTTCCAGTGACGATCGACACCTTCTTCATGAGAGGTCGAAGTACGTAGGATCATTGGGTATTGAGGCCAAGGCATATTGGCTGGGCGCTTCTCTGGTGGAATCGGCATGATTTCCACTTGAGTTACGCTTGCTGCGCCGTGACGGTTTGACGTACCTACACAGTCTGAACCGGTATCACCACCACCAATGACAACCACATGTTTACCTTTTGCGTGAATCTCTTCCGTTTTCAGGTCCATGTTATTTGCACGTCGGTTGTTTTGACCTAGGAATTCCATTGCGAAGTGAACGCCTTTGAGCTCACGACCCGGAACTGGCAAATCACGTGGAACCGTTGAGCCACCCGTCAGTAGAACCACATCGAACTCTTGACGCAGTTGCTGAGCATTTACATCAATACCGACGTGTTGGTTTACTTTAAACTCAACGCCAGCTTCTGCCATTAGATTGATCTTACGATCAATGACTTCCATGCTCAGTTTAAAATCTGGAATACCGAAACGCAGCAGACCACCAACCTTCTCGTCTCGCTCGAATACTGTCACAGTATGACCAGCGCTGTTTAGCTGCTCAGCAGCCGCAAGACCCGCTGGTCCAGATCCAATGATCGCTATCGTTTTACCAGTGCGAGAACGTGGCGTTTTTGGCTTGGCGTACCCTTCACGATACGCCGTTTCTACGATGGTTTTCTCGATGTTACAGATGGTGATTGGGTCTTGGTTGATGCCAAGTACACAAGCACTTTCACATGGAGCAGGGCAAACACGACCAGTAAACTCTGGGAAGTTATTGGTTGAGCTTAGAATGTTCCATGCTTCTTCCCAGCTATCACGATAAACCGCATCGTTAAACTCTGGGATGATGTTACCGATAGGGCAGCCGTTATGACAAAACGGCACACCACAATCCATACAACGAGACGCTTGAGTATTGATCTTGTCACCAAACTCCTCGTTCAGAACGAACTCTTTGTTGTTCTTGATGCGTTCAGCTGGGTCGATCTTCTGTGGTAGTTCACGACCATGCTCTAAAAATCCAGTAGGCTTACCCATTATACGGCCTCCACTTGAGTTTCGTTTCCTTGAGACTGTGCTTCAGCTTTACGCTTTTGAAGCACCGCTTTATAGTCACGCGGCATTACCTTAACCATAGAGGCTAGGCTTGCTTCAAAGTTGTCTAGGAAAGACTGAGCGACTTCACTTCCTGTGAATTGAACATGCTTAGTTAGCATGTCGAGTAATAGATCTCTGTCTTCTTGCTCGATTGGATCTAGGTCTACTAACTCTGGGTTCAGTTTCGACTCAAAGTCGCCTGATTTATCCCATACGTAAGCCACGCCGCCACTCATACCTGCGGCAAAGTTACGACCTGTTGAACCAAGGATAATTGCTGCACCGCCCGTCATGTATTCACAACCGTGGTCACCGACGCCTTCTACTACTACTTTCGCGCCTGAGTTACGAACACAGAAACGTTCGCCAGCCATACCGCGAATGAAAGACTCACCCGAAGTGGCACCGTAGAAACACACGTTACCAACCACGATGTTATCTTCTGCGACAATGCTTGATTTCGCATCTGGGTAAAGTACTAACGTACCGCCAGATAAGCCTTTACCCCAGTAGTCGTTCGCGTCGCCTTCTACTTCGAACTTCACGCCCTTAGCTAGGAATGCGCCGAATGACTGACCCGCTGAACCTTTGAACTTCACGTTCATTGGTCGAGGTAGGCCGGCATCTTTGTACACTTTCGAGATTTCGTTCGACAGCATGGTGCCCGCAGAACGGTCAGTGTTGACGATAGGGAATTCGGCATTCACCGCCTCGCCTTTCTCGAGAGCAGGAATCGCCGCTTGAATCAGCTTACGGTCTAGTACCGATTCCAGGTTGTGGTTCTGTTGCGTTTGGTTATGGATACCGTCTGACTCACGTGGCTGTTCAACGTGTAGAACAGGAGACAGATCTAGGTTCTTGTATTTCCAGTGAGAAACGTCTTGGCGAATCTTCAGCTTCTGACCTTGACCGACCATCTCATCGATAGTGCGGAAGCCAAGTTCAGCCATGATTTCACGTAGACCTTGTGCCATGTATTGGAAGAAGGTTACGACGTCTTCTACGCGACCATCAAAGCGCTCGCGAAGCGTCTTGTTCTGAGTTGCGATACCAACAGGACAGGTGTTCTTATGACACTTACGCATCATGATACAACCTTCAACCACCAAGGCTGCGGTTGCCACGCCCCATTCTTCAGCACCCAGTAGTGTTGCGACTGCAAGGTCACGAGGAGTCTTCATCTGACCATCCGCTTGAACCACGATACGGTTACGTAGACCGTTCTTCAGTAGCGTTTGGTGCGTTTCTGCCAAGCCAAGTTCCCAAGGAAGACCAGTATGACGGATTGAAGACATTGGGGATGCACCAGTACCACCGTCGAAACCTGCGATTAGTACAACGTCCGCTTTCGCTTTCGCTACACCGGAAGCGATCGTACCTACGCCAGCTTCCGATACCAGCTTCACGTTTACACGGCCCGCGCGGTTCGCGTTCTTCAAATCGTAGATAAGCTGAGCCAAATCTTCGATTGAGTAGATATCGTGGTGTGGTGGCGGCGAGATAAGACCGACGCCCGGAGTTGAGTGACGTGTAGCACCGATCCAGTCATCTACTTTATCGCCTGGTAGCTGACCACCTTCACCTGGTTTCGCACCTTGAGCCATCTTGATTTGTAGCTCATCAGCGTTGGTTAGGTAGTAAGAGGTTACGCCGAAACGACCCGAAGCTACCTGCTTGATTGCAGAGCGTTCCCAATCGCCGTTCTCTTTGCGCTCGAAACGCATTGGGTCTTCACCACCTTCACCAGAGTTCGATTTTGCGCCAAGGCGGTTCATCGCAACAGCCAATGTGGAGTGTGCTTCGTAAGAAATAGAACCGAATGACATTGCACCTGTCGCGAAGCGTTTCACGATGCTTTCAATTGGCTCGACTTCGTCGATAGAGATAGAACCAGCTGGGTTCTTAATGAATTCTAGCTGGCTACGCAGAGTTACCGCGTTGTCACCTTGTTTATCGACTGCTGTCGCGTACTGCTTGAACTGATCGTAGTTCTTGTTGCGCGTAGACTCTTGCAGTAGCGAGATGGTTTCTGGGTTGAATAGGTGCTTCTCACCACGCTGTTTCCATTGGTAAACACCACCCACATCCAGCATTTGAATTGGGATTTCGCGTTGTGGGTAACCGATGCGGTGACGAACGAGCACTTCTTTAGCAATATCGTCAAGGGTGAGACCTTGGATACGAGAAACTGTACCTGTGAAGTACTTGTCTACCACTGACTTATGAATACCTAAGGCTTCGAAGATTTGCGCACCGTGGTACGACTGCAGGGTTGAGATACCCATCTTCGAGAAGATCTTCAGAAGACCGCCATTGATCGCTTTACGGTAGTTGTTGAACAGATCGCGAGGGTTCGCTTCTGGGTCCAGCTTCTTCGTACGCTGAAGCTCAATGATGGTTTCAATCACTAGGTATGGGTTAACGGCGTTGGCACCGTAACCAATTAGCGTTGCAAAGTGGTGCGTTTCACGCGCGTCACCGGTTTCAACCACGATGTCACACTTCGCACGTAGGCCTTTACGGATCAGGTGGTGATGTACTGCGCCAACTGCCAGCATTGCTGGGATAGCGGCGTGGTTTGAGTTCACTGCACGGTCAGTTAGCAGGATGATTGAGTAACCATCAATAACCGCATCTTCTGCGTATTGGCAGATGCGTTTTAGTGCGCGCTCAAGCTTGCCTTGGTCTTCACTGGCTTGGAATACGATATCCAGTGTCTTCGCCTGAAGATGCTCGTTGTCAATAGCACGCAGTTTCTCAAGCTCAGAGTTCGCCAGAACAGGCGATTCCAATTCTACTTTCTGACAGTGAAGTGGTGTTTCAGTCAGAAGGTTTTGGTCTTTACCCAAGTAAGTGTTCAGCGACATAACCATACGCTCACGGATCGGATCGATCGGTGGGTTAGTTACCTGTGCGAACAGTTGCTTGAAGTAGTTTGAAAGATGTTGAGACTGATGAGATAGAACCGCAAGAGGCCAGTCTGCACCCATGGCTGATAATGGCTCTTTCGCATCATTCGCCATTGGAACGATGATTTCGTTCACTTCTTCAGTACTTACGCCAAACGCTTGTTGGCGGTGTAGAAGATGTTCTGGCTTAGGTTGGCTGAATTGGTTGCTCGCATCTGGCAGCTTCTTCAAGCTCAGTAGGTTTTCTTCTACCCACTTTTCGTAAGGCTGTGCCGTTGCGATGGTGTCTTTCACTTCTTCATCAGAGATGATGCGACCTTGCTCTAAGTCTGCAACGAAGATGCGACCTGGTTGTAGACGACCGCGGAACTCAACGTTCTCTGGCTCAATATCCACAACACCAGATTCTGATGCCATTACTAGGAAGTTATCTTTGGTCACTGTGTAGCGAGAAGGACGCAGACCGTTACGGTCGAGTGTCGCACCAACTTGAACACCATCAGTAAAACATACTGAAGCCGGACCATCCCATGGTTCCATGATGTTCGCGTGGTACTGATAGAACGCGCGACGCTTAGGATCCATGTTTTTGTTTTCTTGCCATGCTTCCGGGATCATCATCATCAGTGCGTGCGGCAGGCTACGACCAGAAAGAACTAGGAGCTCAAGTGCCATGTCAAAGTTAGATGAATCCGAACTGCCTTCCTGACAAATAGGAAGCAGCATGTCGATTTCAGCTTGGGTAAATAGATCGGATTCAATGATCGCCTCACGGGCTTTCATCCAGTTCAAGTTACCTCGAACTGTATTGATTTCACCGTTGTGGGCAATGTAACGGAAAGGTTGTGCAAGACGCCATTTCGGGAAGGTGTTGGTAGAGAAGCGAGAGTGTACCAGTGCCAGTGCAGTCACCATGGTCGGGTTTTGCAGATCAAGGAAGTACTGAGGGACTTGCTCGGTCGTTAACTGACCTTTGTACACCAATGTCTTGTAAGACATTGAGTTAATGTAGAAGTCATCACCAATGTTCGAAACGCTTTCTAGGCAAACACGTACAGTGTAGTTACGAAGTACGTACAGTTTGCGCTCTAGCTCTTCAGGTGTGATACCTGGACCACCAGAGATAAACACATGCTCAAACTGAGGTTCTGTGCTTAGCGGGTCGGCACCGATCATCGAGTTATCGGTTGGCAAAACGCGGTAGCCAATAACTTCAAGGTCTAGACGCTGAGCGTTGCGTTCTAGAATGTCACGGCATTGCTCGCGTTTGTATTCGTCTTTCGGGAAAAGTACGACACCCACACCATACTTTTCAAATGAAGGCAGTTTAATGCCGAGCTTTACGGCCTCTTCTAATAGGAATTCATGAGGTTTTTGTAGCAAGATACCCGCACCATCACCGCTGCATGGATCACAACCTTGACCACCACGGTGCTCCATGCGAGCTAGCATATCCAATGCTTGAGTCACTACTTCATGAGATTTACGGTTTTTAAGGTGAGCAACAAAACCGATACCACACGCGTCATGCTCCAATTCAGGAGTATATAGACCCTGTGGATTTTGCTCTCTATCTACCATAGATACATCCTTCCAGTTCAATGTCGACGCAAAAGCACCAGGCAGGCAAATGCCACCTAGACCATTGATTACGTCTTGTCCTTTATATTTATTATCGCCACCGATCTAGGTTGACCGATCTTGATTCCTTTCCGTATCTCGCAGGAAAAGTTTTGCGAGAAAAACAATCCTTGGTGGTATCCCTTTATTTATTGCCACTATTTAGTGATTTATATAGGTAGGAGTGGGATAACACCGACAAATCCCGCAGTGTACTTTGTAATAAAAGTCACAAAAATAACGGGGTTGTGTAAGTATCCTACAATTTTGTCACTTCAGAATGCAATGAAAAAGTCGACGTTGTGACCCAATTTTTTCGTTTAATTATGCATTTTTAGTTTAACATTTACGCAACATGAACGTTTTTTATCTGTATTTATGCAGGTTTATTGATTTTGAGCCGTATGATGTTTGTTTGAATTGACTAGTATTGTGTGTTTTTTCTTGCAGGGATGTAATTTATTTACACAGATCGTAGTGAGATTGATTACGGTTCATTGTTGGTGAGAATTTATGCAGTTACATGAGTTGGTCAATACAATCGGCCAAGATCTTCAGCGTCGATACGGTGAAAAAGTCCATAAACTAACGTTGCACGGTGGATTTAGTTGCCCTAACCGAGATGGCACGATTGGTCGGGGAGGATGTACTTTTTGTAATGTGGCTTCGTTTGCGGATGAAGAAGTACAGATAAAGAGTATTCACGATCAGTTGAAAGATCGTGCGGGCGAAATTCATCGAGCGAAGAAGTATCTCGCTTATTTTCAGGCTTACACCAGTACTTATGCGGAAGTGCAAGTGCTGAAAAATATGTATGAAGAAGCACTAAAAGCGGCTGATATTGTGGGATTGTGTGTCGGGACTCGTCCAGATTGCGTGCCTGATGCCGTATTAGATTTACTGTCTGACTATGTAAAGCAAGGTTATGAAATTTGGCTAGAGTTAGGGCTTCAAACCGCTAATAACGACACCCTTAAGCGCATCAATCGCGGTCATGATTTCGAATGTTATGCCGAGATCACCAAGCGTGCGCGTGCGCTAGGTATTAAAGTCTGCACTCATTTAATTGTTGGATTACCGAAAGAAAGCCGCGACGATAACATTGAGACGCTGCAAAAAGTGTTAGCCGTGGGCACGGATGGCATCAAGTTACATGGTCTTCATATCGTGGAAGGCAGCACCATGGCGAAAGCGTGGCGTGCAGGACGATTAGAGGCGCCAGAGCTAGAAGAATATGTCGCAATTGCCAGTGAGATGATTCGTATGACGCCACCAGACGTGATTTACCATCGGGTTTCATCAGCAGCTCGTAGACCTACCTTATTATCGCCACTGTGGTGTGAAAATCGCTGGCTGGCGATGACTGAAATTGGTCGAGCCCTCAGTGAACATGGTGCTCAAGGAAGCCTAACGGGAAACGCTTTTATCTATACTAAACCGGAATTAATAGCAGATCGCTCAATAAATAACTGATATATTTTAACCAGTTTTCTTTAAAGGTTTAAACGATGGATCAGTTACTCAATTGGCTTTGGGATGGTCAAGGCGGTTATGGCTATGTCGTCTTGTTATTAATTGCTAGCGTGTGCGCGTTAGCACTGATCTATTTGCACTTTCAAACATCACTTAAGCAACTCGTAACGGATTCACCCTATCCAGTCATAGTGCTGGATACTGGCCATGCTCAGATCTTGTTATCTAACCAAGCTGCGATGCAGTTATTAGGTATTCGCTCTCTAGGCACGGGATATTTGTATCCCGCTTTATTCGATATTCGTGAGCTTGAGTCGTTTCTCGACAGTGTCTCTAGTCGTCATTTTAGCCAGCAGGTATTTGATTGGCGCTTATCTGAAAGCGAATCTATCAAGGTGGAGTTGTCAGGAAGAAAGAGTTTGCTGCGCAATCACCGTGTTTGGATCATCTACGCGCAGCCATATCAATCCACTCATCAAGAGCAGCAACAAGAGCTTGCGCAATTAACGATTGCCCGTTCGGCACTAGACTCACTCTCTGAGTTAATCTGTACCCAAGATCGCCAAGGGAATTTATTAACGACGAACCGAGCATTTGATCAATTTTGGGAAGGGCGAAGGGAAGAAGCCTGTGCATCAAAGGCTTCCATGGGCGAGGCTACCAGAAAGAGTGAGCGCAAGTGGACGACGGATCCACAAGGTCGCAGTTGCTTATTGGAAGTGAATCAAAATTCCCTTGTGTCACCGAGTGGTGAGCTGATCGGTACATTATCCATTAGTCATGATGTGACCGAGTGGCACAAAATGCAGCAAAACCTGAGAGATGAAATGGAGCGCCGTAAAGATACAGAAGTTGCGTTGGCGCAAAGGGATACCATCTTACAAACTATTCTTGACGCTAGCCCTGACTCTATCGGTATCTTCAATGAGAATATGGTCTATCAAGCGTGTAATAAACCGTTCGTTAATGCATTAGGTATTTCAGACGTGTCTGATTTGATAGGTAAGCGCCTTCAAGATGTCATTCCTGAAGAGATGTACGCTCGCTTAGCCGCTAGTGATTTAGATGCATTGCGTCAGTCAGAACCTGTCCGATACATAGATAAAGTCGTTAGCAGTGATGGCAAAAGTACGTGGTTTGATGTGGTGAAATCGCCTTTTAAAGATAAAGCTTCAGGAACGAATGGTGTGCTGATCATGGCGCGTGATATTTCTGAACGTTACCTTGCCGAACAAAAGTTGGAGAGAGCCAATTTAGAGTTAGAAAAGTTGAGCTTTATGGATAGCTTAACTCAGGTATCGAACCGACGCCGCTTCGATGAACAACTGCAGGTACTATGGTACCACCATGCCCGCGAAAAGCTGCCGCTCACTATCATGTTGTGTGACATCGACTTTTTCAAAGATTACAACGACTGCTACGGCCATCAGCAAGGTGATGAAGCATTGGTCAGTGTTGCTACCGTATTCACAAAAGTCATCAATCGCTCTTCGGATTGTGTTGCGCGTTATGGTGGTGAGGAGTTTGGTTTTATCCTGCCGAATACCACAACGGAAGGCGCGAGCAATGTAGCGCAGCGTATTCATGAACAAATTCGACAACTCGATATGGAGCACGACAGCTCAGAAGCTTCGGAACGTCTCACGGTCAGTATCGGTCTTGTCTCTTATATTCCTCAACATGGTGATGAACCGGAAATGGGTATTGCCATGGCTGACAGTGCGCTATACCAAGCCAAAGCGGATGGACGTAATCGCACCTGTATTCACCCAAGTTCTTGCTAACGCTTTGTGACCGCTTGCTCTAAGTTGATAGCTGATTGTTTAAATCGCCGTATTAAACACGTTAAACTTACCGAAGCCTGTGCGTTCGTTGGTTAACTTATCTTTTTATCTTGTTTAGCAAGCGCAGTTCGCACTACGTATTTTTCACTAATCACACAGACCTAAATTGCGTTAGGCCGAATATGTCTGCTCGTTTTTTATCATTGAAGGGCAACATCTAGCCAGCACCATGGAGTAGTTAATGAAACCCATGAAAAATCTCGCCCAGTATTATGTCGACTTGCTAGTCAAACTGGGGATTGTTCGTTTCTCGATTTTGCTGGCCCTTGCGCTGGTGGCATTAGCCGTTGTGGTGCAGGTGGGGATTACTTTAGCTCTCAAGGGGCGAGTCGACGATATCGACATTGTCCGTTCGGTGTTTTTTGGTCTCTTGATTACACCTTGGGCGGTTTATTTTCTTTCTGTTGTTGTTGATCAGCTAGAAGAGTCTCGCCAGCGTTTAACCAAGTTGGTGTCCAAACTGAAAGACATGCGCTCGCGAGACCAAGAACTGAATTATCAACTGCAACAAAACATCGAAAAGCTCAACCAAGAAATTGAAGAGCGCATTAAAGCAGAAGAAGCTCGTGAAGAGGCGATGCAAGATCTCGAAAACGAGGTGTTCCAACGAGAGCGTACTCAGTTAGAGCTGGCGGAACGCACTGCACTACTGCGTTCATTTATTGATGCCTCGCCAGACTTAATTTACTACCGCAATGCCGATGGTGTGTTCTCCGGTTGTAACCGGGCAATGGAAGAGCTAACAGGCAAGAAAGAGCACCAGTTGGTCGGATTAAGCCCTTGGGATGTGTATAGCAAAGAAATCGCTGAGCACATCGTTGATACTGACCAAAAGGTCTTTGCCGATAATCAAGCCATCACTTACGAGCAGTGGCTAGAGTATCCTGATGGACGCAAGCACTACTTTGAACTGCGTAAAGTGCCGTTTTACAGCAAAGATGGTCGTCACCTTGGATTGGTAGGTTTTGGCCGTGATATCACTGAACGTAAACGTCATGAAGAGTCGTTAGAGAAAGCAAGCCGTGATAAGACTACTTTCATCTCAACCATCAGTCATGAACTGCGAACGCCACTAAATGGCATTGTGGGTTTAAGTCGCATGCTTCTCGATAGTCCGTTGACAGAAGAGCAGCGCAAACACATGCAGACCATCAATGTGAGTGCGATTACGCTAGGTAACATCTTCAACGATATTATCGATATGGATAAGTTTGATCGCCGCAAGCTAGAACTATTACCTGCGCCACTTAACTTCGAAGACTTCGTCGCTGAGATTGAAAGCATCTCTGCTTTGATGGCGGAGCAAAAAGGGCTGCGTTTTGACTTAGAACGTTTGAGTGATTTACCAAAAGCAATTGAAGTGGATGCGACCCGTTTGCGTCAGGTAATTTGGAACTTGGTCAGCAACGCAATGAAGTTTACCAAAGAAGGTGGCGTTGTGATGACAGTGAGCGCGGATGTCGAAGACGATTTTGCGACCATTATTATGGAAGTGGAAGACACAGGTATTGGTATACCGGAAGATGAGCTCGATAAAATCTTCGCCATGTATTACCAAGTGAAGTCGGGCAAAGACAACCTACATGCGGTCGGTACAGGCATTGGTTTGGCGGTATCTAAGCAACTGATCAATATGATGGATGGTGACATTACTGTCGCTAGTGAAGAGGGTTTTGGTAGTACTTTTACCGTATCGATTCACGTTCCTATTGTGGAACTCGAAGAACCTGTCATTGATGCAAAACGCGACAATATGCATCTCAACATCTTTATGGTCGAAGACATTGAGCTTAACGTCACTGTTGCCAAATCGTTGCTTGAGAGCTTAGGGCACTCCGTTACCGTGGCGATGACGGGACAAGAAGCGCTCGTGAACTTTGTGCCAGAAAAATATGACTTGGCGTTGTTGGATATTCAGCTGCCTGATATGACGGGGTTTGATGTCGCAAATTATTATCGCGAGCATTATAACAATCTGCCTCCATTGGTCGCCCTAACAGCTAATGTGATGAAAGATCGTCGTGAATACTTAGATAACGGCATGGATGATGCCATCAGTAAACCGCTTGCTGTGAACGCCATTCAGTCTGTAATTGATAAATTCTTCGCGCATCAGGTAGAGCAGCAAGAGCAACCTGAGAGCGTTCCAGAAACAGTGGAAGAGCCGACTCCTTCTCCTGTGATTGAGACACACTTGCTCGATATGGATATGTTAGAGTCTTACGTCGACATTGTTGGTGCCAAGCCGGTCTACGACAGCATAAAAATGTTTGAAGACATGATGCCAGACTATATTGATGTCTTAGACTCAAACATGACGGCAAAAGATCAAGATGGGATTGTTTCTGAAGCGCATAAAATTAAAGGTGCTGCAGGTTCGATTGGCCTCAAACGTATCCAAAGTGTGGCGCAGAAAGCGCAATCTCCCGATATGCCAGCATGGTGGGAAAACATTTCAGACTGGGTTGAAGAGATCAAAAATGAATACCAAAACGATATTCAAGTCCTCAAAAGTTGGTTGGAACAAAGGAAATAACATGAAAAAAATCGCACCGTTGGCGTTGGTTATAGCATTGATGGCAGGTTGCAGTTCCGTTCCAAGTGTGAACTGGCAACAAAACAGTCAGATTACGATTAACCAAGTGAATGTCGAGCTCAAAAGTAACTTATGGGTGAACCTGATGCCGACTGTTGGGGAAGTACAAGAGCAAAGCATTCAAGGATCACTTTACCTTGAAGGAGACCAGTTACTCCCAGCCAACCTGACTGCCGAAGCGCTTATCATCAAGCAAGGGGAAAAAGAGTGGTGGGTGGATGAAGACTCTTTAGAAACTCGAACTCATAGTGAGAGCCAATGGGAAGTAGCCTTCACGTCTCAGGTAGACGTGGATACAGAAAAATCGGTTGATATCGCGGTACTTTTAGACGACGCAGGTAAACAGCGCTGGTTAGTGGAAAAATACGTGAAGATTAATAAGGTTTATTAGATTCAGTGATTGTTCGTTAATTGCTAAACCCAAAATAAAAGGGCTTGCTCAATGAGCAAGCCCTTTGCGTATTAGCGATTCAATTAGTCTTCTAGATCGCCACAGAAGCGGTAACCTTCGCCGTGGATAGTCGCGATGATTTCAGGAGTACCTGAAACAGACTCAAAGTGTTTACGAATACGACGAATCGTTACGTCTACAGTACGGTCATGCGGCTTAAGTTCACGGCCAGTCATCTTCTTAAGAAGATCGGCACGAGTTTGAATCTTACCTGGGTTCTCACAGAAGTGCAGTAGAGCTCGGAACTCAGAGCGAGGGAGCTTGTAGCTATCACCAGCTGGGCTTACTAGAGAGCGGCTGTTGATGTCCAGTACCCAACCATTGAATTCATACTTTTCTACTGAGCGTTTCTCTTCTTGCACCGCGTTAGAGCTCATTGAGCGGCTAAGTAGGTTGCGAGCACGAATAGTCAGTTCACGTGGGTTGAATGGTTTAGTGATGTAGTCATCTGCACCAATCTCAAGACCTAGGATCTTGTCCACTTCATTGTCACGGCCTGTCAGGAACATTAAAGCAATGTTCGCTTGTTCGCGTAGTTCACGCGCTAACAGAAGGCCATTCTTGCCTGGAAGATTAATGTCCATAATAACCAAGTTGACTGAGTTGTCAGACAACACTTGGTGCATCTCTTCACCGTCACTGGCTTCAAAAACAGCGTATCCCTCTGCTTCAAAAATACTCTTAAGAGTGTTACGAGTTACTTGCTCATCTTCAACGATAAGAATCTGCGGGGTTTGCATTGGCGGTACCTAAATTTGTGACAAAATTGTGCTAATAGAATAAATTCTAGGCAAAAATATAACATACAGGTAATGTGATTTTGATAATAAATCAAGTTGATCAAAAAAACACTTCTTTCAGTTATCCGCCCTCCATGGAATTTTGCCAACTCACCAGTATCCAATGGCGACGTTTATTCTAAAGGGCTTGTTTACCTTTCATTTCCTGCTTTCTGTGGGGCCTGAAACGTAAACACCCTAAGATATGGAGCGGATTTTATATTGTTAACAGCATGCTAACAATGCTCAAATGTTAATTCCATTCAGTTTGTTGATTTATATCAATTGATGAAATGTAACTGTTATTAATCGTTTAAGACTTATGATAGAAAAAAGTAATACGAACATAGACGCATCGTTATGGAATGCTTATTCAGAATCTTTTTTCAGATTCGAGGCCGAGTGGTGCGTTTCAAACTACGCTGTGATAACCGCTTGGAACCCATACAGTAATTTGCGGTCCAAAGAAGAGAACTGCATAAGCAATCAAGCATTAGAAACACTGCTACAGCACGTTAATTACGCGCCTATCACAGTAGGTGACAGCTCTTTTACATGGTATGAGGAAAGCTTTGCCGTCGAGTTATCACCAGAGGCGGCGGTCGCATTGGCGAATGACTTTCAACAAAACGCGATTTACTACGTCATTGATGATCAACTTTACCTTATTGCGTGCTCACAGCCGAAAGTGTTGCATAAGTTAGGCTCCCTTAAGCCTCGACTCGTATAGGAAAGGATACTACTCACCGAAGCACTGCTTGGGTGAGAAAATTCACGGAGGAAATATGAGAGACATTACACCCGATATTTGTGACCAATTTGAAGACCAAGTTACCCTGCTTACTTTGCCACTGCAGAACTTTGGTCAACGCACCGCTTTTTACGGAGAAATTGTCACAGTGCGTTGCTATCACGACAACTCAAAAGTACGTGAAGTACTGGGCGAAGATGGAACGGGGAAAGTATTGATTGTTGACGGACATGGTTCGTGTCAGAAAGCATTGCTTGGCGATCAATTAGCAATACTCGGAATAGAAAATGGGTGGGAAGGCATTATTGTCTATGGTGCAATACGCGACGTAGCACAAATATCTCAGATGGACATTGGCGTGCAAGCACTTGGTACCAATCCGTTTAAGACAGAGAAGCGAGGTATGGGAGAGGTCAATGTGACCTTAACGATGCAAAACCAAATCGTGCAGCCGAAGCATTATGTGTACGCTGATTGGAATGGTGTGTTGATTTCAAAGCAAAAATTAGATTTCTAAAAACGAAAGCCTAAACCTACCTCAATACCTTGTTGCCAATCTTGGTAATCAAGAGTCGCGTGAAGATCCAGTTTATCGGTGATTTTTACGCGACTTGAGACTTCAGCTGCGAGGCTGCTGTCTTCTTGGCGAATACCTTCCGCAGTCTCATTCTTGTAAGAGCGAACCGTACTTTTTAGTGTGACACGATCATTGAAGTGATAGCTGATCCCACTCAAAAAACCGCTTTGGTTTTGGGTTGGAGAGTTGTTGACTCGTGCACCGACGTAAACGTCTACGGAGTCAAAGAGTTCGTACGCATAACCCGTGTCGATATTCCAAACATCGAAACTGTCAGATTGATAGCTGTCGCTGGAAATAAATAGTTTATGAGGAGAAGGGGATGTTTTGCCTGGAAGAGGCGGAAGCTCGTTTGCTAGACAAACGCCAGGCACAAAAAAAAGCAACAGAAAAAGCCCTCTTTTCATGCTCACCACTCCTTGTGTCAACTTTTTTATTAGTATGTGCCCAAAGCTTCTCACTATTAAAGCATAGAATATGAAAGCTAGCTTACCTATTTTCTAAATAATTCGATCCTGTGAACATAGGTCACAGTTAAGTTGTTGTTAAGTGTCAACAACTCCCTTTCATAATTTGATCTTACGCTTTATGACGAAGATCAGACTAGTTATGGAGTAAAAAGTGAGACTGATGACGATGGGATGAGCCCCCTACAAAAATAAGCTACAGATTTCCTAACGAGCAATAACATCCAATTAGCTTTAAATATCAATAAGATTGCTTAGCAGAAATCGCTGTAAGACTGAAAAACAAACAATTTTTTGTTGACTATGAATCGGAAACTCGGTAAACGTAGAGTTAAGCAAACACAATTAACGTTGAATATTTATTTATGCCATCTAACAGCCTAGTAGTAATGACCACGACCATTATTATTATCGACACGACACATGTTGGGGCAGGCTGCTGAGCGAAAGAAATTCACAAAAAAGGCCTGTATCCAACAAGATACAGGCCTTTTTTTATGCTTTTTTATCCAGAATTTAGACAAGTTTGAGAAGATATACCGGAGGAAGGGATGCGAGTATTGAAGTTTGGCGGTTCATCACTAGCTGATGCAGATCGCTTTTTAAGAGCGGCAGACATCATTGCCAATAACGCTCAACAAGAAGAAGTGGCGGTTGTTCTTTCTGCCCCAGGTAAAACAACAAATAAATTGGTTGCGGTCATTGAAGGCGCGTTGCGCAATGGTGAAGCAGAGCTGCAAATCAAAGAGTTGGATGAATCGTTTAAAACGCTCTTCACTCAAATCCAAGCAGTACTACCCAATATTGATGGTTCAGCTTTCGATAACCAAGTGAAAACCTCGCTATCTCAATTACGTCAATTTGTTCACGGCATCAATCTATTAGGTATGTGCCCAAACAACGTAAATGCACGCATTATCAGTAAAGGTGAGCGTGTTTCCATTCAGTTGATGAAAGCCGTCTTGGAGGCGAAGGGACAACAAGCGAGCTTGATCGATCCTGTCGAGTATCTGTATGCCCAAGGTGATCATCTTGAAGCTATGGTTGATGTGGATATTTCAACGCAAAACTTCCGTCAAAACCCCCTTCCTCAGGGCCACGTGAACATTATGCCGGGCTTTACAGCTGGCAACGAAAAAGGAGAGCTTGTCACGCTGGGTCGTAATGGCTCTGACTACTCGGCAGCGGTTCTTGCAGCTTGTTTACGCGCAGACTGCTGTGAAATCTGGACCGACGTTGATGGTGTATACAACTGTGACCCACGTTTAGTCGAAGATGCTCGCCTACTTAAATCACTAAGCTACCAAGAAGCGATGGAGCTTTCTTATTTTGGTGCTTCCGTTCTGCACCCGAAAACCATCGCCCCTATTGCTCAATTCCACATTCCATGTCTGATCAAAAACAGCTTTAACCCTCAAGGTGCAGGTACTCTTATCGGCCAAGATACTGGTGAAGATAATCTTGCGATCAAAGGTATTACAACACTTAACGACCTAACCATGGTTAACGTATCAGGCCCTGGTATGAAAGGCATGGTAGGCATGGCGAGCCGTGTATTCGGTGCGATGTCGTCTGCTGGTGTATCTATTGTTCTGATCACTCAGTCTTCTTCTGAATACAGCATCAGCTTCTGTATTGAGGCTGAAGATAAAGCGAAAGCGCAGCAAGTGCTGGCAGATGCGTTCGAGCTAGAACTCAAAGATAGCTTACTAGAACCGGTTGAGTTTATTGATAATGTTTCAATCATTACGCTTGTTGGTGATGGTATGCGCACATCGCGCGGTGTGGCTTCTCGCTTCTTCTCTTCTCTTGCTGAAGTGAACGTGAACATCGTGGCGATAGCACAAGGCTCATCAGAACGTGCGATTTCTGCCGTTATTCCAGAAGACAAAATTTCTGAGGCGATCAAAGCGTGTCACGAAAACCTATTCAACTCGAAACACTTCCTAGATGTGTTCGTTGTTGGTGTCGGTGGTGTGGGTGGCGAACTGGTGGATCAGATCGAACGCCAACAAGTCAAACTGGCTGAGAAAGGCATTGTGATTCGAGTTTGTGGCTTAGCAAACAGCAAAGGTCTTTTGCTTGATAGCGAAGGCTTACCGCTCGAGCACTGGCGTGATCGTATGTCAGCAGCCACAGAAGAATTCAGCCTAGCGCGTCTGATTTCTTTGGTACAACGCAATCATATTATCAACCCAGTATTGGTTGATTGTACCTCCAGTGAAGACATTGCTAAACAATACGCCGACTTCCTAGCGGCAGGTTTTCATGTTGTAACACCAAACAAAAAAGCAAACACAGCAAGCATGGCGTACTACCATCAGCTTCGCGATGTGGCTCGTAGCTCCCGTCGTAAATTGATGTATGAAACAACCGTAGGTGCAGGCCTACCGGTTATTGAAAACTTGCAAAACCTAATTTCTGCAGGCGATGAACTGGAGCGCTTTAGCGGTATTCTTTCCGGTTCTCTTTCTTATATTTTCGGTAAGTTAGATGAAGGAATGAGCTTAAGTGAAGCGACGAATATCGCAAAAGAAAATGGCTTTACTGAACCAGATCCTCGTGATGATCTGTCTGGTATGGATGTCGCGCGTAAGCTGTTGATCCTAGCTCGTGAAGCGGGCATGTCACTAGAGCTTGAAGATGTTGTTGTTGACCAAGCGCTACCGCCAGGCTTTGATGATTCAGGCAGTGTTGATGAGTTTATGGCGCGTCTCCCAGAAGCAGACGCTTACTTCAAAGAGTTATCGGCTAAAGCAGCAGAAGAAGGCAAAGTACTACGTTACGTTGGTGAAATTAACGAGGGCAAGTGCACAGTAAGCATCGCTGCGGTGGATGAAAACGATCCGATGTATAAAATCAAAGACGGTGAAAACGCACTGGCATTTTACAGCCGTTACTACCAGCCAATCCCACTTGTGTTGCGTGGCTACGGCGCAGGTACTGAGGTAACGGCTGCGGGTGTATTCTCTGACGTGATGCGTACTTTAGGTTGGAAACTAGGGGTATAACAAGAATGAGTTCAAGTGATATGGATGTAGTGGTTTATGCCCCAGCATCAATTGGTAATGTAAGTGTTGGTTTTGATGTATTGGGGGCGGCGGTGTCCCCAGTGGATGGGACCTTGCTAGGTGACAGAGTGCAAGTTAAGGCAGGGACTGAGCCGTTCAGTCTGAAAACTGCGGGTAATTTTGTCTCTAAGTTGCCTACAGAGCCAAAAGAAAACATCGTTTACGATTGTTGGCTGGTGTTTTCTCGCGAGCTAGATAAAAAAGGTGTTGAGCTAAAACCACTTGAAATGACGCTAGAAAAGAACATGCCAATAGGCTCAGGTTTAGGCTCAAGTGCTTGTTCTATCGTTGCTGCATTAGATGCATTAAACCGATTCCATGGTCAGCCGCTTAACGAGACTGAGCTGCTAGCACTGATGGGGGAAATGGAAGGCAAGATCTCTGGTGGTATTCACTATGATAACGTGGCGCCATGTTACCTTGGCGGTGTGCAATTGATGCTGGAAGAGCTAGGTATCATTAGCCAAGAAGTGCCTTGCTTTGACGATTGGTACTGGGTGATGGCGTATCCGGGTATCAAAGTATCAACAGCAGAAGCGCGTGAGATCCTACCATCTCAATACCGTCGACAAGATATCATTGCTCATGGTCGTCACCTTGCGGGCTTTATTCATGCGTGTCATTCTGGTCAGCCAGAGCTAGCTGCAAAAATGATCAAAGACGTGATCGCAGAACCGTATCGTGAGAAACTGCTTCCGGGTTTTGCGAATGCACGTCAATACGCAGCGTCTGCGGGTGCATTGGCTACCGGTATTTCTGGCAGTGGGCCGACACTGTTCAGTATTTGCAAAGAGAAAGATGTCGCTGAGCGAGTTGCTCGCTGGTTAGAACAGAACTACGTACAAAACGAAGAAGGATTCGTCCACGTTTGTCGTCTAGATAAGCAGGGTTCGAAAGTAACAGGAAGTGAGCTATGAAGCTTTACAATATAAAAGAAAATGATGAACAAGTTTCCTTTGGCCAAGCCGTTCGCCAAGGGTTAGGCCGTAACCAAGGTCTATTTTTCCCATCGGAATTACCAAAGTTTGAAGACGTTGATGCGCTACTGGCAGAAGACTTTGTTTCTCGTAGCACTAAGATTTTATCAGCGTTTATCGGTGATGAGCTGGCGGAAGAGCAAGTCAACGCGCTTGTGGACGCAGCGTTCCAATTCCCGGCGCCAATCAATCAAGTCAAAGACGGTGTTTACGCGTTAGAGCTTTTCCATGGTCCAACGCTGGCATTTAAAGATTTTGGCGGTCGCTTTATGGCGCAATCTCTTGCGGCGGTATCGGACGGTGGCAAGATCACCATTCTGACTGCGACTTCTGGCGATACTGGCGCAGCCGTTGCGCACGCTTTCTATGGTATGGAAGACATCAACGTTGTGATTCTTTACCCGAAAGGCAAGATCAGCCCACTGCAAGAGAAGCTATTCTGTACGCTAGGCAAGAACATTCACACTGTCGCGATCGATGGCGACTTCGATGCGTGCCAGGCTCTGGTTAAGCAAGCTTTCGATGATTCCGCACTGCGTGAAGAGATCGGTCTGAATTCTGCAAACTCAATCAACATCAGCCGTTTGATGGCGCAAATCTGTTACTACTTTGAAGCAGCAGCGCAAATGAGCAAACAAGAGCGTGAAAACCTAGTCGTGTCTGTACCAAGTGGTAACTTTGGTAACCTAACTGCTGGTCTACTGGCAAAAGCGCTGGGTCTGCCGATCAAACGCTTTATCGCTGCAACTAACGCTAATGACACGGTTCCGCGCTACCTAGAAACAGGTAAGTGGGAGCCAAAACCAACGGTTGCAACGACATCGAACGCGATGGACGTGAGTCAACCGAACAACTGGCCGCGTATCGAAGAGCTTTGCCGAGTGAAAGAGTGGGGCCTAGAGACACTAGGTAAAGGCGCGGTTTCAGATGAGCAAAGCGCACAATCTGTGAAAGACCTGTACTCATTGGGCTACCTATGTGAACCGCACGGTGCGATTGCTTACCGCGTTCTTGAAGAGCAACTGCAAGAAGGTGAAACCGGTCTTTTCCTATGTACTGCGCATCCAGCGAAGTTCAAAGAAGTGGTGGATGACATTTTGCAATCTGACATCGAGCTTCCTGCACCGCTAGCGAAGCACGCGGCGATGGAACTGCTATCGGAAGAGCTAGACGCAGACTTTGATGCATTGAAACAAGTACTGCGCCGTGTACAGTAATTATTAAAATGATGAACGACGAAAGGTGAATGAGCAATCATTCGCCTTTTTTATTGTCAGTAAGTCTCGACTCTCTTTATGATTGAGAAACGAACTTAAAGATGGAAATAGAAGCATGCATTTTTTGATTTTTCTTGGCTCGGTAAGAGACAGCACACCGCCACGACCAGCCCGCTTGGGCATGCGAGTGAGTAGAGCATGTGAAACGTTGTTTAAGAATCAGTATTCCCAACATACCGTCGAAATCATTGACCCATTGAACTACGACTTTGACGACGTGTTTAAGCCTGAGTTTGCTTACCATCGCGCTAAAGTGCCAGCCCACTTGAGAGAACTGGCAGACAAAATTAAAAGCGCCGATGGGTACGTGATGGTCAGTCCGGAATACAACCATTCGATGAGCCCTGCTTTGGCAAACATGCTTAACCATTTTGGTAGTTCGCTGTTTTCTTATAAGCCAAGTGCTATCGTGACCTATTCTGCTGGACAATGGGGTGGTGTTCGAGCTGCTGTGTCGATGCGTACCTTCTTATCTGAACTTGGATGTTTACCTGTCTCGGCGATGATTCACATTCCGAAAGCGCAAGAAGTGTTTGACGAACAGGGTGTCGTTGCGGATGAATTGCAGCAGACGCAGTGGGACAGCTATATGAATCGCACAATACATCAACTCATTTGGTGGTCTGAAGGCGCTTCACAACAAAGAGAAAGGCTTGACCCAACCTCATTGGCTGAAGTGTTTAAGAAGGATCCGTCACAGAGAAATGCTCCGTAAAGGAACAGAACGGTTAGATGCATGGAAAAACAAAAAAAGCTTGGCCATTGAGACCAAGCTTTTTAAATGTGAGTAAGTCGATTTTATTGAGATTATAGCGTCTCAGTAAAAGTACGAGCGATGACATCACGTTGTTGCTCTGGAGTTAGCGAGTTGAAACGTACTGCGTAACCAGAAACACGGATAGTTAGTTGTGGGTATTTCTCTGGGTGTGCAACTGCATCTTCTAGTGTTTCGCGTTTAAGCACGTTCACGTTTAGGTGTTGACCGCCTTCGATGCGAGGAGCTGTTTCGATTGCTACTTCACAGCTTTCGTATTCACCTAGATCGCTGATTGCGATAACTTGGTCTGCTTCGTAGCCAGCAGTTGCAGCAACACAACGAGCTTCATTTTTTTCGCTATCTAATAGCCAGATAGAGTTTAGTAGGTCGTCGTTTGCCGCTTTTGTAATTTGGATACCTTGGATCATCACTATCTCCTAGACCACTTACGTGGTGATTATTGGTGTTAATTTTCGAATTTTCGTTGAGCTGAGTATTATATAGCTAATATCCACTATTTTAATATTGATTTAAGTCAAAAAACAACCAAAAACATTATTTTTATTAAGGTAATTTTATTGAGTTAAATCAATAAAACCTTTGAAAACAAACTAATTACAATTTATTTGATAATATAAAAAATATTTAATAACTAATTTTGTTGTAAATTTACTGCAAGTTAAGCTTAAAGTTTAAACTGATTAACGCAACTATCTGTATTTAGGTAGCAATACTGAAAGTCTAAAGTGATTAAATGACAAACATGAAAAACAAGCTTGGGAATAAACTCATTGGTGCACATGTCTCTGCTGCTGGTGGGGTCGATCAAGCGCCGTTGAGAGCTCGCGAAATTGGCGCGAATGCGTTCGCACTATTTACAAAAAACCAACGCCAGTGGGTGGCGAAGCCTTTAGAAGCAAAAACCATCAGTGCGTTTAAAGCGAACTGTAAAATGCTGGGTTTCGGCGCAGAACATATTCTTCCCCATGACTCTTATCTAATTAACTTAGGTGCACCAGAAGCGGATAAGTTGGATAAGTCACGCGCTGCATTCATCGATGAGATGGAGCGTTGTAATCAATTGGGTTTAACGTTGCTGAACTTTCACCCTGGGAGCCACTTAAAGAAAGTCTCGGAACAGGAGTGCTTAGCGACGATCGCAGAGTCGATCAATCTTGCGCACAAAGCGGTGCCGAATGTGATCGCGGTAATCGAGAATACGGCTGGTCAGGGTACAAACCTAGGTTGGAAGTTTGAGCATCTTGCTGAAATCATCGATCAAGTGGAAGACAAAGAACGTGTTGGTGTATGTCTCGATACTTGCCACACGTTTACCGCCGGTTACGATCTGCGTACTAAAGAGGATTGTGAGCATACCTTTGCTGAATTCGACCGTATTGTTGGGATGCACTATTTAAGAGCAATGCATCTAAATGATTCAAAAGTTGAGTTTGCCAGCAAAGTGGATCGCCACCACTCATTAGGCAAAGGAGAGATCGGGTGGGATTGTTTTGAGTACATCGCTAAAGACCCTCGATTTGATGGTATCCCTCTGATTTTAGAAACAATTGATCCGGACATCTGGCAGCAAGAAATCAACGCACTGCGTCAGTTTCATCTAGCGGCGATAGATAACCAATGATGTGATCACAGAGTTGGCACCTTTCTTTCTTAGTCACTTAAGTCAATTTGAATTAAGAAAGAAGGATGCCACTATGTCTCGACCACACTCTTTTGCTTCTTACGCATATAGCCGCCGCGTGCTTCGTTTGCCGATGCCTAATCGTCACATTACTGGACAGGGGCATTTTCGAACGCCACAGAAGCATTAGTCTTTTATTACTGTTCTCAAGTTCGTGGTAAGTTTTTGTTTGTTTGGGTTTCGCTCGTTAGAATAGAAGCAAAATTTAGGACAGGAACTTTCCATGAATCAGTCACCCACTTGGTACGATGTGATCGGCGAAGAGAAAAAACAGAGCTACTTTGTAGACACTTTGAATTTTGTAGAAGCAGAACGCGCCGCAGGCAAAGCGATTTTTCCGCCAGCGAAAGATGTCTTTAATGCGTTTCGTTTTACCGAGTTTAACGATGTTAAAGTAGTGATTCTGGGGCAGGACCCATACCATGGTCCAAATCAGGCGCATGGCTTGTGCTTTTCCGTTCTTCCTGGAATCAAAACGCCACCATCACTCGTTAATATGTATAAAGAGCTGGCTCAAGATATTGAAGGGTTCCAAATCCCTCAGCATGGATTCTTACAAAGCTGGGCAGAGCAAGGTGTATTGCTGCTCAATACGGTATTGACGGTTGAGCAAGGTAAAGCGCATTCACATTCAAAAACGGGGTGGGAAACGTTCACTGACCGAGTGATTGAAGCGATAAACCAGCATCAGGAAGGCGTGGTGTTTTTATTGTGGGGCTCTCACGCTCAGAAGAAAGGGCGCTTTATTGATCGCAATAAACATCATGTGTTAGCCGCACCACATCCATCACCACTCTCAGCACACCGAGGTTTTTTTGGTTGTAAGCATTTCTCTCAAGCAAACCAGTTACTTGCCTCGCAAGGGAAAGCACCAATCAACTGGCATTTGCCATTAACTGTATAAAAGAAGAGACAGCGATAATGCTGCCATTATCG
The DNA here is from genome assembly GCF_012275705.1 of Vibrio chemaguriensis. Lineage (NCBI taxonomy): Bacteria > Pseudomonadati > Pseudomonadota > Gammaproteobacteria > Vibrionales > Vibrionaceae > Vibrio > Vibrio chemaguriensis. Next base: position 128,149 of record NZ_SHOE01000008.1, read on the forward strand.
CTGTTTTTTTGAGCACGCTCGAGGCTGATGGCAAATTTCTCATGTACACTTATTAAAAGTAGGTGTTAAGGAGAGACGCTATGATGATCGAAAGAATTCGACGCGAACACGGTTATATGGTTCGTCTGTTGGCGATACTGCGCCATAAACTTAATGAGATAAAAGAAGAACGTGCGATCAACTACGCATTAGTAAGCGAGATAGTTGATTACCTCTCTAATCATTCAGAAAAAGTTCACCATCCGAAAGAAGATATTCTCTATCACCACTTTCTTGAGCACTATGGTAAGCAACAGACCATGGAAAACTTAGAGAAAGAACACCAAGAGTTAGCAAGTAAAACCAAAGAGTTTGCTTCCTTGATAGAGATGATCCTGCAGGATGCTGTTGTGCCTCAAGACATGTTTGTGGCCCACCTAGAGGACTTCATTGAATCACAAAGACGCCACTTGGAGTTAGAGGAACGAAAAATCCTGCCTCTCATTGAGGAGCTGTTCACTACCGAGGATTGGCAGCATGTTGAAAGCTTATGGAGCGTCAGTGAAGATGACCCAGTTTTTGGTGACACCATTGCCGATCGTTATAAACAGTTAGCTGAACGTGTGCGTCAAAGTGATGCTGAGTATGTTTAAGTGTGTGCGATGAAACCTGAGCGAGCGAAAGTATCACTCGGATTTGTTAGCTGCATTTCTTATTTATTGAGAATTGGACGCAAATTTATCTTTTGCGCTTCTCAACCAAAAGACAGGAAAATTCTTATTGAGTAATAACGGTACTCATACTCAAATCCTGACGCTTAAACTCAAGCCGTTTACGGTTACTGTAAACAAAAACAAAAGGCACCCTTAAGGTGCCTTTTGTTTGAATTAGAGTTTAATGTCTTCCAAGTTGTAGTCGGTACAGGCATCAAGTTCGCGTAGCTCTTTAAGCAAATTGCGCCTGTCGTTCATCTCTTCTATTTCACGCCACTTTCGCTTTACTGGTTTGGCACGAGATTTGGTTGTTGAGGTAGTATCCAGATTAAAAATGTCATCTAGTTGAAAGCCTTCCATAAGCCACCTTTACCTTTCTTAAGCTAAACTGTTGTAACCAGTCCTTGTGGAGTTTTTTAAGTACCACAATAGCCGTGAGAATAACCATGATATATTTCGCATTTGTGTCGGTAGCATGACATTTTCGTGCAAAAATATTCTCAAAATCACACTTTTCATGGCAATGTGGTGGCTAAAAAATGCACAAACGATCTCAAGAAAACGATTAAATAGAGAGATCTTCAATGTTAATTCGATTTGGCGAGTGGGGGGACAGTGCAAAGGTCAAAGTTGCATAAAACCAGTTTGATGAAATAGTGTTCAATTAGATGGTAAGGCACTAGAGCAAATTTATGTAACACCTTGTGAATACTAGCTTGGTCTTAATTATATGGGTCTCCGTTCTGTTTGGTGGGCGATAATTATTTATGTTGGCATTTGGTAATTGAAATGTTGCGGTTTATGGGTGTTAAGTCTTCCATTTATGTTATTTTTTGGTGACTTTATAGTGAAAAATAACAATGTTATTATCATGATTGCATATTGATTTTTGCGCTCCTAGGTTGCATTATCCGCCCGTCAAAAAATACGCTGGTACGTAAAATGGATGCATGAAGCGACGTTTACGATTCTAGATTGCCCATAAACATTACTTAAAAAGCTAAGCACACTTTGACACTTAGCAGGCAATTTGGTGGATGGCTTGGACGCATAGACCGGCGCAACTCACTTTGAGGTACACATGACAGACTTAATCAATTTGATGAACGATCTCCTTTGGGGTTCGATTCTGGTTTATCTTCTTGTTGGTGTTGGTATTTACTTCACCGTTCGATTAGGGTTCATTCAGTTCCGCCATTTCGGCCACATGTTCTCTGTTCTTAAGAACAGTCGTAAAGCAGACAAAGCTGGTATTTCTTCTTTCCAAGCGCTTTGTACTAGTCTTGCTGCACGTGTTGGTACAGGTAACATGGCGGGCGTTGCAGTTGCATTGACTGCAGGTGGTCCTGGCGCGATCTTCTGGATGTGGCTGATCGCAATGCTTGGTATGGCAACGTCGTTTGCAGAGAGTACTCTGGCGCAGCTATACAAAACCAAAGATGATGATGGCAACTACCGTGGTGGTCCTGCCTACTACATGGAAAAAGGCCTGGGCATGCGTTGGATGGGCGTATTGTTCTCAGTTTTCCTAATCATCGCTTTTGGTTTGGTATTCAACGCCGTACAAGCTAACTCAATTGCAAATGCAATGAGCACCGCATTTGGTTGGAGTGACCTGTACGTTGGTATCGCGGTTGTAGCACTGTCTGCGATTGTAATTTTCGGTGGTATCAAGCGTATCGCAAAAGTCGCAGAGATGATCGTTCCGATCATGGCGCTGCTTTACTTGGCTCTAGCACTGTTCATCATGTTCTCTAATCTAGAGAAGCTACCTGATGTATTAATGCTTATCTTTAAGAGTGCATTTGGTCTGCAAGAAGCGGCGGCTGGTGGTCTTGGCTACGCGATTGCACAGGCAATGATTAACGGTATTAAACGCGGTCTATTCTCGAACGAAGCGGGTATGGGTTCTGCGCCAAACGCGGCGGCTTCAGCAACACCTTACCCACCACACCCTGCATCTCAAGGTTATGTTCAGATGCTAGGTGTATTTATGGATACGATCGTTATCTGTTCAGCGACAGTGGCTATCATCCTGATGTCAGGTGAGTATGTCGGTCAAGCAACAGAAGTGACGGGTATCGAGCTAACTCAGCGTGCATTGAGCTCGCAAGTTGGTGATTGGGGTGGTATCTTTGTTGCCGTGGCAATCTTCTTCTTTGCATTTACATCAATCATCGCGAACTACTCGTACGCTGAAACGAACCTAATCTTCCTAGAGCACAACCACAAGGCGGGCCTAAGCATTTTCCGCGTTGTTGTTCTTGGTATGGTGATGTTTGGTGCACTTGCTTCGCTCCCAGTCGTATGGTCACTTGCTGATGTTTCGATGGGGCTGATGGCGATAGTCAACTTGGTGGCAATCATCTTGTTATCTGGCATCGTGATTAAGCTAGCAAAAGATTACAACCGCCAACTTGGTGAAGGTAAAGTACCAACGTTTGATGCGAATGACTTCCCTGAGCTGAAATCTCAGCTTGAAGAAGGCATTTGGTACAACGATAAAAAAGACTAAGTGAGCTATCACTCATAGTTGAAAGCTATTAGTACGATGTAAAAAGCCATGCAGACAATGCATGGCTTTTTTTGTACCCTATTAAAAAACAGAATTAGAGAAGGGAAAGTCATGCTTATCGTAGTTTCTCCAGCGAAGACTCTTGATTACGAGTCTCCGTTAGCGACAGAAAAATTTACTCAACCTGAGTTGGTCGAATACTCAAAAGAGCTTATCGATGTTTGCCGCAAACTGACTCCTGCTGATGTTGCCTCTTTAATGAAAGTGAGCGACAAGATTGCCGATTTGAATGTCGGGCGATTTCAAGAGTGGAGTGAAACGTTTACCACAGAAAACTCACGACAAGCGATCCTAGCGTTTAAAGGTGATGTTTACACAGGACTAGACGCCGAAACCTTATCTGAGGCGGACTTCGAATATGCTCAAGATCATCTGCGCATGTTATCTGGCCTCTATGGTTTACTAAAACCACTCGATTTGATGCAGCCATACCGTCTTGAAATGGGTACCAAGCTTGCAAACGACAAGGGCACAAACTTGTACCAGTTTTGGGGCAATGTGATTACGGATAAGCTTAACGAAGCGATTTCTGCTCAAGGTGATAATGTGCTTATCAACCTTGCATCAAATGAATACTTTAAAGCGGTGAAGCCAAAGAACTTAGATGCGCAAGTGATCACGCCAGTATTCAAAGATTGTAAGAATGGCCAATACAAGGTCATCAGCTTCTACGCGAAGAAAGCGCGCGGCATGATGGCGCGTTACATCATCGAAAACCGTATTGAGAGCGTGGCAGACCTGACTAAGTTTGATACGGCGGGTTACTACTTTGTTGAAGATGAATCGACACCAACAGAGTTAGTATTTAAACGCGAAGAGCAAAACTAAAACTGATTGAGACGTAGTCTACGTTAATCTCAATAAACACAAACGAAAAAGGGTTGGCAGTGCCAACCCTTTGTTATGTTTTAGCTTAGGCTATTTCGCCCCAACAAGATTACTTCTTCTTAGCGGTTTTCTTTTTCGCTGGCTTCTTCTTGTCTTCTTTTTTCTTTTTCTTCTTAAACACAGGTTTTTTGTGTTTCGGACGCATCTCTTTCACGAAACGCTCTTTGATGTCTTCTTTCACGTAACGTGCAACGCGATCCATCATTGGTTGGTCGTGTGCTTCTACGATTGAGATAGCATTACCTTTCTTACCCGCACGAGCCGTACGGCCAATACGGTGAAGGTAAACATCAGCCGTGCGTGGCATGTCGTAGTTAATAACGTGTGACACATCCGGAAGGTCGATACCACGCGCAGCAACGTCCGTTGCGAGCAGCACGTTTACAGTACCATCGCGGAAGCGAGAAATCGCATTGTTACGACGATCTTGAGGCATTTCACCTTGAATCCAAGAACATGGAATCTGTGCGCTCTCAAGCTGCGCTCGTAGCTCTGCCAAACGCTCACGTGTCTTCAAGAAGACAATGGTGCGTTCTGCTTGCTGAGTAATAATGTGTTTTAGTAATTCAAGCTTGTGTTCTGCATCATCAGCACGGTGGTACCACTGAGCAATCTTCTTACGTTCACGCAGTGGCGATTTTGCATCAATCTCTGCAGGGTCATTCAACAGATCAGCGGTAAAGCCTTCTACGCCTTTACCCTCTAGTGTTGCTGAGAATAGAAGGGTTTGTTTACGCCAGCGGCACTCGTTAGATAGACGATCAACAGTAGGAGCAAAACCCATGTCTAGCATACGGTCTGCTTCATCCAGAATTAACCATTCAATCGCACGGCAATCAAAACGCTCTGCATCAATGTATTCTTTTAAACGGCCAGGCGTTGCAACCACAATGTCTTGTGTTGTCGCAAGGATATCGGCGTGCTCTTGGTATTGAACACCACCTGTGATGGTGAAAATGTTCAGTTTAGTGTTTTTTGCCAAAGCTCGTGCTTGATCAGCGATTTGCATCGCCAATTCGCGCGTCGGCGTTAGGATCAAAATACGCGCAGGTCCAGGCTTGCGACGAGGGAAGTCTTGCAAGTATTGCAATGCTGGCAGAACGAAGGCTGCCGTTTTACCAGTACCTGTTGGCGCTGACGCTAGAATGTCACGACCATCCAACGCCTGTGGAATCGCTTCTGCCTGAATTTTTGTTGGGCGTTCGTAACCCATCTCTTCAATGGCTTCAAGTAGGTTTTGGTCTAGATCAAGTTCAGCAAAGGTTCTGATCACAATGAGTTCTCCACAAGCAAAGCTTGGTTAATGGTTCGCCACAACAGCATAGAATACAAAAAGGTCGCACATTATAAAGTGATTGGTGATAAGGATCACATGTTATTTCACATCTTAAGATAAAACTCGCGGGTTAATTGGACGAAATCGTCACTGTAGCCGTCATGCGAATGAATTATTAAATGTGATTCTTGAGTATCGCAAGGCTGCTTCGCCAGTTCAAATAACAGTCGATGTACCAGTTTCTTTTCTGATGGCTGTACACGACAGACTCGTGATAGATGCCAACCTTGGTGTAATGCTAGTTCAATAAACCGTTCGCCTTCGGTGATTGGTAACACAAAATTAGCTTTCCCTTGTTCAGCAAGCAACTGATAGCAACGCTGCAGCAATACGTTATGGCCTAGCGTATCAGTGTGCCTCGCGGTTGCACGTTGACTGTGTTTCGATTGCTCGCCGCTGTTGAAGTAGGGCGGATTACAAATGATGCGTTGGAATGGATGCGTCGGCGTAAAGTCTAGTATGTCGGAATGATGCACACTCACACGAGCTGACCAAGGCGACTGAACCACATTTTTTTGCGCAGCTTCAATGGCTGTTAATTCAATATCGACCGCGGTTATTTGAGCTTCTGTAAAGCGTTGGGCACACATCAGGGCAAGCAACCCGGTGCCAGTGCCAATATCGAGAATTTGAGCGTTGTTCGGGCTTTGAATCCAAGCACCAAGCATTACCCCATCAGTGCTGACGGGCATACCACTCTCGCCGCCCTCAATACAAAATTGCTTAAAATTGAAGCCTTTAGTTTTCAGTTTTTTGCTCTTCATGATTGTTTTATGTTTGCTCAATAATTAAGTGAATTTCTCTATTGTTTCTTAATTGTATAGATTGTTGTTTTGTTGGTTATTAAATTGTATTGTTAATTGATCGAGATAAAGAACTGGTCTGTTGTTTAGATCTGGTTATATCCACTGCTTTTAAGTTTGAAAACTAAATTAATATGGTGTTTTTTTCTTAAAGGTTGCCAAATGATGAGTCTTTCGTCATTATGCGGCGAAAATTTTATAGATTGAACCACGTGTACTTATTGACTTTAGGTATACAAAAAGTGGTCTAAGCATACACAACATTCATTAATTAAAAGACAAGGGTTATCTGTGAAGCAGACGTTAAAACTAACAGATATTATCGCAGTAGGCTTTATGCTATTTGCGTTCTTTTTAGGTGCGGGCAATATCATCTTTCCACCTCTAGCGGGTCAGCTAGCCGGTGAAAACTTAATGCCAGCGATGTTTGGTTTCTTGCTAACAGCGGTAGGTCTACCTCTTATTACTATCGTTGCTATTGCTGTTGCTGGTGGTTCTTGGGATCACTTAACGCAAGACCTTCCGAAAAAAGCAGCGGTTATTATGGCTGCGTTGATCTTCATCATCATCGGTCCTGCATTTGCTGCGCCTCGTACTGGCCTAGTGGCTTACGAGATGGCGGTGAAACCTTTCTTCCTTGAAGCGTCACAAACGCATCTCACTGCATTTTCAGTGATCTTCTTTATTGCGGCGATGATGTTCTCATGGTTCCAAGGCCGTCTTATCGACTTGATTGGTAAAGTGCTGACTCCAGCGCTGTTTGTCGGTTTGATCATTCTTGCTGTCGCGGTATTTATTGATCCTCAAGGTGACATGCTGGGCGCGCACGGTGAGTACTTAACGCAACCACTGACCAAAGGCTTCCTAGAAGGCTATAACACAATGGATACGTTCGCGTCATTGATGTTTGGCATGCTGATGGTTGATGCACTGCGCGGTAAAGGCATTACTGAGCGTTCTGCAACGACTAAATATCTGATCTATGCAGGTTGTATTGCCGCTGCTGGTCTTGCGTTTGTTTACATCTCACTATTCTACTTGGGCGCGACGAGTGCAACTGTTGCTGCTGGTGCAGATAACGGTGGTCTGGTACTTAGCCAATACGTTCAAGCGCTGTTTGGTCCATACGGTCAAATCGTTCTGTCTGTCATTGTATTACTAGCGTGTTTGACAACGGCTATTGGCTTGATTTCTGCGTGTTCAGACTTCTTCAGCTCGAAAACGCCACTGTCATACAAGCAATGGGTACTTATTAACGGTTCTGTTTGTGCGTTGGTTGCGAATGTCGGCCTTGCACAACTGATTTCTCTGTCAGTGCCAGTATTGTTTGCGCTGTACCCTGTGGCGATTGCGTTGGTTGCACTAACATTTGTACGCAGCAAACTGCCAAATCCACGTTTTGCTTACCGCGCGGTACTGCTTGTATCTCTGCTGTTTGCGTTGGTTGACGCGGCAAAAGTATCGGGTGTTGATGTTTCTGCGTTTAACATGTTGCCACTATTCGAAGTGGGTATGGGTTGGGTGCTTCCAACATTTGCGGCTATCGTGTGCATGTTCTTCATCGCGAAACCTCGTCCAGAGCTAGCACAAGAAACAGCGTAATAACTTCGCACTATCAAGATATTAAAAAGCCCGATGAATGACTTCATCGGGCTTTTTATTTTTTATCTTTGAAGCGTTCACACTATTAAAGTGTGTCGTGGAACTCTACAAGAACTTGTTCACACCATTTTTCGATGCGCTCATCACTCAGTTCGTACTGCGAGTCTTCATCTAACGCTAGTCCAACAAACTTGCTGCCATCTTCAATCAGTGCTTTCGATGCTTCAAATTCGTAGCCTTCATTTGGCCAGTAACCGATAAAGGTTGCGCCGGTCGCTTGTAATTCATCGTGAAGTAAGCCCATCGCGTCCAAATACCACTCACCGTAGCCTTCTTGGTCACCCAGACCAAATAGCGCGACAACTTTACCTTTTAATGGTGTTGTTGCGATGTCTTGCCAAATCGCATTCCAATCTTCTTGAATTTCACCAAAGTCCCAAGTTGAGATGCCAAGGAGTAGTAAGTCGTAGTCTGCCATTAGTGATAACGGTGTCTCTTTCACATTGTGAATGTCGACAAGGTCTTCACCAATAATGGTACGAATTTTCTCTGCTGCCATTTCGGTGTAGCAGGTCGTTGAGCCGTAAAAGAGTCCGATTTTCATTATATTCATCGTTATTTGTGTTGCTGTTGTGGAAGATTCTAACCATAAATTGAGGAAGATTGCAGCGAATATCCTAAGCGGGATGATTTTTTTATGGTATTGGATCGGTAGGTGCCTTAATCTAAGTACTGTAAATATAAACAGATAAGGAAGCGTTCATGACGGCACAACAGCCTGTCAATCAACAAGATTTTTCGCTTGTTGAGCAATTCTTAGATGCGATGTGGATGGAGCGTGGGCTATCAGAGAACACGCTGGCTTCCTATCGAAATGATTTGATGAAGCTGCTCACGTGGATGGAGAAACATCGCTACCGTCTTGATTTCATTAGTTTGTCTGGCTTGCAAGAATACCAAAGCTACCTTGTAGACTTGGATTACAAGCAGACGTCCCGTGCGCGTATGTTGTCGGCAATTCGCCGTTTATTCCAATATCTGCATCGTGAGAAAGTACGTGCTGATGATCCGAGTGCGCTCTTGGTCAGTCCTAAACTGCCACAACGCTTGCCCAAAGATATTAGTGAAGAGCAAGTGGACGCCTTGCTCGAAGCGCCAGACCCGAATGATCCTGTGGAATTGCGGGATAAAGCGATGCTGGAACTGCTGTATGCGACTGGTTTGCGTGTGACGGAATTGGTCAGTTTAACTATGGAAAACATAAGTTTGCGTCAAGGTGTTGTGCGTGTCACAGGTAAAGGCGGTAAAGAGCGCTTAGTGCCAATGGGGGAGAACGCGGTAGATTGGATCGAGACGTTTATTCAACAAGGGCGCCCTGCGTTACTTGGTGATACATCATCTGATATTGTTTTTCCTAGCAAACGCGCAAGGCAAATGACTCGTCAGACGTTTTGGCACCGTATTAAGTACTATGCTTTGATAGCAGGGATTGACACTGAACAGTTGTCGCCGCACGTACTGCGTCATGCCTTTGCCACGCATTTATTGAACTATGGCGCAGATCTCAGGGTCGTACAGATGCTATTAGGACATAGTGACTTATCGACCACGCAAATTTATACTCACGTGGCGACTGAACGATTGAAGCAGATCCACAGTCAACACCACCCAAGAGCATAACAATGGTTAGATTCATCCATGTCTTCTTGGAAAAACGATTTTATATTAAGGTGAATTTCATGAGCGTATTACGCCGACTAACTCTGCTGACTTTACCATTTTTTGTTACCGCGTGTGGTGCAGAAGAAAGTCAGGCTAAAACGGACACTCCTGCACAGCAAGTGGCACCAGCTGCGCAAAGCAGTTTTGATGAAGCAGCATTAAAAACTAAGTTCTCAAAGCTTGGTTTATCTATCGTTGATATTCAGCCATCAGAAGTTGCTGGTTTATTGGAAATCCAAACTAATGGCGGGATCTTGTTTGCTTCAAATGATGGTAGCCATTTTATCGCCGGTACGCTTTATGCCATCAATGACGATGGTAGTTACAAAGATGTCATTGCAGAGCGCCAAGCGCCGCTTAATGCGGAGAAAATCGCGCAGTTCTCCGATAGCATGATTGAATACAAAGCCGACGATGAAAAATATGCTGTGACGGTATTTACTGATATCACTTGTGGTTACTGTGTGCGTCTGCACAGCCAAATGCAAGGCTATAACGATCTAGGCATTACAGTGCGTTACATGGCTTACCCTCGCCAAGGTGCTACTGGCCCAGTGGCAGAGCAAATGGCGACTATTTGGTGTGCTGAAGATCCAAAGTCGGCAATGCACAACGCGAAAGTGAATCGTACGTTTGATAACCCTGCGAAAGACTTAAAACAGTGTAAAGAAACCATCCAATCACATTACAATCTAGGTCGCCAATTGGGAATTTCTGGTACGCCAGCGATCTTCTTACCGAATGGCGAAATGGTTGGCGGTTACCTACCACCTGCAGAGCTATTGAAACGTTTAAAGCAACAATAATCCTTTAGGAGCAGAGCCGGCAAAGTCGCCGGCTCTTTTCAAGCATGATAGAAATTCAACGACGTCCTGAACCTGATCTTTCCCTTCTTCCTGATTCCATTCCTCCGATTCTCAAACGTATCTACATCAACCGTGGGATTACGGATCCTGCGCAACTAGAAACGTCAGCTCGTGGTTTGCATTCTTACCAAAAACTCGGGGGGATTGAGCAAGCTGTCGAGCTTTTGTTTCAGGCAATAAAAGAACAAAAACGCATCATCGTTGTTGGTGATTTTGATGCTGATGGCGCGACGAGCTCTGCATTGTCGGTGCTCGCGCTGCGTATGCTTGGTAGTCACAATGTGGACTACCTAGTACCGAATCGTTTTGAAGACGGTTATGGGTTAAGCCCAGAAGTCGTTGACCAGGCATTAGAGCTTGGCGCTGAGATGATCATGACGGTAGATAACGGTGTGTCATCAATCGAAGGCGTGCGTTACGCAAAAGAAAACGGCATTACCGTGCTCGTTACCGACCACCATTTACCGGGACAAGTGTTGCCTGATGTGGATGCAATGGTGAACCCAAACCTTGAGAGCTGTCATTTTCCGTCTAAAGCGCTCGCTGGTGTCGGGGTCGCATTTTATCTCATGATGGCACTATGCGTTCATATGCGAAAACACAATTGGTTTGCAGAACAGGGGATGCAAGAGCCTAAGTTGATGGAACTGATTGACCTTGTTGCACTGGGTACCGTCGCCGACGTCGTTCCATTGGATGAAAACAACCGCATTCTTGTACACCAAGGCTTGCAACGTATTCGTGCGGGCAAAGCGCGCCCTGGCATTCAAGCATTGATTGAGGTCGCGAAGCGTGATGCGCGTCGTTTAGTGGCGTCCGATTTTGGTTTTGCTTTAGGTCCTCGTATCAATGCTGCTGGTCGCCTTGATGACATGTCATTTGGTGTTGAACTGTTGATGTGTAACAACATTCACGCCGCTCGTCGTATGGCAAGTGAACTGGATGGTTTGAACCAAACTCGTAAAGAGATTGAAGAAGGCATGAAGCAAGAAGCGATGGCTTTCTGCGAGCGTCTTCAGTTTGGTGAAGGCAGTGAGCTTCCTTACGGATTAGCCTTGTTCCAACGTGATTGGCACCAAGGTGTGATTGGTATTTTGGCCTCGCGCATCAAAGAGAAGTTTCACCGTCCAGTTATCGCATTTGCTGATGGCGGAGAAGGGACAATTAAGGGCTCGTGTCGTTCTATTCCGGGGTTACACATGCGTGATGCGTTGGATTTCATCGACACGCAAAACCCAGGTTTGATCATCAAATTTGGTGGTCACGCGATGGCGGCAGGCTTAACAATTAAAGAGCAGGATTTCGAACGTTTCAGCCGTTTATTTGATGAAGTGGTAAAAAAGGAACTCGATGAAGCGGCGCTAAAAGGCGTGATCATGTCAGATGGTGAACTTAAGCCTGAAGAATTCTCTATGCATGTCGCTGAACAGCTGCGGTCTGGTGGCCCTTTTGGACAAGCCTTCCCTGAACCAATCTTTGATGGTGAGTTTAAAGTGTTGCATCAAAAGCTGGTGGGTGAGAAGCATCTTAAATTGATGTTAGAGCCGCTTTACAAAGGTCATCCTACCAATGTGATGATCGATGGTATTGCATTTAATGTCGATTTGCGTCGCTGGCCGGATGCATCAGTTAAAACGGTACGTTTAGCTTACAAATTGGATGTGAATGAATTTCGTGGTAATCAATCACTGCAATTGATGATCGATCATATCGAAGCTAAGTAATATCTAGATTAACCTTTCTTATAGAGTACGGTTGCCCCTAAGAGGGTGTAAAATTTTATGACCGTGCTCTCTCTAACCGCAATCTGATTTCTCATCCGAAATTTTCCTGTATCTCGGTCACATTTTTCAGTAGAATTTCTCGGTTAAATTCTATTCTAAAATGTTGAGTAAACATGTTTGAAATCAATCCAATTAAAAACCGTCTGCAGGACGTGTCTCAGCGCACAAATGTCCTGAGGGGGTATCTTTGACTATGACGCGAAGAAAGAGCGTCTAGAAGAAGTCAACGCAGAGCTTGAACAACCTGATGTATGGAACGAGCCTGAACGTGCACAAGCACTGGGTAAAGAGCGTGCATCGCTAGAAGCGGTTGTTGAAACTATTGAGCAACTAGAGCAAGGTGTAGAAGACGTAGAAGGTCTTCTTGAGCTGGCTGTAGAAGAAGAAGATCAAGAAACATTTGACGAAATCGAACCAGAACTTGCTGAGTTGGAAGAGAAGCTAGAAAAGCTTGAATTCCGTCGTATGTTCTCGGGCGACCATGATAGTTCAGATTGCTACATCGATTTGCAAGCTGGCTCTGGTGGTACGGAAGCACAAGACTGGACCAACATGCTGCTGCGTATGTACCTACGCTGGGCAGAGGCGAAGGGCTTCAAAGCTGAAGTGATTGAAGTCTCTGAAGGTGAAGTCGCGGGTCTTAAGTCGGCAACAGTTCGCATCTCTGGTGAGTATGCCTACGGTTGGTTGCGCACTGAAACGGGCGTTCATCGTCTTGTTCGTAAATCTCCGTTCGATTCAGGCGGCCGTCGCCATACGTCATTTGCGTCTGCGTTCATCTATCCAGAGATTGATGAAAACATCGATATCGACATTAATCCTTCTGACCTACGCATCGACGTTTACCGTGCGTCAGGCGCAGGTGGTCAGCACGTCAACACCACAGAATCTGCGGTACGTATTACGCACGTACCTACGAACACAGTGGTTCAGTGTCAGAATGACCGTTCTCAACATAAGAACAAAGATCAGGCAATGAAACAGCTTCGAGCGAAGCTATTTGAGCTTGAATTGCAAAAGCAAAACGCGGAAAAACAAGCTAATGAAGACGCTAAGTCTGACATTGGCTGGGGTAGCCAGATCCGTTCTTACGTATTGGATGACTCACGTATTAAGGACCTCCGTACGGGCATTGAAAACCGTAATACTCAAGCGGTTCTTGATGGCGATCTGGACAAATTTATTGAAGCTAGCCTGAAATCAGGCCTATAAAGCTTTTCACCGACAAAAACAGGATACATCGAAAATGACTGATGCTGTTCAAAACGAAACTGTACTAGAAGAAAATAAGCTGATTGCTGAACGCCGCGCTAAACTGGATGAAATCCGAAAGAGCTGCAAAGCAAACGGCCACCCAAACGACTTCCGTCGTGACGCACTAGCGGGCGACCTTCAAAAAGAGTTCGGTGAAAAGACGAAGGAAGAGCTAGAAGAGCTTAACCACGTGGTTGCAATTGCTGGCCGTATTATGGCTAAGCGTGGTCCATTCCTAGTAATTCAAGAAACATCTGGCCGTATCCAAGCTTACGCTGCTAAAGACGTACAAAAAGAGCTAAAAGAGAAATACCAAGGTCTTGATATCGGTGACATCATCGGTGTTAAAGGTGCGCTGCACAAATCTGGTAAGGGTGACCTGTACGTGAACATGGAAGAATACGAGTTGCTAACTAAAGCACTTCGTCCACTTCCTGAGAAGTTCCACGGTCTTACTGACCAAGAAATGCGTTACCGTCAGCGTTACGTTGATCTGATTGTGAACGAAGATTCACGTAAAGCATTTATTGTACGTTCTAAAGTGATGTCTGCAATTCGTAACTTCATGATCTCAAAACAGTTCATGGAAGTAGAAACGCCGATGATGCACGTGATCCCTGGTGGTGCAAGTGCACGCCCATTCATCACGCATCACAACGCACTAGACATGCCAATGTACCTACGTATTGCACCTGAGCTATACCTGAAGCGTCTAGTGGTTGGTGGCTTCGATCGCGTATTCGAAATTAACCGTAACTTCCGTAACGAAGGTCTTTCTCCACGTCATAACCCTGAATTCACTATGATGGAATTCTACATGGCGTACGCGGATTACAAAGATCTGATGGACTTTACTGAAGAACTACTAAGCTCGGTAGCGCAAGAAGTTCTAGGTTCAACATCAATGCCTTACGGTGATGAAACGGTTGAATTTGGTGGCACTTACACTCGTATGAGCATGTTTGAAGCAATCAAGCAGTACAACCCAGATCACGCGCAAATCCAAGCGCTAACCGAAGAAGATCTACAAAACCGTGAACTGATGGTTTCTATCGCGAAATCAGTACATGTTGAAGTAGAAGACTTCTGGACGTGTGGTCAGCTTCTAGAAGAAATCTTCGGTGAAACAGCAGAACCTAAGCTAATGCAGCCAACGTTCATCACTGGCTACCCAGCGGACATCTCTCCACTGGCTCGCCGTAGCGATGACAACCCGTTCTTTACAGACCGCTTTGAATTCTTCATCGGCGGCCGTGAAGTGGCGAATGGCTTCTCAGAGCTTAACGATGCAGAAGATCAAGACGCGCGCTTTAAAGCACAGGTTGAAGCTAAAGAGTCTGGTGACGACGAAGCCATGTTCTACGATGCAGATTACATCACTGCACTAGAGCACGGCCTACCACCAACGGCAGGCCAAGGTATCGGTATCGACCGTCTGGTTATGCTACTGACTAACACGCACACTATCCGTGACGTGATCCTATTCCCAGCAATGCGCCCACAAGCGTAATTTGGCAGGATGATCAAAAAAACCACCTTCGGGTGGTTTTTTTATGCCTTTTAGTTAAATGAGTTCAAGTTGTTGCATTTGCTTTTTTATAGGATATGCAAATAAACATTCGCCAAATCTCAATCTATTGCATAGTCTTAATACTGAGACAGACGTGGGGGCGCGGAGTCTCGATAATGTTACCCGCTCGCAAAGATAGGTTTGTGGCGCAAAATTTCTATTAACAATGAAAAAGGGTTAGAGAATGGCTGGGCAGTTTAAGATGGATTCCATCCCGGGATCGCTTGTGGTAGTTGGCGGTACTTATGAGCCTTGGTTATCAGTACTTGAGCAAGTGGGCTGGAAGTGTCACCAAGTGGGTGACTTACGCAAAGCTAATACGTTGTTAGAGGATATTGGTCCATGTATCGGTATTGTCGATCTCAGCCATGACGAATTCAGCTTGAACGGTTTGGCGAACTTAGTCAGTTCTCACAAACACGTGCGTTGGTTAGCGTTTATTCGTGAATCTCAGCTTGGCACTGACACCATATGCCAGTTCATTGTTAACTTTTGTATCGACTTTTTCACTGCGCCAATCCCGGATGCCCAGCTTTTAAGCACGATTGGTCACCAGCTTGGTATGCTCAAGTTGGAGAAAAAAGTTTGGCCTAGTTTTGGTAGCAGCTTAGATATGGGGCTGATAGGTGAATCTATCCCGATGAAGCGTTTACGCGATCAAGTAAAGCGAATCGGTCCGACGGACGTCAGTATTCTGATTTCTGGGGAAAGTGGTACAGGTAAAGAAGCGGTTGCTCGCGCTATCCACAAAGTCTCTTCACGTTCTCATAAACCGTTTATGGCAATTAACTGTCGCGCACTCAATGAGCAACGTTTCCAGGCGGAAGTGTTTGGTATCAATGCCGATGAAGATATGGAAGCATGCATGCTCGAACAAGCGGATGGCGGTACGGTGCTGTTTAATGACATTCTTACTATCTCAAAAGAGCAGCAAATGAATCTGCTGAGATTCTTGCAAGAAGGCACCATTGATACCAAAGATGGTGTAAAAGCGGTCAATGTGCGCATCCTTGCTGCTAACTCGTCAGATGTAGAAAAAGCCTTGATTGACGGAGATTTTAATGAAGAGCTTTATCACTACATTAACGTATTACGCATTAATGTCCCGAGCTTAAAAGAGCGCGCGAGCGATATTTCTTTGTTAGCGCGCTATTACTTACAAGAGTTTTCTAAAGAGTATAACTCGCAAGCAAAAAGCTTTTCTGAGGATGCACTCAAGGCACTGACACGTTATTTCTGGCCAGGTAACGTACGTGAATTGATGAACCAAGTGAAACGAGCGGTTCTGATGTCTGACAGCGTAATGATTGAAGAGCATCACCTAGATTTGCCTCAGCGTAATGACTCAAAGCGTAGTTTGAAATCGATTCGTGAGAAGAGTGAGCGTGACGCGTTACTGGTTGTTTTGGAATCTCATTCTGGTCAAGTTTCGAATGCGGCGAAAGAGCTTGGTGTTTCACGCGCGACGATGTATCGACTACTGAACAAACATAATTTGATTTCTGATCAAGCCATGTAAATTTGTTCTTTCTGAAGTTAAATTGGTGAATGAATATCAGTGAAGGAGCGGCTACAAAGCCGCTCTTTTTGTTTTGTATTCAGTTTGATTTATAAAATCCGTAATTTCATATATTCCCTAGGTGAATATGTTATATAGAAAAGTATATGAAACTGAATTGCGGTGTATTGATTTGTTTTTAATCAAAAAGACAAAAAATGTTTGATATATATTCATCAAAGCTTACAATTTAACCGTAACTCAATGAGTTATACCTTTCATAAACGGATTAATTTTTAGCTAGGAGGCGCAAGATGAAACATTACGTTGTTAACACCACTGCTTGCGCTGATCGTATGCCTATCGCTCCGATGACTCTTAAGTCGGATGATACCAATACCACTGGCTCACAAGATAAAAATTAATCCGTAACCTATTTTATTACTAGGCTGCGGAAAAGTAGCGGCTTAGTATCAACAGAACACCTCTGTTCATTTTACGCACTATTTTTCCCAGTCGAATACATCGATAATCGGAGAAAATATTATGCGTCACTCTATTTACCTACAACTGGCAACTTTGCTATTGAAAGCAGACCTTAAACGCGAAGAAAAGCAATGGCAGCGAACCATACGTCGCACTGCTCATGATGTTCCATGGACGAATGTTCATTTATTGAGAGATATTGGTTTAGATAGCGATGGTCGTTCCACACGCGCCAATGTTCCGGATGCAGTAAAAGTTGAACGTCGAGTTCGTCACCTTCGTCGAGTTTTAACGTCGCGAATAATGACGTAATCGTTAGCGTGTTGGACTGACTGAGTTGCTATCGAGTCATTCAACACGCTTAACGTGCGATATGAAGTCATACTTCATTTGATAAACAGCTGACCTTGAAGGTCAGCTGTTTTCGTTTGAGGGGAGCTTTACTTTTAAGGGCAAGGATTCGAGTAGGTTGTACCAATTGCTTGAATCTCAGTAAGGAGCTCATCGCTTAGTTTTAGATCAATACTGTCGATGTTGGCTTTTAATTGGTTGAGGTTGGTCGCGCCGATAATATTAGATGCTACAAATGGGCGCTGATTGACAAATGCGAGTGCCATTTGTGCAGGATCCAAACCATGCTCTTGAGCTAAATTGACGTAAGCTTCGGTCGCTTTAACACCTTGTGGAGTGAAGTAGCGCGCAAAACGCTCCCACTTCGTGCATCGAGCGCCTTCAGGTTTTGCCCCGTTTAGGTATTTACCACTCAGGCAGCCAAATGCCAAAGGAGAGTAGGCCAGTAGCTGGACACCTTCATAGTGGCTGATTTCAGACAAGCCAACTTCGAAGCTGCGGTTCAATAAGTTATATGGGTTTTGAATGGAGACAATTCTTGGCAAATCGTGTTTCTCTGCCAAACGCAGTAGCGACATCACACCCCACGGCGTCTCGTTTGATACGCCGATATAGCGTACTTTGCCTGCATTCACTAATTCTGTAAGCGCTTCCAATGTTTCAATTAACGTGACTTCTTCTTGTTTGTCAGGGTATGGGTAGTTGAGTTGACCAAAGCAGTTAGTTTGACGTTGAGGCCAATGTAATTGGTATAAATCGACATAATCCGTTTGCAGGCGGTTAAGGCTGTCATCAATTGCTGTATGGATGTGGCGACGATTAAGGCTCATGTTGTCTCGGATGTGAGGGACACCACGAGGGCCAGCCACTTTTGTTGCCAGCACAACTTTTTCACGTTTGCCGCTCTTTGCTAACCAATTACCGATGTATTGCTCGGTGAGTCCTTGCGTTTCCGCTTTGGGAGGTACAGGGTACATCTCTGCGGTATCAATGAAATTCACCCCATGATCAAGGGCAAAGTCGAGCTGTTCAAAGGCGTCCTTTTCTGTATTTTGCTCGCCAAACGTCATGGTTCCGAGGCAGATTTTACTGATCTCAAGTGATGAGTGCGGTAGTTTTGTGTATTGCATATCACGTCCTTGAAGAGTTACCGACTAAATAAGTGATTCCAATATAGGGGATTTTTAACCGCTATCGCAAATGATTTACGTATAAAGGAAGACCAAACTCGAAAGCTATACATAGCCTAACTACACTTAAATGATCGTGTGAAGGAGGTACGTTATGCAGAAGCATCAATTGGACATGTGGTTACACGGTCCCCATAAAGATACTTATAAAACTCCCAAAGTATTTGTGATTGGGTGTTCTGATGTCTCTGACTATTTGCTAGCAGTGGAGTACAAGCATCAACTTGAGCCGATTAAAGACGGTGAAGAGCCGATACATTTCGGTTCGCTAGATTTGGTGAAAGAAGAGCTGCTGAGGTTAGGGGTAGATAAAGCGTACTTAAGGCTGCACAATGCGTATGACGAATGTGGCACTGAAGAGGCAGCCTCGTACTGTGATATCGAGTTATCGCTCGTGACGCACTAAATGGCGGAAACAACATTACTCAGATGGCGTGCTGATGTAGTGCTTGAGTAAGATCTGCTCAGTAAACTGTGTTCTGAGGTAAAAACCTCGGGGCAGAGTTTTTATCGGCTTGCCATTTGAGCTGTATGCTTCGGTGAGTGCTTTTGCATTCGCGGCTTTAGGGCGAAGATGCAGCGCTTCTCCGTGTCTGGCGGAAATTTGATCAAATTTCCCCAAGACGATCATCTCCATTAGCTCTTCCCAGTCGTTTCGTAAAATACGCTCTTCGTCGTCGTCTGGTGACCAAATCAGTGGGCTACCAACACGTCTTTCTGCAAGTGGAATTTCTCGTTCCCCTTCCACTGGTACCCAAAGCACACGAGACAGCTTGTTGCGTACGTGGCTTGTTTCCCATGTAAGACCATGAACACCTGTGAGAGGAGCCACCGAAACAAAGGTTGTTTCCAACGGTTTGCCAGAGTGACTGATCGGAATACTTTTCAGCTCGATCCCTAGCTTAGCGAAATCTTGTTGAGGTTTACTGCCAGCTGGGGCGCCCAAGTGCCATTCGAGTAATTGACCCACCCAACCTTTATCACGTTTTAAGTTTTCAGGAACAATCATATTCGCCTCGGCGGCCAACTCAGCAAAACTGAGTCCTGCCATATCATGCGCTCGTTCCAATAGCTCTGCTTCTGTTTGTGGTTCTGGTTTCATAGTCACAAGGTGGTATTACAAAAAATATAGTTTATCAAACTCCGGCCAAATCTACTGTTTAAGATTTCACCGAGGCGGTGTAAGAACGATCAATTCATAACTTATCCACAGATGGAGGAGGTATTGATAAGATCCTGACGGGGTCTGTATGAATAAACAGGGGTTAAAATGCATTTTTGGGGTTGATTTTGTTGTAATCATCTAAACGAATAGCAGGTGAGTGTGGATAAATAGCCTATTGGTGGATCTTTGACCGATCTGAGTTTGGTGAAAAGATCATCAAGAAACTGAAGATCGATTTATCGCTATTTTTTAAAATAAAGACTTTTTTATCAATGTTTTATGTTTGTTTTTTTGTTTCTTTATTTGTTTTTCTTGTGATGGGGTTGAACAGAATTACTCATTTGAATTGAATTCTTCACAAAGTTATTCACAGAAAAGGTGAATAAATGTGGGCAATGTCTCACTCTTGTGTTGATAAGGTATGGCTTGATTAAAAGATATCCAAATATGGTGAAAAGGTAATAAATCTTGCTCATATCACATCAGTAAGTTTGCTAGTAATGGGGATATGTGGAAAAATCACGGTAATAAAAAATTTATTCATAGAGGTTAGCCAGTGATAGATGGCGATGGTTACCGACTTAATGTTGGTATTGTGATATGTAATAACCATGGTCAGGTCTTCTGGGCTAAACGATACGGGCAACACTCATGGCAATTTCCACAAGGTGGGATTGACGAAGGTGAAACCCCTGAACAAGCCATGTTCAGGGAGTTATACGAAGAAGTCGGTTTAACGAAAAAAGACGTTAAGATCATTGCAACAAGTCGTCATTGGTTAAGATATAAGCTACCAAAGCGATTGGTGCGTTGGGACTCCAAGCCTGTTTGTATCGGCCAAAAACAGAAATGGTTTCTGCTGAGATTAGAATGCGATGAATCTCGTATTAATATGCAACGCGGAAAATCCCCTGAATTTGATGGTTGGCGCTGGGTGAGTTACTGGTATCCAGTTAGGCAAGTTGTTTCTTTCAAGCGAGATGTTTATCGACGAGCGATGAAAGAGTTTGCATCCTTAGCCATGCCTTTTCGAGAGAGAAAAGCGAAAGGGAAAAGAAAAAAGCAACGTAGAGGATAATCATGCTCAGTCAGCTAAGGGAAATAGTTGAGAAAGTCTCCAGGGTCGATGATGTGCATCTGGCACTCGATATATTGGTGAAAGAGACTTGTGCTGCCCTTCGCACTGAGTGCTGTACTATCTATCTTGCTAATGAAGAAATGCAGCGCCTTGAGTTAATGGCAACTCAAGGCCTTATTTTTGAAGGTGATAGTATTCATATCAACTTCAATGAAGGCTTGGTTGGGTTGGTTAAACGAAGCGCAGAGCCACTCAACCTTGCCGAAGCCTCAAAACATCCCGAGTTTAAATTCTTCCCTCAACTCGGCGAACAGATTTACCACTCCTTTTTAGCCACTCCAATCATTCATCGAAAACAAGTTTTAGGTGTGTTGGTGATCCAGCAAAAAACACCGCGCTTGTTCAGTGAAATGGAAGAGTCGTTTCTTGTCACGTTGTCCGCTCAGCTAGCAGTGCTTATTGCGCATGCGCAGAATCTTGGGCATTGGCAGTTGGCATCTAAACCCACGGTATTAAAAGGTTTGCCTGCATCTACTGGTGTCGCGATTGGAGAGTTTTGGTTCGACAATACCCAACCGAGTTTATCGGATGTTTTCCCATCGTCCACGTTAGATAAGGAACGTGAGCACGAGACATTGCTGGTGGCCATAGAGCGAGCGTTAAATGATTTTCGCCGTATGCGGAAAAAGCTGGACAGTGAAATCAACAAAGATGCGCTGGCGATCTTCGATCTGTTTACGCACTTACTCAATGACCCGATGCTTCGTGGTGATTTGAAGAAGCAGATTGAAAAAGGAGACAGGGCAGATTGGGCGTTACGCCAAGTGGTAGAATCATACTCGAATCGATTTGCCAGAATGTCGGATGTCTACATGCGAGAGAGAGCGCAAGACATCCGAGAGTTAGGGCAAAGGCTGCTCTATTTTCTACATAACAGTGAGCAAGAAAATTCTGCAATTGATCGTCCCATTATTTTGGTGGCGAACGAACTCACTGCCACCTTGCTCGCTTCTGTACCTAAAGAGTTTTTGTTAGCTGTCGTATCATTAGAGGGAGGCGCAAACTCTCACGCTGCCATTTTATCTCGAGCTCTTGGGGTCCCTGCAGTCATGGGCGCCAACATTAATCCGGATGTGGTGAATGGCAAACTCGGGATAGTGGATGGTTATACGGGCGAGATCTTCCTAGAGCCAAACCGTCAATTATTGCGAGAGTATCGCAGCTTAGTGAGTGAAGAGTCAGAATTGTTTGCAATGGTAAACAAGGACCTCGCACTCCCAGCGGTTACGCAAGACAATCACCACATCGAAATTATGCTCAATGCGGGGCTCAGTGCAGACAGTAATATTGCCATCAATACAGGAGTTGATGGTGTTGGGTTGTACCGAACTGAGATTGCATTTTTACTTCAACATCACTTTCCGTCCGAAGATGAGCAGTATCATCAATACCAAGCGATACTCAACAGTTATCCGAATCAACGAGTGGTGATGCGCACTTTGGATATTGGTGGTGACAAACCTTTGCCGTATTTGCCCATCGAAGAAGATAATCCGTTTCTAGGCTGGCGTGGCATTCGTTTTACATTGGATCATCCAGACATTTTCTTGATCCAGCTGCGTGCAATGTTAAGAGCGAGTGCAGAAAGCGGAAACTTAAGTATTTTATTGCCAATGGTGTCAGGGGTAAAAGAGTTAGACGATGCCATTAGCTTGATTAATCAAGCTCACAGCGAAGCCGTGTTGCTTGATGATAGAATTCAGTTTCCACAAGTTGGGGTCATGATCGAAGTGCCATCAATGGTGTATTTATTGCCAACGATTGCTCACCGTGTTGATTTTGTTTCTGTCGGGACAAACGATTTAACCCAGTATTTATTAGCAGTTGATAGGAACAATTCCCGCGTCGCGGATGTCTATGAATCTATGCATCCTGCGGTACTGCTAGCGCTTAAGCAAATCCATGACGTGTGCGATAAGTATCAGGTGCCAGTGTGTATTTGTGGTGAGTTAGCTGGCGACCCATTTGGCGCTCTTCTCTTACTTGGGTTAGGGTATACCAGTTTGAGTATGAACACCTCCAACGTGGCTAAGGTGAAATATTTGATTCGTCATAGCCAACAAGAAGAATTAGAAAAATTAGCGGAGCAAGCAATGACAAAGTCCTACGGGGAGGACATTCATCAAATGATGCATGACTTCTTCATCCAACAGGGTTTTGCGGGCTTTATCCGTGCAGGTAAAAAGTAGGAAATCGTGACCGTCTCTTTATTTTTGTTATTGTTGGCGCTAGGCGCTTTTGTGGGTGTGATGGCGGGGTTACTCGGTATCGGTGGTGGTTTGATAGTTGTTCCTGCCTTGTTGTATTTGCTTCCTCTTGCTGGAATCTCTCCAGAAATGAGTATGCACATGGCCCTAGCCACTTCGTTAGCGAGTATTATTGTCACGTCAGGCTCATCGGCGATGAATCACCTTAAGCTCGGCAATGTCGATATGTTCGTCGTAAAATGGTTGATGCCAGGTGTGGTTATAGGTGGTTTTGTCGGTGCCAATATTGCTGAGTGGATCCCTACGCACTACTTGCCGAAAGTATTTGGTGTCATTGTTCTTTGCCTGTCAGTACAAATGTTCCGTTCCATTAAAGTTACGAGCAGTAAACCTATGCCGAGCAGCCCGGTGACCGTTGCGTATGGCACGGGGATTGGCGTTGTATCAAGCCTTGCTGGTATTGGTGGTGGTTCACTATCGGTCCCATTTTTAAATAAACACGGGATAGAAATGCGTAAAGCGGTGGGTTCATCTTCCGTTTGTGGTTGCGTGATTGCTATTTCTGGTATGATCGGTTTCATCTTACATGGCTATAAAGTGGAAGGCTTACCTTCATACAGTATTGGCTATGTTTATCTTCCAGCATTATTAGCTATTGCCATGGCCTCGATGCTCACGACAAAAGTGGGTGCGAAGCTGGCAACTAACCTTCCAACTGCGGTATTAAAAAAGATATTCGCGGTGTTCTTAATGTTTGTAGCAGCGACCATGCTGCTCTAAGTTTGTACCCAAGTCATTCTCGCTGAACCAAGCATCTAGAGGTTACTTGGGTATATTTATTTTGTTGTGATAAGAAGAGAATGATTTATGTCTCAGGGATATATTGAATTTCCCAATATTGATCCGGTTTTAATCTCTATTGGTCCTGTTTCGGTTCGTTGGTACGGTTTGATGTACCTTGTGGGCTTTATGTTCGCCCTATGGTTGGCGAACCGACGTGCGGATAAGCCGGGAAGTGGTTGGACACGAGAACAGGTTTCTGATTTGTTGTTCGCAGGCTTCCTTGGCGTGGTGATTGGTGGCCGTGTTGGCTACGTGCTTTTCTACAATTTTGAGCTTTTCCTGGCTGACCCTTTGTATTTGTTTAAAGTGTGGACCGGTGGTATGTCTTTCCACGGTGGCTTACTGGGTGTGATTACCGCGATGTTCTGGTATGCACACAAAAACGGGCGAACGTTCTTCGGCGTTGCCGACTTTATCGCGCCGCTTGTGCCATTTGGTTTGGGTATGGGGCGTTTAGGTAACTTCATGAACAGCGAATTGTGGGGCCGAGTAACGGATGTGCCTTGGGCGATCGTTTTCCCAAATGGTGGTCCACTGCCACGTCATCCATCGCAGCTTTATGAAATGGCGCTTGAAGGTATCGTACTTTTCTTCATCTTGAATTGGTTCATCAAGAAACCTCGTCCTCTAGGTTCTGTTTCAGGGCTATTTTTAGCTGGATATGGTACATTCCGCTTCCTAGTTGAGTACGTGCGCGAACCAGACGCTCATTTGGGTTTATTCGGTGGCTTTATTTCCATGGGACAGATTCTATCCCTGCCAATGGTGGTTATCGGTGTCCTAATGATGGTTTGGGCATACAAACGTGGTCATTACAAAGACGAGTTACCACAAAAGACGAAGTAAGGTATTGGTGTGAAACAGTATTTAGATTTGTGTCAACGCATCGTTGACCAAGGTGTTTGGGTTGAAAATGAGCGTACAGGCAAGCGCTGCCTGACCGTAATCAACGCGGATTTAACCTACGATGTTGCGAACAATCAATTTCCGTTGGTAACCACACGTAAAAGTTTTTGGAAAGCGGCCGTTGCAGAGCTACTAGGGTATATTCGTGGTTACGATAATGCGGAAGATTTTCGTAAGCTGGGCACGAAAACCTGGGATGCCAATGCCAACCTAAATGATGCTTGGTTAAATAACCCATACCGTAAAGGTGAAGACGACATGGGCCGTGTCTACGGTGTCCAAGGGCGCGCATGGGCGAAGCCTGATGGCGGGCATGTTGACCAATTACGCAAGATAGTGGATGACTTAACGCGTGGTGTTGATGATCGCGGTGAAATCTTGAACTTCTACAACCCGGGTGAATTCCACATGGGGTGCTTGCGTCCTTGCATGTATAGCCACCATTTTTCATTGCTGGATGATACGCTATACCTGAACAGTACTCAGCGTTCGTGTGATGTACCGCTTGGCTTAAACTTCAATATGGTTCAAGTTTACGTGTTCTTGGCGATCATGGCGCAAATCACGGGCAAGAAACCTGGTCAGGCATTTCATAAGATTGTGAATGCGCACATTTATGAAGATCAGCTTGAACTGATGCGTGATGTTCAGTTGAAACGTGAACCATTAAAAGCGCCGACGTTCCACATCAATCCAGAGATTAAATCTCTAGAAGATCTGGAAACATGGGTCACACTGGATGATTTTTGGGTTGAAGGATACGAGCATCACGACCCTATTCGTTACCCATTCTCAGTGTAACCAGTGTTGTTCTTCAAGATATGAAAAAAGCTCCGAATGGAGCTTTTTTGCTTTTTCGTACTTTGAAGATATTACTTGAGTGCACTGACAATATAGCGGTGAATAGGGTTGGTCTGCTTCGGTGCAGACAGTGCCGGGCTAATAAACTTGGGTTGGGTGAATATTTGTTTGTTCACTAATGAGCGGATAAGCTCAAAATACTTCAGTTCTGTTTTCCCACATAGCAACAATGAAAAGTCATTGCCCAGTTTATCGTAGGCATTGAGCACCTCTCGGAACCCTCTGAGGTACAAGTAATCCTTCGTCAAACCGCCTCCTCGATACACACGAGCAGTCGTTGTAAATGCTTGAAGGTCAGACGTTTTATACTGTTCTTTTAATAGCATGAACGTATGGCGGAAATCGCGATCCTTGATCATCGACTCTACCGCCAGGACTCGTAAGGCTAAGGTTCTTAGGCGTTTGATACTGAAATGTCCTGACAGATATTCACACAATATAGCCAGCCCTTCTTGGGTGTTGGTATTAGCTGGGCACCCTAAGCTCAGGACCTTTAGTGGTTGTTGACGACCGTTAAGCGTAGTAAGAAGGTGTACACCCATTTCATGATGTGCGAGAGCCTCTAACTCATCGGTCGTGATGTATGCTGCGTGGTTAATTTTGACTCGAGATCCCGAAACGAGTGCGTTTGCTAACATCCCATCCAACACCTGTATTTCACACTCATATCCATTACGTTGAGCAAAGTTTTGCATGAAGTGTGCTATCGCGCGGCTATCATGCTGCGGTTTGCTCTCTTCTTCCGTGGGAAGGTGTAAAATGAAATGGGCGTTGGCAATATCTTTGGCGCTCGGCTCTCCGTAATAGCGCAAGGAGTTATAAAGAAACTCTTGTGTACCGATAGTATTCACTTGATCCAATTTATCTGCGTAAGACTGAATCACATCCGCGTACAGCTTTTGTAATTGGGTGTCTTGAATATTTTCTAAAGGCAGTTCATACAGACGTCGTTTTGCGCTGTGAGTATCTAGATTGGTGGTTGAGTATTGGAAGTTAGGCTCTTGAGAGTATTTGTTCTTAAT
This sequence comes from Vibrio chemaguriensis, assembly GCF_012275705.1. NCBI lineage: Bacteria > Pseudomonadati > Pseudomonadota > Gammaproteobacteria > Vibrionales > Vibrionaceae > Vibrio > Vibrio chemaguriensis. The sequence goes on from NZ_SHOE01000008.1 coordinate 154,908, forward strand.
AAAGCGCTCTCTTTCCTGAGCATAATTGAGAGGATTCACGCTACTGAGGATATCAATATCAGCAACCAGTTGAGTTAGGTTTTCGTCTATTGCGAGTAGCTGATCAGAAATAGTGCCATTAAGCTGCGTCATGTTGTCGACTCCAAATGAGGTAGCCCAGCATAAGTATGCTGGTATGGCTCAAATTATCACCAGACAACGAATTTGAACAGCGTCATTAACGCAAAAAAGGCCCCACAATGTGGAGCCTAAACAATAAGCGATGGTATGTAAGTTATTGTTATGTCGTTAGGGCTAAGATCGCACCTGGTAAAATAACGAATACAGACATTAGGTAGCCACCGACAACAGCTTTGTTCTTGATAGCCATTTCAGAAATCATCTCAGCGCCTTTCACTGGAATTTCACGTAGGAACGGAATACCAAAGATAAACAGCGTTGCCATGATATTAAATACTAGGTGTACCAGAGCGATTTGAAGCGCGAATACCGCAAACTCACCCGATACGGCTGTTGCTGCTAGTAGCGCCGTAATACAAGTACCAATGTTTGCACCTAGCGTGAATGGGTAAATATCACGAACTTTAAGAACGCCTGTACCCACAAGTGGAACCATCAAGCTAGTTGTTGTTGATGAAGATTGTACCAACACAGTCACGATTGAACCCGATACAATACCGTGAATAGGGCCACGACCAATCGCGTTTTTCAAAATTTCACGTGCGCGGCCAACCATTAGGCTCTTCATTAGCTTACCCATTACCGTAATTGCAACGAAGATTGTCGCAATACCCAAAACGATAAGCATGATGCCACCAACTGTATCACCGAATGTTGAAAGTGGCTCTTTGATTGCACCCACAACTGGTTTTGTTATTGGCTTAATGAAGTTGAAGCCTTTAATGCTCATATCGCCAGTAGCAAGTAGTGGAGAAACAAGCCAATGAGAAACTTTCTCTAAAATGCCGAACATCATTTCCAACGGAAGGAAAATAGCAACAGCAAGTAAGTTGAAGAAGTCGTGAATAGTTGCGCTTGCAAATGCACGTTTGAACTCTTCTTTACAACGTACGTGACCAAGAGAAACAAGCGTATTGGTCACTGTGGTACCAATATTGGCACCCATCACCATTGGAATCGCGGTTTCTACTGGTAAGCCACCTGCAACTAAACCTACAATAATAGACGTTACAGTACTTGAGGACTGAATTAAGGCTGTTGCCACCAAGCCGATCATTAGACCTGCAACAGGGTGAGCGGCAAACTCAAATAGCACCTTAGCTTGATCGCCAGTTGCCCATTTGAAGCCACTACCAACCATAGATACTGCTAGAAGAAGCAGATACAACATGAATGCCAAGTTAGCCCAGCGTAACCAACGAGCAGTGCTCGAAATTGGCGCCACTGTTGAAGTAGCTTGGTTCATCATAATTTTCTCCGTTGACCTTTCAGTTCATTTTTCGGTCTGTAGTTGAAACTGCGGGCGATGTTAGAGAACAAATATTTCAGTAATATTACAGATTTCTTGCTGTGAGTAATTTTTATTGTTCTTTTTGATAGTGGTGTGAGTAGGGAAAAATGAAGGTTTTTAACTCTTTGAATTTAATGAGTAAAATTAACTTTTGTTTTGTGTGGTTTTTGCGTTTTCTTTAGAAAGAAAATGCGCCTCAGTTCAACTTTTATGACAGTGTTAATTTTATATATTCGGTAAAACTTATGTTTTTGTAATGTACTGTATGGTTTTGTCGAGTTTATTGTTTGTCTCTGTCACATTTGGTATAAAAAGCATCACTTTCTTTTCGGGACTTGATCATGTCACATCTAAACTACAACCATCTATATTATTTCTGGATGGTGTGCAAACAGGGCTCTGTAACTAAAGCGGCCGATGCGCTTTTCCTGACACCGCAAACAGTGACAGGGCAGATTAAAGCGCTTGAAGAACGCATGAAAGGAAAGTTAACCAAACGAAATGGTCGTACAGTTGAGCCAACTGAGTTAGGGCAACTTGTTTTTAAGTACGCCGACCGAATGTTTGGTTTGAGTTATGAGATGTTAGATATCGTCAATTACAGTCAGCACTCGAACATTCTGTTTGAAGTTGGCGTAGCCGATGCGTTATCTAAGCGCTTGGTCAGTAAAGTACTAATGACGACTGTCCCGGAAGATAACAGTATTCATTTACGCTGTTATGAGTCAACCCACGAATTGCTACTTGAACGACTGTCTCAGCACAAGCTGGATATGATCCTCTCGGATTGTCCCGTTGACTCAACTCAAAGCCCTGGCCTTTATAGCAAAAAGCTAGGTGAGAGCAGCATGAGCTTTTTCGCCTCTTCTGAAATTGAAAATGTGCGTTTCCCTGAGATTCTGGAACAGAAAAAGCTTTTGATTCCTGCAAGCCGAACAGCAATGGGGCGTAAGGTTATTCAGTGGTTTGATCGTCAAGGTCTTCAGCCTAATGTGTTGGGAGAATTTGATGATGTTGCGTTGATGAAGGCTTTCGCACGGTATCACGATGATGTGATTTTCTTAGCGCCGACCGTATACATGTCGGAGATTGAGGACGACCGAAATCTACAGCTAATTGGTCATGTCGATGGGTTAAAAGAAGAGTACTACGTGATTTTTGCGGAACGAATGATCCAACACCCAGCGGTAAAAAATGTTTGTGATGCTGATTTCAGTCAAATGTTTGAGTAAACCCGTATCGTTGCGCAAATAAATAGATTACTATCAATAAAAATATAATTCTAAATAATACCTAAGTAACTCAAGATACTTGTTTTAGTGAGCAAAACTATTAATTATTGATGGCGCATCAATTCTCCACTTTGGTGGATAATATTGGTGTATCACTAACAACTAAATTAGAGGTTCTAATAATGAAGACTCTGGAAGTGTATCTTGATTTTCTTAGATATATAAATCAGTGCAACACAACAAGCTGGCCAGGGTTGGAATAAGTAAGTTGTAGCTAGAGGTCCAACACATGAATCTACAAGAAATGGAGCAGAACTCCGCAAAAGCCGTCGTGTTGCTCAAAGCGATGGCAAACGAGAGACGCCTACAAATCCTTTGTATGCTGCATAACCAAGAGCTGTCCGTGGGAGAGCTGTGTGCAAAGCTAGAGCTAAGCCAGTCGGCATTATCTCAGCATCTTGCTTGGCTTCGTCGTGATGAGCTAGTCACGACAAGGAAAGAAGCACAAACCGTGTACTACACATTGAAGAGTGATGAAGTGAAAGCGTTAATAAAAACACTGCATAGTCTTTATTGTGCTGAAAGCGCTTAGCGTTAATTACATATACCTAATATATCGTTCATTTTAGGCTGTGAATCTAACTCGTTGGAATATTTGAGAGTGGCGTTAAACTTTTGATGGTAGAGTTGCTGCGCATCGACCAATTTGCTTTGTTCTCAAGTGTTTTATTGGTGCTTTCCAGTTTGAGCTTTATAAGGTAAATAAGCTGATGCCTTTGAATAGGCGTGCAGAAAAAAGAAAAGCTGGCATTGCCAGCTTTTTTATTAAGAAAATTTTGTAGATATAAAAAAACCGACACAAGGTCGGTTTTTTCTTCACTGTAAAATCAGGACTCTATTAAAGAGCTTTGATTTGTGCAGCGAAACGAGACTTATGGCGAGCTGCTTTATTCTTGTGAATAAGGCCTTTAGTTGCCATGCGGTCTAGGATAGGTGTAACTACAGCGAATGCAGCAGTTGCAGCTTCTTTGTCGCCTGCTTCGATAGCAGCAACAGTTTTCTTCATGTAAGTACGCATCATTGAGCGACGGCTAGCATTGTGCTGACGACGTTTCTCAGCTTGGATAGCGCGCTTCTTAGCAGATTTACTATTTGCCAAGGGTCTAACTCCCAAAAACTTAGTTCTGTGACAATTTAAGGGCGAGGAATATCCCTCATTTGCGCTTAAATGTCAAATGATTTGTGCAAAAACCGATCTAAGCCAAAACAAATTTTGGTAAGAGAGGTTATCGCGGTTAAGATGGCGGGGATTCTAACAGCATTTTTATACCAATGCTAATAATTATCCGCGAAAGGCACACTTATTCCTTACAACCCGCGGATAGATTTTTGACGTCTATTTACAGCACCTGTCAGAGAAACAGTATAGGGTTAGCTGTCTTATGGTGATATTCCGAGGTTACAGTGAGTAAACGACTACTCAAGTCTGGCATGATCGTCAGTGCTATGACATTTATTTCCCGCGTTCTTGGCCTAGTTCGTGATGTTGTAGTGGCAAATTTAATGGGGGCAGGAGCAAGCGCAGACGTCTTTTTCTTCGCCAATAAAATTCCTAATTTTTTACGACGTTTGTTTGCTGAAGGGGCTTTTTCCCAAGCGTTTGTACCTGTTTTAACGGAAAGCCATGCTCAAGGCGACATGGATAAAACTCGGGAACTGATTGCTAGAGCGGCGGGTACGTTAGGGGTGATAGTCTCTATTGTTACCATTTTAGGTGTCCTAGGCTCCGGCGTGGTCACTGCAGTGTTTGGTTTTGGTTGGTTCCTTGACTGGATGCATGGTGGCCCGGCTGCAGCAAAGTTTGAGCTTGCTAGCGTGATGCTCAAAATCACCTTTCCCTATTTATGGTTCATTACCTTTGTCGCTCTATCGGGCGCTATCCTCAATACATTAGGTAAATTTGCTGTCTCCTCCTTTACCCCTGTTTTCCTCAATGTGATGATTATTTTGGCGGCGTGGTTTATCTCGCCGCAAATGGAAATGCCAGAAATAGGGCTTTCCATTGGTGTTTTCTTAGGTGGTTTGGTCCAGTTCTTATTCCAAATTCCCTTCCTTATTAAAGCAGGCGTCATGGTTAAGCCAAAATGGGGCTGGCGCGATCCGGGTGTAGTGAAAATCCGTACTTTGATGATCCCCGCTTTATTTGGTGTATCGGTCAGTCAGATTAACCTGTTGTTTGATACGTTCATCGCCAGTTTTTTGCAAACCGGTTCGATCAGCTGGCTATATTACTCAGACCGCTTATTGGAATTTCCTTTAGGTCTGTTTGGTATTGCGATTGCGACTGTGATTTTACCCGCGCTTTCACGTAAACACGTTGACGCACAAAGTGAAGGCTTCGCGCAAACCATGGATTGGGGGGTGCGCATGGTGATCTTGCTTGGCCTTCCTGCAATGCTTGGTCTGATGGTACTGGCAAAACCTATGCTGATGGTTCTGTTTATGAGAGGTGAATTTTCTCCTCAAGACGTACATCAAGCATCATTGTCGCTTTTTGCCTACGCTTCAGGTTTGTTGAACTTCATGCTGATTAAGGTGCTCGCGCCAGGTTATTACTCGCGTCAAGATACTAAAACGCCAGTAAAGTACGGCATCATTGCGATGGTGACCAACATGGTATTTAACGCAATTTTTGCGTACTTTTATGGTTACGTTGGTTTGGCTATCGCGACGGCACTTTCGGCGTTTGTGAATATGGCATTGCTGTATCGTGGTCTACATATCGCAGGGGTATACCAAATCACCAAACGAACCGTCTTCTTTATTATACGTTTGGTTATTGCAGGTGCGGCGATGGTGGCTGCGATCTTATGGCAATTGGAAGACATGTCAGTGTGGCTCGATTGGAGCTTTGCTCACCGCAGCGGTGTACTAGGAATGTTGATCGCTCTAGGAGCCGTGGTTTACCTAGTGGTTCTATTTTTAACTGGTGCACGCTTAAAAGACCTAAAAGCTGGGACAGACTAAGGGTGATTAGTATATAATCCGTCAGTTTCACACAGTGTAAAGTAAAAACAGAGGCAGAAAGCAGTATCCAATGGAACTGATTAGAGGCATTCACAATATCACCCCGCGACATCATGGTTGCGTGCTGACTATTGGCAATTTCGATGGTGTCCATAAAGGCCATCAACAAGTATTGCAGCAAGTGTCTGAGCAAGCGGACAGGCTATCATTGCCTTCTGTTGTGATGACCTTTGAACCTCAGCCGATGGAGCTGTTTGCCAAAGACAAGGCACCTGCACGGTTGACGCGATTACGCGATAAGTTCGTGCAATTGAGTAAGCTCGATATTGATCGCTTGCTCTGCGTCAATTTCAATCGTCATTTTGCAAGTTTAACCGCGGAAGAATTTATCCGTGACTTGTTGGTCGAGCGTTTGGGTGTTAAGTTTCTTGTCGTTGGTGATGATTTCTGCTTTGGCAAAGGCCGAACTGGCAACTTTGCCATGCTGCAGGAAGCAGGGGAAAAGTACGGTTTTGATGTCGTGAGTACCCAGAGCTTTTGTTTACAACAATTACGTGTCAGCAGTACGGCTATCCGTCAAGCGCTGGCGCGTGACGATTTGCATTCCGCGCAACAGATGCTGGGAAGAAACTACAGCATCAGCGGTCGTGTTTCTCACGGAAGAAAGCTGGGCAGAACGATAGGTTTTCCTACTGCGAATATTCCTTTGAAACGCTGTGTTTCTCCGGTTTCCGGAGTCTATGTTGTTCAAGCGCTTGGCTTAGGAAATAAGCCAGTTGGTGGTGTTGCTAATATTGGTCAAAGACCGACTGTCAATGGCGTTCGCCAGCAGTTAGAAGTACACTTATTCGACTTTCATGCCAATTTATATGGCAAGCAACTAGAAGTGGAACTTTTGCATAAGCTTCGAGATGAGCAAAAGTTTGAGTCGTTTGAAGCACTTAAACAACAAATCGAATTGGATGCTGAAGCAGCAAGGGTGTGGCTGCGTCAGCTTAAGCGTTGAGCGGTTTATTCCACCGTTCAACATAATGTCTAATTTTCGCCCAATATAACGGAATTAAGAATCGATGAGTGAGTATAAAGATACCCTGAACTTACCTGAAACAGGGTTTCCAATGCGCGGCAATCTGGCCAATCGTGAGCCAGAAATGCTTAAGCGTTGGTACAAAGAAGATCTTTACGGTGAAATCCGTAAAGCTAAGAAAGGCAAAAAGTCATTCGTATTGCACGATGGCCCTCCTTACGCAAATGGTGACATTCATATTGGTCACGCACTAAACAAGATTCTTAAAGACATTATTATTAAATCCAAAACACTTTCAGGTTTTGACGCACCTTACATCCCAGGCTGGGACTGCCACGGTCTACCTATCGAATTGATGGTAGAGAAGAAAGTAGGCAAGCCAGGCCAAAAAGTGACGGCAGCTGAGTTCCGCGAGAAATGTCGCGAGTACGCTGCAGGTCAAGTTGAAGGTCAAAAAGAGAGCTTCAAGCGTCTTGGCATCATGGGTGAGTGGGACAAGCCATACCGCACTATGGACTTTGCAACTGAAGCGAACATCATCCGTGCACTTGGTAAGATCGCAAGCAAAGGTCACCTGCTAAAAGGTTTCAAACCTGTTCACTGGTGTACAGACTGTGGTTCTGCTCTTGCTGAAGCGGAAGTAGAATACAAAGATAAAGTATCGCCATCTATCGACGTTCGTTTTAAAGCGGCTGACGAAGCTGCGCTTCTGTCTAAGTTTGAGCTGACTGAAGGCCATGAAGGTAAAGGCGATATCTCTATTGTCATCTGGACGACAACACCTTGGACGCTTCCTGCGAACCGTGCTGTGTGTCTACGTGATGACCTTGAGTATGTACTTATCCAAGTTGAAGGTGAGCAACCTGAACGTATCATCGTTGCTGCTGAGTTAGCGAAAGACGTAATGGACCGTGCGGGTATCGAGCACTTCCACAATCTTGGCTTTGCTAAAGGTGCGGATCTAGAGCTTTCTCAATTCCAACACCCATTCTACGATTTCACTGTACCGGCGATCCTAGGTGATCACGTTACGACTGATTCAGGTACTGGTGTTGTTCACACTGCTCCTGGTCACGGTCAAGAAGACTTCGCGGTTGGTAACAAGTACAACCTAGAAGTAGCAAACCCAGTTGGCTCAAACGGTGTTTACCTACCAGATACAGAGCTATTTGCTGGTCAGCACGTATTTAAAGCGAACGATGCAGTAGTAGAAGTACTAAAAGAAAAAGGTGCACTACTACACCACCACGCTTACGAGCACAGCTACCCACACTGTTGGCGTCATAAGACTCCAATCATCTTCCGTGCTACACCTCAATGGTTCGTTTCTATGGACCAAGCTGGCCTACGTGCTAAAGCATTAGAGTCAATCAAGAACGTAGAGTGGATGCCTGAGTGGGGTCAAAGCCGCATCGAAGGTATGATCGAAGGTCGCCCTGAGTGGTGTATCTCTCGTCAACGTACTTGGGGTGTGCCAATTGCTCTGTTTGTTCATAAAGAAACAGCAGAACTTCATCCAAACACGCTAGAGCTGATCGAGAAAGTCGCTAAGCTGGTTGAAGAGAAAGGCATCCAAGCATGGTGGGATGTCGATGCAGCTGAACTACTAGGTGCTGACGCTGACCAATACGAAAAAGTACTCGATACGCTAGACGTATGGTTCGATTCAGGTGTCACTCACTTCTCCGTTGTTGATGCTCGTGAAGAGTACAACGGCAACAGTGCAGACCTATACCTAGAAGGTTCTGACCAACACCGTGGTTGGTTCCAGTCTTCTCTAATTTCATCTATCGCGATGAAAGACGAAGCGCCTTACAAACAAGTACTGACACACGGTTTCGTGGTTGATGGTCAGGGTCGTAAGATGTCTAAATCTATCGGTAACGTGGTTGCGCCAAAAGACGTAACTAACAAGCTAGGTGCTGACATTCTTCGTCTATGGGTTGCTTCAACAGACTACACTGGTGAAGTTGCGGTTTCGGATGAAATCCTAAAACGTAGCGCAGATGCTTACCGTCGTATCCGTAACACAGCGCGTTTCTTCCTTGCTAACCTAAGCGGCTTCAACCCTGAAACAGACATCGTTCCTGTTGAAGAGATGGTTGCGCTAGATCGCTGGGCAGTTGGTCGTGCGCTAGCAGCACAAGAAGAGATTGTTAAAGCATACGAAGAGTACAACACACACGGTGTGACTCAGCGTCTAATGCAATTCTGTTCGATCGAAATGGGCTCTTTCTACCTAGACGTAATTAAAGACCGTCAGTACACAGCAAAACGTGGCGGCAACGCTCAACGTAGCTGTCAGACTGCACTTTACTACATCGTAGAAGCGCTAGTTCGTTGGATGGCGCCTATCATGTCGTTCACTGCCGATGAAATCTGGAACGAAATGCCAGGCGAGCGCGACAAGTTCGTATTCACTGGTGAGTGGTTCGACGGTTTATTCGGCCTTGCTGAAGGTGAAGAGCTGAACAATGAATTCTGGGCTGAGATCCAAGCGGTTCGTGGTGCAGTAAACAAACTTCTAGAAGATGCGCGTAAAGAGAAAACCATCGGTGGTGCACTACAAGCTGAAGTGACTCTATTTGCTGATGACGCTTTAGCGGCGAAGATCAACAAACTTGAAGATGAACTGCGCTTTGTTCTACTAACCTCTGCGGCGAAAGTTAAGCCTCTAGGTGAGAAGACTGATGCAGCACAAGCCACGGATATCGAAGGCTTGTTTGTTGAAGTAGCAGCAGCTGAAGGCGAGAAGTGTGATCGTTGTTGGCACCACACGCCAGACGTAGGCACAATTGAAGGTCACGAGAAAATCTGTGGTCGTTGTGTGTCTAACGTAGAAGGCGAAGGTGAAGTACGTAAATTCGCGTAATTGCCTAGAACGACTGAACTTTTTTTAAAATTAACAGCCCCAGTATTTACTGGGGCTGTTTGTAGGTAAAGTAATGAGTGAAAAAGCACTGTCTTTAAAGCAATCTGGTATTCGCTGGTTATGGTTAGCGGTGGTTATCTTTTTAGCTGATATTGGCATTAAGTATGTTGTAATGAACAACATGGGATATGGCTGGGCAAACCGCATAGAAATTTTGCCATTCTTTAATCTTTTGTACGTGCATAACTATGGTGCTGCTTTTAGCTTTTTGAGTGATCAAGCGGGCTGGCAACGTTGGTTATTTACAGGTATTGCTTTTATCGTTACAGGTCTTTTGACTTACTGGATGAGCAAACTACCAGCGAAAGAGAAATGGAATAATATTGCTTATGCCATGATTATTGGTGGCGCAGTAGGCAACGTATTCGACCGAGTAATACATGGGTTTGTCGTAGATTATTTGGACTTTTTCTGGGGTAATTATCACTGGCCAGCGTTCAACCTTGCAGACATGACGATCTGTATTGGTGCCGCGATGATTATTCTTGACGGCTTTCGAAAGAAAGACGAGGCGAAAGCCTAAGTAGTGGCAGTGTATATTGCGAAAAGTTGAATAACCCTAAGCGTCGCCCGTTGATTCGGGCGACGCTTTTTATTATGTTGGAGCGCCAATCAGCATATCAATGTATAAAAAGACCAAGCTGACAGCGTAATAACCCAAGAACAAGGAAGCAGTAACGTGACAACAATAACCAATGAATCTGTAGTAACCCTCCACTTTACGATTAAAATGAAAGACGGATCGGTTGCGGATAGTACTCATAACATGGGTAAACCAGCGAAATTTGTTATGGGTGATGGCAGCTTGAGTGAAAACTTTGAGCAGTGCTTAATAGGCTTAGAAACAGGCGCACAAAAAGCGATTGAGCTAAAAGCAGAAGACGCGTTTGGCATGCCAAACCCAGACCATGTACACCATATGGATCGCACTAAGTTTGTAGGTGATGCAGAAGTAGAAGTGGGTACAATCATGGCGTTCAGTGGTCCTGATGGCATGGAAATCCCGGGCATTATTACAGAGATTGCTGGCGATTCAGTCACTGTGGACTTCAACCACCCTCTAGCGGGACAAGACGTGACTTTCGAAGTTGAAATTTTGTCAGTAGAATAGCGAACCCAATAAAGATAATTTCCATGAGCAATGAAATGAAAATCCTATTAGCTAACCCACGCGGCTTTTGTGCTGGTGTAGACCGTGCGATTAGCATCGTAGAGCGTGCGCTAGAGATGTATCAGCCACCGATTTATGTTCGTCATGAGGTGGTGCATAACCGTTTTGTGGTTGAAGGGCTAAAGCAACGTGGCGCTGTCTTCGTTGAAGAGCTGCATGAAGTGCCAGACAACAACATTGTGATTTTTTCTGCTCATGGTGTATCGCAGGCGGTTCGTCAGGAAGCTAAGCAGCGAGATTTGACGGTATTTGACGCAACGTGTCCTTTGGTAACCAAAGTGCATATGGAAGTAGCGCGAGCAAGCCGCCGCAATATGGAAGTGGTTCTGATTGGTCACGCAGGTCACCCTGAAGTGGAAGGCACAATGGGGCAGTACGCGAGTGAAACGGGTGGTATGTACTTGGTTGAAACCCCTGCCGACGTTGAGAAACTGAAGTCGATTGTGAAAGATCCATCAGATCTTCATTACGTAAGCCAAACGACACTTTCTGTAGATGAAACTGCCGATGTTATCGAAGAGCTACGCCGCGTCTTCCCAGATATCCAAGGACCACGTAAAGACGATATCTGTTACGCGACACAAAACCGCCAAGATGCCGTACGTGAATTAGCGAGTGACGTAGATGTGATGGTTGTGGTGGGTTCTAGAAACTCATCAAACTCTACACGTCTTAAAGAGCTAGCTGAAAAGCTAGGGACACCTGGCTACTTAACCGACTGTCCGGAAGATATCAAACCTGAGTGGTTCGAAGGCAAAACAAAGGTCGGCGTGACTGCGGGGGCATCTGCTCCGGAAGAGCTCGTTAATCAGATTCTAGAGCGAATCAAAGAACTCGTCGGTGCCGAAGCGGTCGATGAAGTGCTTGGTCGTGAAGAGAATATGTTCTTTGAAGTACCCAAAGAACTGCAAATCAAGCAAGTGGATTAATCTCCATTTATCGAATATTCAAAAGGCGACCAGTGGGTCGCCTTTTTTACATCTCTCTCAGTTCATTTAGGTAATCACGAATTTGGTCTTTCCCTAAACCATCGATAATCATATCGGACATCTTCGTGATTCTTCGCTCAAGCGACTGAGCAACCCTTTCGCAATGTGCGTACACCTCTTCATCAGAACCTTCAGTCGGAAAGGCATCGACTTGCCAGTTTACTCGAACGCCCCCCGCAAGCCATTGAGGAGCTGCCTCTTGATGTAAAGAGTCACAGAGAATAATCACGATGTCAGGAAGAAACTGAGTTCGCTCTTCCCATGAGTGGGTGTGGATATGTGGAATGGGAAGTTGGTGGTCATCTAAATATTTTTGCACCACCGGGTGAACTGTGCCTGTGGGATGAGACCCACCGCTGGCGACACTAAAATCTGCTGGCAGGATATGGGTTGCGATCGACTCAGCGAGCACACTTCGTCCAGCATTGTGCTTACATATGAACAAAACTTTATACATCATCGCCTCGTCTTTTCGGAGCGTCTTATTTATACGCTAGCGGAAACTCAGCGGTGATGTGTGAACTTTTTGTGTTAGTGGCTAATGCCCAGCATCTCTTTGAGCACTTTAAGGTAGCGGCGGCTTACTGGTATCTCAAAGCCAGTTTTGGTGATGATTTCTGCTAATCCGTTTTCGAGTAATTTGATTTCGCTGATGGCCTTAATGCTGACTAAGTATTGGCGATGACAGCGTACCAGTGGGGTTTTCTCTTCTAGCGTTTTTAATGTCAGTTGAGTGCTCGCGGCTTGGCTGGTGGAGCGTACATGCACGCCGCTGATGTCACTGTATGCACATTCTACCGTGTCGGTGGCCATGATAACGATACGGTTGTGCCCGATGCATGGAATCTGATCTAAAGTATCGGGCGTAATAGCAGACAGCTGTTGAGTTAGGGCGGATTGACTAATGACTTTATTTAGCCGTTTGACCGTTTTGGTTAAACGGCATGGGTCGACAGGTTTGAGCAAGTAATCAAAGGCATTGTCTTCAAATGCTTGAATTGCATACTGGTCGTAAGCCGTGACAAAAACCACATAAGGCATGGTTTCTGGATCAAGCATTCCAAGTAGTTCAATCCCAGTAACTTGAGGCATTTGGATATCGAGAAACACCACATCAGGTTTGAGCTCATTGATTTTTTTTAGACCAAGGATCGCGTTTGAGGCATTGCCCACCACTTCAACTTGGCCTGTTTCATCCAATAACTCTGTCAGCTCTTCACGAGCAAACTGTTCATCATCAATGACGAGTGCGGTTAACATCCAACATTACCTTTATTGCTTCAGAGTGCTTTTATGATTTTGGGGGAATGATAAAGCTCATTTTAGTAAATTGATGTGGCTCGCACGTAATTTTTAGCGATGCATCACGCCCAAATTGATTAGTGAGACGTTTGTCGACAATTTCTAAACCTAGCCCGGAGTGGTTTTCTTTTGGCGGTTCAAAACTGCCTGCATTGTCTTCGACGGTAATCAAATGACCTTGTGGGTGTGCTTCGCTGTATATATGAACTTTACCACCTTCAAGCATGTTTGAAATGCCGTGTTTAATGGCATTCTCAACCAAAGGCTGGAGTGTAAAGCTTGGCAATTTGATGTCCAGCAATTCAGGTTGAATATCGATTTCAACCTCTAAGCGGTCCGTAAAACGAGCTTTTTCGATGCTCAAGTACGAGTTCACATGTGCAAGCTCTTCCTTTAGCGTCACGGTATTAATGTTCTGCTTTAAATTGCTGCGGAAGAAGTGCGATAAATTTTGGATTAGCTCGCGCGCTTTGTCAGGATCACGACGAGTAATCGCACTAATAGTATTGAGTGCATTAAACAAAAAGTGTGGATTCACCTGAGCGTGAAGCAGTTTGATTTCTGCTTGAGCGAGTAAGGCTTGTTGTTGTTGGTAATCGCCATACAGGATTTGGCTAGAGAGAAGCTGAGCTATCCCTTCCGCCATTGACATGTTGGCCGTGGAGAACAATTTAAGCTTCGGTTCATACAGCTTTATGGTACCAATGACCTCTTTTCCCGCACGTAGTGGGATGATCAGCGCGGAGCCAAGTTTGCAGTCTTTTGCGATGGAACATTGGTATGGACGTTCTGCGCCATCAAGATAAATGATGTCGTTTTTCTCCATGGAGTCTAATGTGCTTTGCGATGAAATCGGCGTGTTCGGTTTATGGTGATCATCGCCAATGCCCACAAACGCTAAGATTTTTTCTTGGTCGGTAATCGCGACAGCGCCCACTTTTGTTTCTTCATAAATAATACGCGCGATTTTCTCTGCGTTTTCGGTGTTGAAGCCGTTGCTTAGAATTCCCACTGAGCGATCAGCAATGGTGAGTGCTCGACGCGAAAACGTCGCAGAAAACTTTTCAAAGATCGCTTTTCTGTCTTGCAGGATACTCATGAACAACGCCGCACCAAATGAGTTTGCGATGATCATAGGTGCTGCAATGGCGGACACCAGTTCATAGGCTTGATCAAAAGGTTTCGCGACGGCGAGCAGCAAAATCATTTGCACCACTTCTGCAACAAACGTGACGCTGAATACAACGCTTGGATTAAACAGCAATGCGCCTTTATTTCGCTTGATAAGATAAACGTGGAGCAAGCCACCAATTACACCCTCGGCGGTGGTTGAAATTGCGCAGGCGAGGTCAGTAAAGCCACCAAGAGAGTATCGATGGATGCCACCAGTAAATCCGACGGCGAAACCTACAACAGGTCCACCAAACAGCCCGCCCATGACCGCGCCGATCGCTCGAGTATTGGCAATAGCGTCGTTGATATGCAGACCGAAATAGGTGCCGAGAATACAAAAGCCAGAGAAAAGTACGTAACAAATTAGGCGGTGGCTTAAGCGCGAAGAAATACTCAGCAAAGGTAAGATGATTGGCGTTTTACTTAGCATGTAAGCCAAAACTAAGTAAACACACATCTGTTGTAAAAGGGAAACGACCAGTTCCATAGTGAACCTAACCTAGAATCAATGTTGTTATTGTATACCTAAGTCACTTCAAGATGCTTGGCTCAGATAAATAAAGACAGCTTAATACATTGCGCTGCGCTCCGAGTTCTGAATCTTAAAGTGACTTGGGTATAAAACAAAAAGAGCCTGCAATTGGCAGGCTCTTATCTTAGTCACTCGGATGCGACGAGTATTACGCTGTTTCTGATACGGCTTGTGGTTTCTCTTCGTCAGCCAGTTCAGTTTCACCTTTACCCTTAGAGGTTTTGATAACGTAACCAGTCACTGCTAGGGCAAACACAATACCGACGATAGTTGATAGTTGCATTGGCAGGCCAAAACCTAGCGAGCTGTTGTTTAAGATGAACGTGACACATACCGTGGTCATGAAGATAGCAGGGATCGTGGTAATCCAGTGCAGTTTGTTGTGACGTAGTAGGTAAGCGGACGCAGTCCAAAGCATCATTACTGCTGTTGTTTGGTTAGCAAAACCGAAGTAGCGCCAGATAATGCCGAAGTCTACTTGAGTTAAGATACCGCCGATAACGAACAGTGGAAGTGCCATCAGTAGGCGGTTACGTAGCGTCTTTTGTTCCATGTTGAAGTATTCAGCAAGGATCAGACGGCTTGAACGGAACGCTGTATCGCCAGACGTAATTGGTAGGATTACCACACCTAAGAACGCAAGGATACCACCGAACACACCAAGCAGACCAAATGATGCGCTGTATACCACGTTACCAGGACCACCGTTTTTCACAGCTTCTGATAGTGCGTCTAGAGAGCCGAAGAAAGACAGAGCGATAGCACACCAGATTAGCGCGATAACACCTTCACCAATCATTGCTCCGTAGAAGACGAAACGACCGTTTTTCTCGTTTTCCATACAACGCGCCATCAGTGGAGACTGAGTCGCGTGGAAGCCAGAGATCGCGCCACATGCGATAGTGATGAACAGTGCTGGCCATAGTGGCATATCATTTGGGTTAAGGTTCGAGAACATGTCTGAAACTTGGAAGTCACCCATTACTGTGTGTTCGCTAGAAAACGCAACGGCTGTCATTAGACCAACAGACATAAAGATGAGTAGAGCGCCAAACAGTGGGTAGAAGCGGCCAATGATTTTATCGACAGGAACAATCGTCGCAATGATGTAGTAAGCGAAGATAGCAATAACCATAGTCGTCATGCTTACGCTCAAGCTTGTTTGATCATTGATGAGGTTAGTAATCATGCCTGCAGGAGCAGAAACGAACACTACGCCAACAAGAAGCAGTAGGACAATGGCAAAAATATTCATAAAGTGTTTTGCGCCATTACCTAGGTAGCGACCTGTGATAGTAGGTACAGATGCGCCGCCGTTACGCACTGAAAGCATGCCTGAGAAGTAATCGTGTACTGCGCCAGCAAAAATACAACCGACAACAATCCAAAGCATTGCCGCTGGACCGTATAGTGCACCCATGATTGGGCCGAAAATTGGACCAACACCAGCGATGTTAAGTAGCTGAACTAGATAAACTTTCTTTGTTGACATTGGAACGAAGTCAACACCGTCCGATTTGGTGTGAGCAGGCGTTTGGCGTTTTTCATTGATGCCGAAAATCTTCTCGACGAAAGCGCCGTAGATGAAGTATCCGCCGATTAGGGCTGCGACACAGGTTAGAAACCACATCATAGCAATTGTCCTTGGTCTTAGTTGGGTAGGGTAATTTTTTAATCTCAGGATGCATGTTATGCGTCACTTGTGTTAAATGCATTCGGTTAGTAGATGAGTGGTCGAATAGAGCACTGAGTGGTCGATATACTGCTTGAGCGGTTTTTAAAAATGGCGAATGGTTGATTGCAGTAGTGAGCGGCTGATTTGAGGCGTCAGTGGTTTAATCTGCAAGCTAAGCGGCAAACGCCAATAATTAGTGGTAAGCTTATTTTTGAAAACAATTGCTTAAGGAAGAACCATGAAAAAGGCAACGTTAGGTTTGGCGCTGGCTTTACTTGCAGGATGCGCTGCAACGACGGAAGATCTTGCCAAGTCAGGAGATTGGCATCAGATCGGATATCAAGATGGTGTAGCCGGACACACATCACGCACGATGAGCGAGCTGCGTGAGTTGGGTAGCGTTAAGCAAAGTGACTACGACCAAGGTTATTTAGAGGGTCTACGTGAATACTGTAACCCTGCTTTTGCGTATCAAATGGGGTTATCTGGTCAGTATTATGAAGGAGTTTGTGAAGGTACTGAGCAAGCACAAAAATTCCGTATGGAATGGCAGCGTGGCTGGAATGAGTACTCAAATTAATAGTCAATAAAGCCGTTGTGATACCGTCCGCATAACATAATTGTGGCAAAATCCTTGTTATTAAACTATGTTCATATTGCTTGATAGTGAGCACAGAAAAAAGGAATCACATTATGTCAACGCAAATGGCTGGTGGCTGGAGTCCATTTAATGAACTCAAAGCAGAGGATAAAGAAGTATT
Organism: Vibrio chemaguriensis; assembly: GCF_012275705.1. NCBI lineage: Bacteria > Pseudomonadati > Pseudomonadota > Gammaproteobacteria > Vibrionales > Vibrionaceae > Vibrio > Vibrio chemaguriensis. The sequence continues at coordinate 172,200 of NZ_SHOE01000008.1, forward strand.
TGCTAAAGGTATCGAGGGGTTTGTCGGTGTCAAATACTCCCCTTTGGTTGTGGCTACTCAAGTCGTAGCCGGACAAAACTATGCGTTTTTCTGTAATGCAGAAGTTGTCTACCCTGGAGCACAACCATACCCAGCAATGGTTCATATGTTCAGCGACCTTGAAGGTAAAGTCGGTATTACTCACATTGAACGATTGAACTACTAAATTAAGCCATAAAAGGCGCCTGACTTTTAAATAAGTGAGGCGCTTTATTGATTAAGATTGATTCGCTTGATCGATCACGACTTTTCTTAAATATCCTTGTTTGGCTTTCAGTTGTTCAGTCGCGCTTTCTTTATCCAGCCCGGTTAAAATCATCAAAATCGCTAACTTGGCGTCGTAGTCCGTTTCTTTGAGCGCAGTTTTAGCCTCTTGGTTAGTACAATCTGTTGCTTGCATAACAATACGAGCCGCTCTTGCAACTAGCTTTGCATTCGTCGCTTTCACATCTACCATTAAGTTCTGATAACTTTTGCCTAGGCGAATCATGCTTGCAGTAGTTAGCATGTTCAGGACGAGCTTTTGCGCCGTCCCTGATTTTAAGCGAGTGGATCCCGTTAACGCTTCAGGTCCAACAACGGGGCTGATCGCAATATCGGCAATATCTGCAATCGGAGAGTCAGGGTTACAAGATAGCGCTACAGTGGTGGCACCAAGTTCGTTCGCATACTCTAAGCCACCAATCACGTACGGTGTCCGTCCACTTGCCGCAATACCAACGACGACATCGCGTTGTGTTAGCGCATTCTCTTTAAGATCTTGCTCGCCTAGTGCAGGATCGTCCTCTGCCCCTTCTTTCGCGCGGAACATTGCCTCTTTTCCACCCGCAATAATACCAACGACCATCTCTGGATCCGTGCCAAAAGTTGGTGGGCATTCTGAAGCGTCCAAGACGCCGAGCCGACCACTGGTGCCTGCACCGATGTAAAACAACCGACCTCCGATCTTAAATGCTTCCGTGATCTTATCAACGGCTTGAGCGATCTCTGGTAGCACTTTCTCGACCGCAATTGGGACGAGTTTATCTTGTTGGTTTAAACGCTGCACAATATCGAATGAAGGAAGAAGATCGATATCCATTGTTTCAGGATTTCGACCTTCAGAGACGAGGTGAGAAAGAGCCGCAATAAGCGCGTCATTTGTCATAGTAATTTAAGCCTTCGTGATTAATTTTTTGAGTAGAGTACGCCAAGTGAAGCGAGACGACTTGCCCCTGTGACTTCCGGTAAATTGCTAGGGAGGCTATGAATATAGCGCTGCGCAAGCCAAGCAAATGCCATGGCTTCCATGTAGTCACCATCAACGCCTTTTTCTGCCGTTGTCGCAACGTGCCATTGTGGCAATAACTTAGTCAATCGCTGCATTAAAAGTGGGTTTCTTGCTCCACCGCCACAGACCAATAGTTGAGGCGTGCTGCCATGAGAAAACTTGTCGACTTCGTTGGCAATGGTAATCGCAGAATATTCGCAGAGTGTACGCTGTACGTCTTCGGTTGGTAAATTGTAATGAGCCAGTTGTTGATGCAGCCAGTCAATATTGAACAGTTCTCGCCCGGTACTTTTAGGTGCTGGTATGGCGAGGTAAGCTTCTTTAAGTAATTGAGTCAACAAAGTAGCGTTTACCGTTCCTTTCAGTGCAAATTGTGCATCTTTGTCGAAGCTTTGCCCAGTGTGCAGCGCACACCACGCGTCCATCAACATGTTGCCCGGACCTGTGTCATAGCCAATGACTGGTTGCTCGGGATGCAGTACAGATATGTTGGCAATGCCACCGATGTTCAGCACGACGGTGGTGGAATCTTGCATGGCAAAGATACTTTTATGAAAAGCGGGAACCAGCGGTGCACCTTGACCACCTAGCGCCATGTCTTTACGGCGAAAATCCGCTACCGTATCAATCCCTGTTTTCACTGCGATGATGTTGGCATCACCCAACTGAGTGGTAAACGGCAAGTTTCCGGTAGGCTGATGGAACACTGTTTGACCGTGATTACCAATCGCACGAATTTGCTCTGCGACGTAACCAGACTTATTGAGCAGCTGTAACACGGCATCTGCAAATAGGTGGCCGAGCTGGTGGTCAAGTTCACCTATGGCTTTTAAATTTGTTGCTTGACCGGTACAAACAGATAACAGCATGTCTTTTAGTGCTGCGGGCATTGGGTAGTCGTCGTGCGCAATCAGGCGAACGTGCTCATCGCTTATTTCAACTAGAGCGGTATCAACGCCGTCCATACTCGTTCCAGACATCACACCAATGTACAGTTCGTTAAATTTCATAGCCGATCTCGTCAATTCTTCATTCACTTATTGTAAAGCAAATCTGAAGCGAATAACCTCATCGAATACGAGATATTCAGCCGATTTTGAGGAGAAAACATGGGACCGTTATGGGTTGACGTCGCGGGTTATGAACTGACCGCTGAAGACAAAGAAATTCTGGAACATCCTACGGTTGGTGGCTTAATTCTATTTGCTCGTAACTATCATGATAGTGAACAGCTTCAAGCACTTACTCAATCAATCCGCAAGGCAGCCAAGCGCCCGATTTTGATCGGTGTGGATCAAGAAGGCGGTCGAGTGCAGCGCTTTCGTGAAGGTTTCTCATTAATTCCTGCTGCTGATGAGTACGCTAAACATCAAAATGGTGAAGAGCTTGCTCGTATGGGCGGTTGGTTAATGGCAGCAGAGCTGATTGCCCACGACATTGATTTAAGCTTTGCCCCGGTACTTGACCAAGGCCATCAATGTAAAGCGATCGGTAACCGTGCATTCGGTGAAGATGCCGATACCATTCTTCGCTATAGCACTGCTTATATGCAAGGAATGAAGAGTGTTGGCATGGCAACGACAGGCAAGCACTTCCCGGGTCACGGTGGTGTGATTGCTGATTCACACTTAGAAACGCCATACGACGAGCGCAGCGACATTTTTGAACAAGACATGGCTATCTTTAAAGCGCAAATTGATGCCGGTATTTTAGATGCCATGATGCCTGCTCACGTGATTTTTCCGAACTACGACTCTCAGCCTGCGAGTGGTTCAGAATACTGGTTGAAACAAGTTTTGCGACAGCAACTCGGTTTTAAAGGCTTGGTTTTCTCCGATGATCTGACGATGGAAGGCGCTGCAATCATGGGAAGCCCTGCCGAGCGTGGGGCTCAAGCCTTGAAAGCCGGTTGCGATATGCTATTGATGTGTAATAAGCGCGAAGCACATATTGAGGTGTTGGATAACTTGCCGGTATCAACTGTGCCACTGGCGGATGCGTTACTGAAAAAACAGTCGTTTTCTCTAAGCGATCTCAAGTTATCTCAAGAGTGGAAAGCGGCGAGTGAAGCGATGAAACGCTTGACCAGCTAAACCTCTTGTAAACGATTCAAAACACCGATTATAAGCCAAAGTTAATTATACTTTGGCTTTTTATTTATCTGTAAATAATAATTTACACCAAATGTTTTTTATTGTGTACGCTTGTTTTTCTTTTTTAGCCTGTTATCTTGTCGTTAAAGCTTAGTTGTCTCACCAAGGATTTGGTTGGGTGTAAAAATAAATGTACAGGTTAGAGTTATGCAGAAAAGTGAGTTGAGCAATATTAATATTAGCGAAGAGCAGGTTCTTATTACCCCAGAGGAGCTAAAAACCAAGCTTCCTTTGAGTGAAAAAGCGCGCCGCTTTATTCAAGAGTCTCGCCAAACTATCGCTAATATTATTCATAAAAAGGATCATCGCCTGCTGGTTGTATGTGGTCCATGTTCTATCCACGACGTGGAAGCGGCGAAGGATTACGCAAAACGTCTTAAAGCGCTCTCTGAACAACTAAGTGACCAACTGTATATTGTTATGCGTGTTTACTTTGAAAAACCACGCACCACGGTCGGCTGGAAAGGGCTGATTAACGATCCGCACCTCGATGGCAGCTTCGATATTGAACATGGTCTGCATGTTGGACGCGAACTGCTAGTGGAATTGGCAGAGATGGAAATCCCGCTCGCGACTGAAGCTCTGGACCCAATTAGCCCACAATACTTGGCGGATACTTTTAGTTGGGCTGCGATCGGCGCACGTACTACGGAGTCACAAACTCACCGTGAAATGGCAAGTGGCCTGTCTATGCCAATCGGTTTTAAAAATGGCACGGATGGTAGTTTGGCAACTGCAATCAATGCGATGCAAGCTGCGTCTTCTAGCCACCGTTTTATGGGGATCAACCGTGAGGGACAAGTAGCGCTATTGACCACTCAGGGTAATGCTAATGGGCATGTGATCTTACGTGGTGGCAAGCAAACCAACTACGACTCAGTGTCAGTTACTGAGTGTGAGCAAGAAATGGCGAAATTTGGCCTTGATGCATCATTAATGGTGGATTGTAGTCACGCCAACTCACGTAAAGATTACCGTCGCCAGCCATTAGTCGCAGAAGATGTTATTCACCAAATCCGTGAAGGTAATAAGTCCATTATCGGCCTTATGATTGAAAGCCATATCAATGAAGGAAATCAATCTTCTGACTTAGCTCTTGAAGAGATGAAATACGGTGTATCTATCACTGACGCATGTATCAATTGGGATTCAACTGAGGCACTATTACGTCATGCACATGAAGAGCTCGTGCCTTTCTTAGAAAATCGTCTAAAGGCTAATTAATACAGGATTTAAGGAACATCAATGGCAGTTGAACTTAACGCATTGCGCGATCAGATTGATGCAGTCGACAAGCAAATGTTGGAGCTATTGGCCCAGCGTTTGGCGCTCGTAGAGAAAGTTGGGGAAGTTAAAAGCGAACATGGTTTGCCTATTTATGCCCCTGATCGTGAAGCGGCGATGCTGGCTTCTCGCCGAGCAGAAGCTGAGAAAATGGGAATTCCTCCACAGCTTATTGAAGACATTCTGCGTCGTACCATGCGTGAGTCTTATGCCAGTGAAAAAGACTCCGGTTTTAAGTGTTTGAACCCTGAATTACGCTCAGTGGTCATTATTGGTGGTAATGGCCAGTTAGGCGGCCTGTTTGGACGTATGTTCAAGCTATCTGGTTATCAAGTCAAAGTGCTTGGCAGCAAAGACTGGGATCGTGCGGATGACATCCTAAAAGATGCGGGCCTGGTGGTGGTTACTGTGCCAATTCACCTAACAGAAGGTGTGATTGAAAAGCTAGGTAATCTGCCACAAGACTGCATTCTGTGTGACCTGACTTCTATCAAATCTAAGCCACTGCAAGCAATGTTGAATGTGCACCAAGGACCGGTGGTTGGTTTGCACCCAATGTTTGGCCCAGATGTTCCGAGCCTTGCCAAGCAGGTTATTGTGTACTGTGATGGCCGTGGAAATGATCAATACCAATGGTTGCTGCAACAGTTTGGTATTTGGGGCGCGAGTTTGTGTCAGATTGATGCGCAAGAGCACGATCATGGCATGACGTTAATCCAAGCGCTGCGTCACTTCACCTCATTTGCTTACGGCATGCATCTAAGCAAAGAGAACCCGAACATTGAGCAACTGTTAAAGTTGAGCTCACCAATCTACCGCCTGGAGTTGGCGATGGTAGGGCGTCTGTTTGGTCAGGATCCAAACCTCTACGGTGACATTATTCTCTCATCGCAAGAAAACATCGACATGATTAAGCGATTCCACCAACGCTTCGGCGAAGCACTTGCGATTTTGGATAGCAAAGATAAAGCCAAATTTGTCGAAAGCTTTGAGCTGGTGAGTGAGTGGTTTGGTGATTATTCACAACAATTTATGAATGAGAGCCAAAACTTACTCAAACAGGCGAATGATAATATTCATCGCGGTTAATCGCGGGTTATCTATCCGTGTGGAGCCCGAAACGAAAAGAGCAGCTTACGCTGCTCTTTTTTGTGTCGAGAGATAAATCAGTTAGTCGCGGTATTGCTGGTATCTTCACTTGATACTGTATTGATACTGGTGTCGCGATAGGGGGAGTTGGTTAAATTGACTTGCAGACGCACGACATTATCAATCAATTGAACTAAAGGGCCCCATTTCACTTTTTTCTCTTTTTCAAATACATAATTGAAGTTTTCTGGCGTCCACTCCATCAAGTATTGAGGGTTGAGTGCTCGCCCGAGAAAGCGCACCTCATAATGCAGGTGCGGGCCAGTGGAATTACCTGAACTACCACATTGAGCAATCACATCGCCTTTACTGACAAATTGGCCGCTTTTCACTTTAAAGCGTTGTAAGTGAGCAAAGGAGCTCATAAAGCCAAATGAGTGACGAATAGTGACATAGTTTCCATAGCCACGATTACTCGGGCGAACGGTTTCCACCACTCCGTCTGCAGGCGCGAGGATTTCTTCTCCTCGTTTACAGGTAAGATCGATACCTGTATGAACGTGTCGTTTACCTGAAATCGGATTAATTCGACTGCCGTAGGAAGAAGAAATACGTTGGTATGTCACTGGGCTATCATTTGGAATCAAACGAAACATGGTTGCTCGAACCGCGGAATCGATAGCTGCTGCATCAATTCGCTCTTCTAACGCCATGTTGTTTTCATCGATCATCAGCTCTTCGTCTGCGAGACCTAGAACCGATTCGACGTCGAATACCCGTTTTCCTAATAGCTGAATTTGATTGTTTTTATCGGTCAATGACTGAGAAAGCGAGTGGTTGGTATCAAGCTGCTCTTCATAAAGCGCGGTGATTTCGGCCTTTTCACTTTCTAGTTTGGCGATGGTTTGTGTTAGTTCGTCTTTATTGTGTATCTGCTGTTGATTGAGATACCACGCGCCACCAACGACGGCGGGTAATGCCAATACGGAAGCAAATACTGCTAGGACCGAACTGCGGCCCAAATAGAACTGCTGATCGCCGTCTTTCGTCGGGATCTGCATGATGATTTTTTTAGACATAGTTATTGTTACTTAAATAGGCGTTCATTTATTTTTCTCCTAAATCAGAGAGATGTTCTAACTCTCGGTTCAGAAGGTCGTTATTGCCTACATTCAATTCTATAAATCGTTTTAGTTGGCTAATGCTCTCGATGTCTATCTTGATGATCTTTAACCTAATCTCACACTTAGAAACATCCACAATTTGCGCTTTTAACGTAATCACTTGTTCAGATTGATCAAATGAAAAAGTAACATGGGCTGGAAGGGCTGGATCCAAAGCCTCAGTCTCTTCCACTTTCATGAGTAAACCATGTAAGGAAAGATCTTGAATCCTAGCTTCAATTGCCAAGTCACGTTGTTCTACCTTCGCTGGCGCTTGATGGAGAATGCGTGAAAAGCGTCGTCTCTCTGCCATGTGCATTTTCTCGTCATGTCTTCAAACAGAATTGAATAGTATATCAATGCGAACAAAAAATGTTCGATTGCTGTTTGAAAAGTGTCGAGGTCGCTACAGAGTGACGTAAGTGCAATGTCATGTTCTTAACGAACGAGACGGGCTAATGAGCTCTTTTTTATAACAAAGAAAACAAAGGCCGCTATGATAGCGGCCTTTGTACAAATTACAATCAAACTTTGCGGGTTGCTATTACTTCGCAATACGCTTGTATTTGATGCGGTGTGGTTCTGCGGCTTCAGGGCCCAACGTTTTCTTCAACCAGTCCATGTACTCGGTGTAGTTACCTTCGTAGAAGTTAACTTGGCCTTCGTCACGGTAGTCAATGATGTGGGTCGCGATACGGTCAAGGAACCAACGGTCGTGCGAGATAACCATTGCACAACCAGGGAACTCTAGTAGTGCTTCTTCTAGAGCACGCAGTGTTTCCACGTCAAGGTCGTTGGTCGGTTCGTCGAGTAGTAACACGTTACCGCCCGCTTTAAGCAGTTTCGCAAGGTGGACACGGTTACGCTCACCACCTGATAGCTCACCAATGATTTTTTGTTGGTCGCTGCCTTTAAAGTTAAAGCGTGAACAGTACGCGCGAGCTGGGATTTCGAAGTTGTTGATCTTAATGATATCAGCGCCTTCAGAAATCTCTTGGAATACGGTTTTAGAATCGTCCATGCTGTCACGGAACTGATCGACCGATGCTAGTTTTACTGTATCACCCATTTCAATTGTGCCTGAATCTGGTTGTTCAGTACCACTTAACATCTTGAATAGGGTCGATTTACCTGCGCCGTTCGCACCGATGATACCAACAATCGCACCTTTAGGGATGCTGAATGATAGGTCATCAATTAGAACACGGCCGTCAAATGACTTCGTTAGGTTCTTCACTTCAATAACTTTATCACCTAGACGCTCACCTGGCGGGATAAACAGTTCATTGGTTTCGTTACGTTTTTGGTGATCAGAGCTTTGCAGTTCTTCAAAGCGTGCCATACGTGCTTTTGATTTCGCTTGACGACCTTTAGGGTTTTTACGTACCCACTCAAGTTCTTTCTCGATGGTTTTTTGACGAGCACTTTCTTGAGATGCTTCTTGTTGTAGACGAGCGTCTTTTTGCTCCAACCATGAGGTGTAGTTACCTTCCCATGGGATACCTTCACCACGGTCAAGCTCTAAGATCCAACCCGCGGCGTTATCCAGGAAGTAACGGTCGTGGGTGATAGCGACTACAGTACCTGTGTAATCCACTAAGAAGCGCTCTAGCCAAGCGACAGATTCTGCATCTAGGTGGTTGGTAGGCTCATCAAGCAGCAGCATGTCTGGCTTAGAAAGTAGCAGGCGACAAATAGCGACACGGCGGCGTTCACCACCTGATAGATGCGCAATTTTTTGGTCCCATTCAGGTAAACGAAGTGCGTTTGCTGCTCGCTCAAGTGCGTTTTCTAGGTTGTGACCATCTTTCGCTTGGATCAGAGCTTCAAGTTCGCCTTGCTCTTTTGCAAGTGCGTCGAAGTCTGCATCTGGTTCTGCGTAAGCCGCATAGACCGCATCCAAACGTTTCAGTGCGTCAGCAACGTCAGCAACCGCTTCTTCAACAACTTCACGCACGGTTTTTGATTCGTCTAATACTGGCTCCTGAGGTAGGTAGCCTACGTTTAGACCAGGTTGTGGACGTGCTTCACCGTCGATATCCGTGTCGATACCTGCCATGATACGTAGCAGTGTGGATTTACCTGCACCGTTCAGACCTAAAACACCGATTTTCGCACCAGGGAAGAAGCTCAGAGAGATGTCTTTAAGAATTTGACGCTTAGGTGGCACAATCTTGCTCACCCGCGACATGGTATATACGTATTCAGCCATTGCCGATCGTTCCTAAATTAACTGTCATTCAAACCCATCATTTTATACCAAGTGCTTTGTTTTTGTTACCGCATTGCAAGAATTTCCCTTTCGAGTGGATTTCTTATTTTGAGCTGACCGGAAACTTACACAGTTAGGGTATACACTTTTGTTATTCGTTATAAATGACGAAGTGCTTTCTGCACAAGTTAGGAACTCCTTGTCTCCATCGTCTTAAAAGTTTCACGAGTACAATTTTTAATACACTAAGTTGCTTTACATGGACATCTGCATTCTGTGTAAATAGATGCATGTGTGAAAATTGCCTTAACATCACATGAACGCTAACAAAACGAGGCTTTGGGGCAGTATATGTCTGGGGAAAATGACACAAATGAGATTCAACGTATCTGAATTGGCTAAAAACGTATGCTGCGCCGCCGCGCTGTGTGCGATGAGTTTGAGTGCTAATGCTGCGCTGAGCTTGGAAAAGCAGCGTGAAGTTTATGAGCAAGCTCAAGATTTATTAGATAAAAATGACATCGACGGATACCTTTCGATCCGTCCTAAAATTTCTGACTATCCACTGACGCCTTATGTGGACTACCGAACGTTTATTAGACAGTTACCGGAAAAATCGCCACAGCAGGTGAACGAATTTATTTCGGAGCACGAGTCGTTTCCTTTTTCTCGTCGTGTGCGCGCTCCATACCTCAACCATCTTTATAAGCAAAAAGATTGGAAAACCATTACTGAGTTTCAAAAAGTCATTCCAAGTGGCGAGCGTTACCAATGTATTTTCTACGTGGCTCAGTTAGAGCAAGGTAAGACAGTCGCCGCGTTTAAAGGGGCTGAGCATATGTGGTTGCGTGGCAGAAGTATTGCCGATGAGTGCGATCCATTATTCGCAGCATGGGACAAGGCAGGTGAACGTACTGATGAATTAATTCTCCAGCGTATGCTACTGGCGTTTGATGCTCGTAATGGCAGTTTGATGAGTTACTTACTTAAACTGCCTAAATCCTCGCAGGCAAGGCAACAAGCGAAAGAAATGAAGGCGTTGTTTGACAACCCTTCAAGCGTTGCGGAGTTCGCGAAGAAAAAACCGGCTAATGATTTTAATCGAGCGCAAAGCGAATATGCGCTGGAAAAGCTAGCTCGCATGAATACCAGTCAAGCGCAGAGTGCGTATGATGCCGTCATTAAAGGGCAGAAGTTTTCTCCAGAAAAGGCGCAAGCCCTGGCTGACTATATCGCATTTCGATTGACCCGTACTGAGTCTGAGTCACTAGCTAAGTGGCGCGATGATAAAACGAAAACCAGCCAGTACTTACCGCTCATTGAAACTCGCATTCGCTTAGCGATTCAGAACGCGGATTGGAAGGGCGTACAAGAGTGGATTGCCGTTCTCAATAAAGAAGAGCAAGCGTCGCTTCGCTGGCAATACTGGCTTGGACGAAGTGAAATTGCGTTAGGTGATGACATCGCAGGGAAACAGCGTTTAGCGACTTTGGTCGGGCAGCGAAACTTCTATAGTGTGGCAGCCGCCAATGCGATTGGACAATCAATCAAATACCCTACGCATACGGTTAAGTTTGATAAGCGAGTGGTTCAGCCCTACCAAGACTCGTTAGTTCGTATTGAAGAGTTGATCGCGACGGATAAAATCGCAGCAGCGAAAAGTGAATGGGCACATTTATTGCGCCGCGTAGGGAAAGATGAAAAGGCGATGTTGGCGGCTTATGCGTCTTCTAAGCGTTGGCATAACCTAACGGTGACCGCGAGTATCCAAGCGAAGATGTGGGATAATATCGAACTGAGGTTCCCGATTGCGCATCGCTGGTGGTTTAACTTTTATGCAAAAAAACACAACATAGATCCCGTGACGATGATGTCCCTGGCTCGACAGGAAAGTGCGTTGGATGTCGAAGCCCGTTCTCCAGTTGGTGCTCGTGGTCTTATGCAGATCATGCCCGCTACAGCAAAGTACACGGCACGTAAATATAAGTTGAGTTATCAAGGTACGCAGGATCTCTACAATGTGGGAAAAAACATCGAAATTGGTAGCCATTATTTGCAAGGCTTATTAGAGGATTACGATAATAATCGTATTTTTGCTCTTGCTGCTTATAATGCAGGTCCTAACAGAGTAAAAACGTGGCGAGAGCGTACCCAAGGAAAAGTGGATGCTTATGCCTTTATTGAGGCAATTCCATTTAGAGAGACACGCGGTTATGTACAAAATATCCTGATGTTTGAAACATATTACCGTGATCTTTTGGGTATCGATGGCGCGTTCTTGAATCAACATGAGATCAATACCAAGTATTGAGTGAGGTAACTTGATGTCGCACGAACCCGAGTACAAAGACTGGCAACAGATTATTGAGCTAATTCGAACTAGCATGGACAGTGAGCAAGATGACATGCTGTTAACCATGCTGATGTCACGTGATGAGAGAGAATCATTAATATCACGCGTTAATATTATTAACGAGCTTCTTAAAGGAGAATTATCTCAACGTCAGATCAGCCAGATGCTTGGCGTGGGTATTGCCACTATTACTCGTGGTTCTAACGAGTTAAAGTCTAAATCTGATGAAGAGAAAGACAAACTCAAGGTTTTGTTAGAGCAAGTTGCGGTATCTAAGTAGTCAGTGATTCCAATTCGCTTTTAGGTATTGGTATCACAAGTGGTTAAGATAACGTGTTAAAAAGGGCGGAAATATCCGCCCTTTTTCGTACCTAGCGAATAGGATGAGCGTTATAAATTTGAAGGGAAGTGCTCAGAGTTTGTGAATGGAATTAGAGCCAGAATCAAGGCTTGATGGTAAACCGAACTTCGAGTCAGCTGGTTTTGGGTGAGCAGGCTGATGGCACCACCTTTCTGTTTGATGTTCTCGGTACCAAACACCTCATCCATGACATCTCCCAGCTCATTCGCATGCTCGAGTTTGTCCAATACTTTAGGCGGCAGCATTAAGCTCGCAGAGCGAGATTCACCACGGTGAGTATTCGATTCAATCACCATCCACGCAAACGTCACGTTTGTTTCAATTCCCGCTTCAAGTCCGACATAGTAATCCGCGTTTGGCATCTCTACTTTTGCGTTTTTAACGCGGTTTAGTGCACCGCGATGAGTTTCTTCATCAGTCATAGGTTGATCTGCGACCTCACTAGGTACACTGACGCCAACGAAGTTGAACTCTTGGTGCGGAAATGCACTGTTAAATGCACTTTGAACGGCATTAATTTTAGCTGGGTTTAGCGATGCGATTACGACTTTTTGGGTTGCCATGATCTTTTTACTCACTGGTGTCTATTAACTCAATTTTACTTGGGTAGGCTTTACGTTCTCACTAGGGTAACACCCTAATACTTTCAAGTGTTTAGTGATTTTTGTTAGCTCTTCTAGTGCCTGTTGCATTTCTGTCGAAGCAAGATGAGATTCCAAGTCTACGTAGAACATTTCTTCCCATGGGTTCCCCATAATTGGACGTGATTCTAGCTTGGTCATATTGATGCCGTAACGTTGCAGCACTAATAGTGTTTCAACCAATGAGCCAGCCTCTTGGGAGGTCGACATGATCAAGGTGGTTTTTGCTGGAATCTGAGTTGAAACCTCAACTGGTTTGCGAGCAACCACGATAAAACGAGTATGGTTCTCAGTTTGGTTTGCGATGTTGCCTTGAATTGCTTGCAAGCCGTATAGCTTACCGCTTGATGCATTACCAATTGCAGCAACATCATCACGATCCATCTCTTGGACTTTTTGCATTGCATCTGCTGTGCTAGCGCAAGACTCCAGTTTTACACCTTTCATACGGCTTAAAAACTCACTGCACTGTTGGTGTGGCTGAGGATGTGAATACAGCGTTTTAATTTTTTCCAGACGAATATCTTTTTTCGCAACTAAGCAGTGCTCGATTGGTTGAGTTAGCTCTCCAACGATGTACAGCGTCGTGTGTTGTAGTAGGTCGTACACTTCATTAATAGAGCCTGAACTGGTGTTTTCGATTGGCAGAACACCATAATCAGCATGGCCCGATTCTACTGTTTGAGTCACTTCTTTGAAGTGTTCGCAGTTGAGCTCGATAAGTTCTGTATTTTTACGGCTGAAGTATTCGCGGCTTGCCAAGTGCGAGTAAGAGCCTTTGGCTCCTAAGAAAGCGACGCGAGCAAGTGGCTTACGACTTTGTTGCGGGTTAACGAGGTTTTGCAGGTAACTTTGCTGAAGAAGCACAGAGTCTTCAATGATGGTATGGAAAAGTTTAGTGATGTACTGCGCGTCGAGTTCGTATTTATCTCGGCCATTAGAAATCAGCTTAACTAATAGTTGTTGTTCTCGAACGGCATCACGAACGGGTTTTGAGGTTTGTACTTTACTTTTGGCTACTTCAATGCTGAGTTTACGGCGCTCAGACAATAAGCTGAGAAGTTGGTCATCCAGCTCATTCAAGCGCAAACGAATTTCTTCGAGGGAAATAGGTTGGTCAGTCATCAATTCTTTCCTTATAAAAAAGCCTCCCGATTTGGGAGGCTTTCTGTTTGTTTTTGACTTTTCTTTCACAAACGAGTTCGCCCCTCCGACTATGGGAGGAAAAAGAAGTCAAAAATAAACAGTGAGGTTAAATGCATAAATAGTGCTTAATTTATGAGTGTTTAAACACAATAAGCAAGGCAGGGGAGAGCGTCAAGCAAAAAAATAGCGCCTTTCGGCGCTATTTCCTCAATCTGGTCAGTTTACTCTTCTTCTTCCACTAGCTCAGGCTTATTTGCACGGCGAGCTTCAGGTTTGTGGGTCAGCTTGTTCAATTGTCGTTCTAGTTTTTGCTCCACTTCGTTGATAGCTGCGTAAAGATCTTCGTGAGTTGCTGAGGCAATGAGCTGGCCTTTAGGAACTTTAATAACCGCTTCGAATTTCTTCTGTTTGTTTGGTTCCTCACTGAAAGTTGCTTGGCAACCAATTAGGTCTACTTGCCATTTCTCCAGTTTTTTAAACTTGCTCTCAATATGAGCTCGGATTGCAGAGGTGATTTCGATGTTTTTGCCAGTGATATTCATTGTCATAAGTGTTTTTCCTCTGTTGCATCCCTCATGGGTTGAGTTCAGATTACCGCTTTAAGCATAAAAAAATGTGATTTAGATCATTATTTTGTTCGGGGTTTTTATGATGAAAAATGAATGTGATCTCACTCAAGATCTGCTGAGATTTATCGTGAAATTGCTTGTTATCGGTTAGTAAATCCGTAGATTGGATAGAGTACTCAGCTGAAAACGTCTTCGTTTTTAGGGAAGTTTTACGGCCTAATATTAGAGGTGGTTAAAATTTAACTATACGTAAAGTGTGATGACAGTCACTGAGTCTCTCAGACGAATTTATTTACAAAGCCGCTTATTGTACAAGCGGCTTTTTTGTGTCTGGCGTTTGACTGACTTTTCGTAGCGGTATCATGAAGAAGGGATCCTTTGGAGCCAGTGATACCCGCTCTAGACTTTTGACCTGGTCCAAACTTTCTAGCTGTTTGTATATAACGTAATAGCGATTAATGCTTGTGACGTACCCAACCGTTGAGCTTAAACTTTTCCGCATAACGACTTCCACGTTATTGAACCAAATATTAGGATCGTAGCCTTGCTGGGCTGCACGTTTACGAATTCGTTCTACATTCCCGGGGCCAGCATTGTAAGCCGCTAAGGTAAAGTAGAGTTTATTTTCCGCCGTAATAGCAGGATCACTGAAGTACTGTTTACGCAAAAATGCTAAATACTTCACGCCAGCATGAATATTGTTTTCTAGCTGCCGAACGTTTTTGATATTGATATTAGGGTCTCGAGCCGTGCTGGGTAGAACTTGCATTATGCCGACTGCACCTCGACTTCCAACGAGGTCGTTATTAAAGCCGGACTCTTTATAAGCGACGGCTGCGATCAGTAGATAGTCGATATCGTACTTCTCACCATAGCGTGAAAACAACGTAGCAAGCTTTTCTAGTTGAGCAATTTTGTTGGGGTTAAGGGCTTTGTTTAGCCAACCTGTGTTATCGATGTATTTTCCGTAAATGACGTTACCGAGCAGTGTCCCAGAACGAGATTTCTGAATAAACTTGTTCACGACGGCTTTCAAACTTGGGCTGTTTTCCCGCATTGCCCAAGCGATTTTACCATTTTCACGAATAGGGATTTCTGGGTGAGCTCGAATATCATCCATCACCTTCAGCCAAAGTTTGGCTTTATGACTATCGAGAACAATGGCTTTGACGTAGCCGTTATTGAGCATCCCAACCAGCTCGTAGTCTTGCAGTGTTTCTTCAATAAAATGTACGACAACGGGTGGCAAGCCTTTTTTATTTAGCTTCTTATTTAGTGCTTGAATACTCTCAAAGTAGCTAGAACTGGCACGTACCCAAACCTCTTTGCCGCTCAGTTGCTCAATGTTAGTCATGGCTGGTGTGCTTTTGTTCGTGACTATCCACTCGTCAATACCAGTAAGAATGGGTGAACTAAAATCGACTTTCTGTTTACGTGTGTTGGTAATGGTCAGATTGGCGACGACTAGATCACCGGAGCCATTTTCTAAGGCTGGCAGAAGTTGATCACGGGCTAGAGGAATAATTTGTACGTTAAGTTTCGGTTTGAGCTTACGAAGGTCTTTTTCGAAATGCGCCAGGAGTTCTGCACCTATTCCTTTTGGTGTACCGCCCTCAATGTAATAGAAGCCTAGATCAGCAGAAACGAGGACACGTAAAACATTCTTCTCTTTAATAACATCGAGATCCCCAGTGTAAGGAGGTTGCTTGAGTGGTGATATTTGCAGTGCGCAAACGGAAGCAGACAATAAGAGCAGCATAACTGCGCATAGCTTAGGTATCGTCACGTTCACATCCTTTTATAAAGGGGAGGGGAACTTTAAGCATATGTAGAGCCCCGTAGATCATCAAGCAAGGGCAGAACACGCTATTGCGGGTAATAAAAAACCGCCACGGTAAAAACGGTGGCGGTTTAGTTTGAAGCGGCTCAGTTACTTCACAGGGTTGAGCTCGATAAGCTTTTCAGTTCTTGCTACGGCGTCTTCCAAACCGAGTTGCTTGTAGGCCTCTAGCTGGATAGTCAGTGACTTACGTGCCGCTTCGGTGTCTGGGAATGCTTTTTGTAGCTCTTGACTGCGATTAATTGCAGCTACCCAGGCTTCACGGCGGAGGTAGAAGTCAGCCGTCGCTAAATCATAGTTCGCTAGGCGATTTTTCAGCGCAACCATGCGTTTTTGTGAGTCTTGTGCGTATGGACTGTTCGGGTAGCGTTGAAGCAGTTTTTTGAAGTCATCAAACGCTTTTTTTACTGGCTCAGGATCGCGATCGCTTCGATCTACGCTGAACAGATCATGCATAAAGTTACGATCTTGCGCCATATGGCTTAGGCCGCGCATGTACAGTACCCAGTCCATTTTTTCATGGGTTGGGTTTAAACGCATAAAGCGAGAAATGGTTGCCAAGCCCAAAGCAAGGTCGTCGTTTTTGTAGTACGCATAGATTAGGTCAAGCTGCACCTGTTCTGAGTAGGCACCGAATGGGTAACGTGAGTCTAATGCTTCCAGTTTCTCAATTGCAGAAAGCCAATTACCACTTTGAAGAGAAATCTGTGCGTCTGCATACAGTTCCGAAGGCGGCACATCAGGAACGATTTCTTCTTTGCTTGCACATCCAAACAGAAGGGATACCGCTAAAAGGCCTGTTAAAGTCTGACGTTTCATATCAGGAGTCTGTTCCTTGAATCTAAATATTTCTTAAGCTGCCGTTACTTTCTTTCCAGTAACAGATACAATGACGTAATAGTCTATTTTTTCACAGTCGTGAGCATTAGTCTCACAGTTTTTAAAAAAGTTCGATATGGCTCAGCAGATTGTATTAACAAATACCGTAAAAGATAGCCAGTTAGGTCAACGTTTAGACCAAGCTATCGCCGAATTATTCGCGGACTTCTCTCGCTCGCGCCTGAAAGAGTGGCTGCTTGATGGGAAAGTTCAAGTTAATGGTGAAGTTGTCACCAAACCTCGCACAAAAGTAATGGGTGGCGAGGAAATTACATTGCAAGCCGAGTTAGAAGATGAAGAACGCTGGGAAGCGCAAGATATCCCGCTAGATATCGTCTATGAAGATGACGATATTATCGTTATCAACAAACCTCGTGACTTTGTGGTTCACCCAGGTGCCGGTACGCCAGATGGTACAGTGCTTAATGCGTTGTTGCATCATTACCCTGATATCGCAGAAGTGCCTCGTGCGGGCATTGTGCACCGTCTGGATAAAGACACAACGGGGCTGATGGTGGTGGCGAAAACTGTACCAGCACAAACTCGCCTGGTTCGCGCACTGCAAAAACGTAATATTACTCGTGAGTACGAAGCAATCGCTATTGGTCGTATGACAGCGGGTGGTAAAGTGGACCAACCTATTGGTCGTCATTCTACCAAGCGCACGCTTATGGCGGTAGCACCAATGGGTAAACCAGCGGTAACGCACTACCGTGTCGCTGAGCGTTTCCGCGAACACACACGTATCCGTCTGCGTCTTGAAACGGGTCGTACGCACCAGATCCGTGTGCACATGTCTTACCTTCAGCATCCGCTGCTCGGTGATATTGCATATGGTGGACGTGCTCGCATCCCGACAGGTGCTTCTGAAGAGCTAACGGCAATGATCCGTGGCTTCGATCGCCAAGCATTGCACGCCGTAATGCTACGCTTTGAACATCCAATTACGGGAGAAGTACTTGAGTTCCATGCCCCTGTGCCTGATGACATGGTGGCGATGACTGAAGCGCTTCGTCAAGATACGGAAGAGCACGGTTTACCGGAAGAGTTCTAAGATGAAGACAATCATTCCGAATTGGCGTGCGCCTAAAAATGTCAAAGCTTTTGCCTCAACACGCATAGGCGGTTTTTCGACAGGCCCTTATCAAGGGCTAAATTTAGGTACTCACGTTGGGGATGATTTGTCTTTAGTAGAGAAGAACCGAGCTTGGTTGGCGCAGCAGGCGAACATGCCCCATGCGCCAATCTGGTTAAACCAAACGCATTCAACCGTTGTGGCTCAAGCAAATGAACCAACAACACAAGTGCTTGATGCGGACGGTGTATTTACTTCTTCAAGCCATGTTGTTTGTTCAGCGATGACCGCCGATTGTCTACCTGTATTATTGACGAATACACAAGGCACTCAGGTAGCCGCCGTTCATGCAGGTTGGCGCGGCTTAGCAAATGGTATTGTCGAAAATGCATTAGCGTTATTTTCAGGTGAAGTGATAGCGTGGCTTGGCCCTGCTATTGGATCTCAAGCCTTTGAAGTGGGTGAAGATGTTTTGCAAGCTTTTGTTGATTTTGACTCACAGGCGCATCAAGCATTCACTCCACGCGATATCGACGGCAAATGGTTTGCTGACATGTCGGTGCTGGCAACGCAACGTCTAAGTCGAGCTGGTGTGACACAAGTGTTTGACTCTGGACTTTGTACTTACCAAGATAAAGCCTCTTTTTATTCGTATCGCCGTGATGGTAAAACTGGTCGACAAGCAACCTTTATTTGGATTGAAGATTAGTTATAAGCACTAAAGTGCCAAGATGCATAGTGCTATTTTTGCAAAGCTATCTTTATTCATTCACTCCCTTGAAATTCCTCCTCAGAGTATCCATCTTTCTAACTGTCAAAAGAATTTCCTTTAGTTGGGGTTAGGAAGGTAGATATGCGTCTTGAACGATTCACAAGTAAGTTTCAAATCGCTATCTCTGATGCTCAATCACTAGCGTTAGGGCGCGATCATCAATATATCGAGCCAGTTCACCTAATGGTGGCTTTGCTTGACCAAAATGGCAGTCCAATTCGTCCATTGCTTACTATGCTGGATGTGGACGTAACGCATTTACGCTCTAAATTGAGTGAAATGCTAGATCGATTACCAAAAGTCAGTGGCATCGGTGGAGATGTACAGCTCTCTAGTTCGATGGGCACGTTGTTTAACCTGTGTGACAAAGTGGCGCAAAAGCGTCAAGACTCCTATATCTCGTCTGAAATCTTCCTGCTTGCTGCTTTAGAAGATCGCGGACCTTTGGGGCAATTACTCAAAGAGATCGGTTTAACAGAGCAAAAAGTTAGCCAAGCAATCGAAAAGATCAGAGGTGGTCAAAAGGTTAATGATCCGAATGCAGAAGAGCTTCGCCAAGCATTGGAAAAGTTCACCATTGACCTTACCGAGCGAGCAGAACAGGGCAAACTGGATCCGGTTATCGGCCGTGATGATGAAATTCGCCGTACCATCCAAGTATTGCAGCGCCGTACTAAAAACAACCCTGTGATCATCGGTGAACCTGGCGTAGGTAAGACCGCAATTGTTGAAGGCTTAGCTCAGCGCATTGTCAACAATGAAGTGCCAGAAGGTTTGCGTGGTCGCCGCGTGCTGTCATTAGATATGGGTGCACTGGTTGCTGGTGCTAAGTACCGTGGTGAATTTGAAGAACGCTTGAAGTCGGTATTGAATGAACTCGCTAAAGAAGAAGGTAATGTCATTCTGTTTATCGACGAGCTCCATACTATGGTTGGTGCGGGTAAAGGTGAAGGCTCAATGGATGCGGGGAACATGCTCAAACCTGCATTAGCCCGTGGTGAACTGCACTGTGTTGGCGCAACAACACTGGATGAATATCGTCAGTACATCGAAAAAGATGCGGCGTTAGAACGTCGTTTCCAAAAAGTGCTGGTGGATGAGCCGACCGTTGAGGATACCGTGGCGATTTTACGTGGCTTGAAGGAGCGTTATGAGCTTCATCATCACGTTGAAATTACTGACCCAGCGATTGTTGCAGCGGCGAGTTTGTCACATCGTTATGTTTCTGACCGTCAACTGCCAGATAAAGCGATCGACTTAATCGACGAAGCGGCTTCAAGCATTCGTTTACAAATTGACTCTAAGCCAGAGTCATTAGATAAGCTTGAACGTAAAATTATCCAACTTAAGATTGAGCAACAGGCGCTTAGTAACGAGCACGACGAAGCGAGTGAAAAGCGTTTGAAAGCGCTTAATGAAGAACTCAATGAAAAAGAACGTGAGTACGCTGAACTAGAAGAGGTTTGGAATACAGAAAAAGCCGCACTTTCTGGCACTCAACATATTAAGTCTGAGCTTGAACAAGCTCGTATGGACATGGAGTTTGCTCGCCGAGCTGGTGATTTAAACCGCATGTCGGAACTTCAATATGGTCGTATTCCTGAACTTGAGAAGCAGTTAGATCTTGCAACCCAAGCGGAAATGCAGGAAATGACACTATTGCGTAATAAAGTAACCGACAACGAGATTGCAGAAGTACTTTCTAAGCAAACTGGCATCCCAGTATCCAAGATGCTAGAAGCGGAAAAAGAGAAACTACTTCGTATGGAAGACGTACTGCATAATCGTGTGGTAGGGCAAAGCGAAGCGGTCTCTGTTGTATCGAATGCCATTCGTCGTAGTCGAGCTGGGCTTTCTGATCCAAACCGACCAATTGGCTCCTTCTTATTCTTAGGTCCAACTGGTGTAGGTAAAACAGAGCTTTGTAAGACACTTGCGAGCTTTATGTTCGACAGCGAAGATGCGATGGTCCGTATCGACATGTCTGAGTTCATGGAGAAACACTCAGTGGCAAGATTGGTTGGTGCGCCTCCAGGCTATGTCGGATATGAAGAGGGTGGTTACTTAACGGAAGCGGTTCGTCGCAAGCCGTATTCGGTAATTTTGTTAGATGAAGTAGAGAAAGCGCATCCGGATGTATTTAACATTCTGCTGCAAGTTCTCGATGATGGGCGTTTAACGGATGGTCAAGGTCGTACTGTTGACTTCCGTAATACGGTTGTGATCATGACATCGAACTTGGGTTCATCTCGTATCCAAGAGAATTTCGCAACGTTAGACTATCAAGGTATCAAGAGTGAAGTAATGGATGTGGTTAGCAAACACTTCCGTCCTGAGTTCTTGAACCGTGTTGACGAAATCGTGGTGTTCCATCCACTTGGTCAAGAACACATCAAGTCTATCGCTTCTATTCAATTAGAACGTTTGGCGAAACGACTAGAAGAAAAAGGATATCAACTCGAGGTTTCTGACAAAGCACTCGATTTGATCGCTCAAGTTGGTTTCGACCCTGTATATGGTGCGCGTCCTTTAAAACGCGCAATTCAACAGAATGTCGAGAACCCATTAGCCAAATCGATTCTTTCTGGTGAAATTGTTCCAGACAAGAAAGTGCAGCTAATCGTTACTAATGACCAAATTCGTGCCCATCAGTAATTGCACGGATACAATAAAAAATGAGATAAAAATCACATTCAAGGGGCCATTTGGCCCCTTTTCTATAATGTTTTAGAACCTTTTGCCTGTTTTCTATACGAATGAACTAAAAAGGTGAGTTTTTTTTAAAAATGCACTTGTGTTCCTTAATGAACGCCCTATAATGCGCCTCCGTTGTCAAGGGAAAGCAAGTTAAGCGAAGCCTAGACAACAAGGTCAGTGAGTTAAGAATTAACTCGCAGATAAATAACTTAAAAAAGTGTTTGACACGATAAGTTATCTAGCTAAAATGGCCGTCCACTTTGAAGAGAAATTCAAAGTGTGCTCTTTAAAAATATAGACCTATCAATCTGTGTGGGCACTCGTTGATGATAATCCAATTAGAAA
>NZ_SHOE01000009.1:0-188182 GCF_012275705.1 Vibrio chemaguriensis
GCATTAAGGTGTGAGCGACGCTTGGCTATACTTGAGCGAAGCGAAAACGCCAAGCGTTGCGAATCACTCTTAAATGCTTTGTTAGGGCACAGTTCTCAACGAAGACCACCTTACTAGCCAGCCCTTTGAATTTACACGATTTTCAAACGTTTCTCGTGACCTTTTAGGGTTATGTGTGACACAGCAACCAAATAAGGATTCGTACCCAAAAGCTGCAATACATTCATAGTTATCAGGTGCGACTTGTCGAATGGCAACAGCTGTCTCTTGTTCTGGCCAATAGCTCATAGCATCAAGTGAGCTAGTGTAAGGTAAATCGCCATTCCGAGTATGCATGAGTGTTTGGTTGCGAACTTGCCAATTAATTTCCGGCATTAGCTGCTTGAGCTGAGATTCATACTGTAGATATGCAGTGGGGTCATTCTCGTTTGGAGAAAAGTAAATAACATCCGCATCGTTCAATGGTGTTGCTACATCAAAGCCATGCAGTGCATCCCAAACAAGATTACGAACGAAACCAGCTGCAATGTAGCATTGAGGCAACCCCAATTTAGAGACGCACTCTAAGGCTTTAACTCTAACTGGATCTTGTTTGATTAAATCTACGATTCTATCCACTTCCGCCCTGTGCCCTAACGCCTTGTTAAGGTGTGAGGCGCGCAATACCGAAGCTCCCGCATACCACCTTAACCACTAAAACCAACGCATAGTAAAAATGCCACGCGTGCCGAATCACTCTTGAACAATTTGTTATGCAATTTTTTAGAGCACCCTAGCCATAAGCATTTTTTGCAATTTATCCGGAAAGCTATCAGCTGGAGTAAGATCATCAAACAACCATTCAAAATACTCATCGAGAATATCGACCAACTCTCCAATAGAGTAATATGCGTTCGCTACTGAAATTCCAGGCTGAGGTCCAAACACGTAAGTAAAATGATCCCTAATTTCTGGTTTGTGGACCTCTGTCAAAACCTTTTTTTCATCGTTAGGTTTGTCCAATCGAAAATGTTTCGAACCATTTGCTAGATCGCGTGTGGCATTAACTAGTTCCTTCATTTGTGGCGGCGCTTGATTAACTTTTTTATAAAACAAGTTAGGTCGATTTTGTTTATCGTTTTTAATCCAGTCGTGGTGCAAGTGCCATGCAGTGACCACAAAGTTGAAGAAATCATAAGGGTGATAACTTTGAGTAACTCGTTGCCGCTCAAATTTTAATTTTTCACGTAACTCGTGAACTGTCTCAATACCTACTTTCAAACGAAGTCCTCAAATTGCATAACGCCCTGTTAAGGGGTGAGCAACGCAATACCGAAGCCGCCGCATACCACCTTAAACACTAGAACCAACGCATAGTGAAAATGCCACGCGTTGCGAATCCCTCTTGAACAGTTTGTTAGGCTTATTATTCGCCGTTTACCTGCTTCGCAAAATTAGCGTGAAAACTGATTAGCTCGACACCATCTATTGCTTTTATAGATGCATTATTTCCCTCAGCAGTGCAGAAAGGTGGATACGCGAATAACAACTGACCAACCTTTAAATCCAAATCGTTTGGAATGCTCAACCTTTCAATTGGGTCCTCGTCAACCCAAGCCAAAAACTGTTCCCAAGTACAACCAAATTCATCAATATCACCAGTTTCTGCATTCAATTTAACTACCAAATTATCTCGAATAAAAAACTGGTCACCAAAGCAATCCTGAGCAATAGGAAAATCACTTGCTTTAACTTCTCGATATAAGTTGTGGAAAGCCAACTCACCATCTAAGAAAGTATTAACATTTAACAATCGCTCTTGTGCATCATTAGAGCGGATTTGTAGACCGCCTGAATATAATATTTTCATAGTTTCTCGTTCTATAAGCCTAACGCCCTGTTAAGGGGTGAGCAACGCAATACCGAAGCCGCCGCATACCACCTTAACCACTAAAATCAACGCATAGTAAAAATGCCACGCGTTGCGAATCCCTCTTGAACAGTTTGTTAGTTTGCAAACCCAAAGCGTTGATTTTACGTTATTTTAAATTTTGAAAACAATAAACTCTATGTGTTTTGATGCTCTTAAGTCAGGCGCAGTTTCAAAGCGACTACTCAATGAAACCACGTGGAACAAACAACGCCGCAGAAAACGAACTCACAACACCAAAAAGCGCTTTTGGAAAACCAATCTCACAATGCGGACTTTCAACAAAGCCACTGAAACCACATGAACTTACCACACCAGAGAAAACGCCATTTCAGCGAGTAAATCGGCTTTTGTACCAATAAACTCAACGAACAGAGTTTCAGCAAAAAAGTTCGACTCAGTTAACCCTAAAGTCACCGCACCAAAGAACAAATCAACCGTTGAAACGATGCCAATTTTAGATTTTCACCACGCTAGTTAACACTAAAATTGAAAGCCAATACGACAACTTAAACTATGAGCTTTTACCACTAGATCTTGCGATATAGCTGCGTTTTCCTCTTGCAAACTAACGCCTTGTTAAGGTGTGAGGCACGCAATACCTAAGCTTCCGCATACTACCTTAACCACTAAAACTAACGCATAGTAAAAAATGCCACGCGTGCCGAATCACTCTTGAACAATTTGTTAGAAGTTTGTTCACCTAATACTCCGACTTTCCCTTTTCGCGTCATGTGGAAAACAGTTTGTGTACGCACGAGCAACATGACTTTTGCCATTGTCATCTATGACTACACAAACGAGGTTGCACGGATTTCCCAATGCACTCCGCCAATTGTGATGACGCTCCTCATATTCTGCTTCAAATTCAATGTAAACGTATGCTGAACTAACCCACTCAAAAGGGATTGAATGTTTTACAAGTAACCCTTGAAACATCTTTGAATAGCGCTCAGTCATGACGTCAAAGTGTGGGTAATATGGAACAATCTTTTGGGAGCAAAGGTCTATAGAAACACACTTGCTTTGAAGATGATCTACGAACAGGTATAGCTTACCGATACCCCAATAGCCATCGACATCATTGTTTCTACTCCGAAACGAACCAATAATACCGCTTGCAATACTACCTAATTCTCTCCTACGTCCCATATTTGTTCCTAAAACTTCTAACGCCCTGCTAAGGGGTGAGCAACGCAATACAAAAGCCGCCGCAAACCACCTTAATCACTAAATTCAACGCATAGTAAAAATGCCACGCGTTGCGAATCCCTCTTGAGCAGTTTGTTATGTTTGTTCTACATGCGCGCGATCACACCAATACTCTGAGTAACTTTCATTTACCCAACACTCAATTCGTATTGTGCCAAACTCTTTATAAGTACCTAGTTCTTCAGAGATTGTTATACGTTCAGACGATAATAAATCACTAACTGAATCAGCCAAATCTTCAAACCCATAGAGTTCAACATTTTTATGTTCACTTTGAAGAGTAAGCTTCAGAGCTCCTTGTTCTTCGGTCCGAGTCGCTGTGAGATTATAAATAAAGTCAGGCCTCACACACTCGAATAGCTTCTTATAACTACTCATATTCACTCCGAAAACATAACGCCCAATTAAGGTGTGAGGCACGCAATACGATGCTCCCGTATACCACCTTAATCACTAAAACCAACGCATAGTAAAAACGCCACGCGTGCCGAATCACTCTTAAATTGTTTGTTAGTTGCCCATCTCAAAGCCTAGTGCTAACATTTGTACACACACCAACAAAGGAATACATCATGGACACTAGAATTCAATTTCGTGTTGATGAAGAAACAAAACGCCTTGCTCAACAAATGGCTGAGAGCCAAGGTCGCACTCTGAGTGATGCTTGCCGTGAACTTACTGAGCAACTTGCTGAACAACAAAGAAAAACATTATCTCACGATGCATGGCTAACTGAACAAGTAAACCTAGCATTTGAGAAGTTTGACTCAGGAAAATCTGTTTTCGTTGAGCACCAAACTGCTAAGTTTCGAATGGAAGAGCGCAAAGCCAGAATCCGTAATCGAGGTAAGCAATGATTTTATGGGAAGAAGAGTCACTTAATGATCGTGAAAAGATCTTCGAGTTTCTCTATGACTTCAACCCTGATGTGGCAGAAAAAACTGACAACCTCATTGAAGCAAAAGTAGAAAACTTGCTTGAACAACCTTTAATGGGTGTACAACGAGATGGTATCCGCGGACGATTGCTCATTATTCCTGAGATTTCGATGATTGTCTCTTACTGGGTCGAAGGCGATATCATCAGAGTTATGCGTGTACTCCACCAGAAACAAAAATTTCCTACGGATTGATTGCTTCCTCTGGGGAACTAACGCCCAATTAAGGTGTGAAGCACGCGACCACGACACCCAATTTGACCGCCGTAAACACTAAATTTAACCCAAACCAAAAATGCCAAGCGTGCTGAATCACTCTTAAATTGTTTGTTAGGGCGCTGAGCCTATTGATATACGCTGACTTCAATTAAATTTTTATCAAGATCCAAAAAGTAGACCGATTGAATTGAACCAACAGCTCCTGATTTTTCTACAGGACCCTCAATAATTTTGACATTTTCGTTGACCAAATGATCTATCACTGTTCTCAGTGGCCAATCAGAAATCAAACAAACATCACCTGAACCAACATTAGCTACATTTCGTGATTCTTGACCCAGAAGCTGAAAGTTAATCTTTTGATTTCCAAACGTTACAGCCTTGCGACCATTGGCAAAAGTGACTTCTTCCATACACAAAACCCGTTTGTAAAAATCCACTGATTTTTCTATGTCGGAAACTGTAAGAACAATATGATCTATGTGACTAATCATCATTTTACTCCTTGCGCCCTAACGCCGCGTTAAGTGGTGAACAACGCCAACCACTAAGCCTAAACCCTTACACCTTAAACACTAAAACTGATTTAAGCCGAGATCGCCAAGCGTTGTGAATCCGCCTTAAACGCCTTGTTAGGCGAAGTTTCCCAGTGGTATTTAAGTTTGTTTGAAAGCAAGTTACCCTAAAACCTATAAGCAACCAAACACCCACTAACTTTTTGTGATTCAAGAACCACAAATATCACTATGTTTCAGCCAAGATTCCAACAACCACTGAACGCAGACCTTCAGCAACAAAAATAGGTTTTGAGCCCGAAAAAACCAAAGCTGCAAACTAACAGCAAATTCGAAAGCCTCGATTAACTTGTCCTTTCCACACTTTAAGACCGCGGGATTCACAACCAACCGACTGTGAAAACCAATGAGGCAACCCGCGAACCTTGGCATGTCTTACGGTTGGAGGTATTCAAGAACTTGAGCCGACAACGCTGAATTGCCGACTTAGAAAAACGAATGCTTAAAGAAAACTAAGAAGATGAGAACAAAGAACTTTCCTGCCCGTCGCCTAACGCCCTGTTAAGGTGTGAGCAACGCAATACCGAAGCCGCCGCATACCGCCTTAAACACTAAATACAACGCATAGTAAAAATGCCACGCGTTGCGAATCACTCTTAAACAGTTTGTTATGTTTATACCCACCGTTTTGAAGAAGAGCAATAAAAACCCTTCCATTCATCTAGTGCAATCTCTGAAAGGCTAAATTTATAATACCTAAGTCCTTTAGTTTTTGAATTGTTTAACTTTTCTTCAAGCCTATTTATCGACCAACCATCTTTAAAGTAATATAGTGGAGATGAAAAGCCTCTGTACTCGATTAACTTTGTAGCTAAATATTCCTCACTCAATACATACCTCGGCCAAAGATCTATAACTTTTATTTCATTTTTCTTTTGTTCATCAAATAAAAATATCAGTGATAGCGTTTCGATTGCTTTCATCGACATCCATAAATACTCTTTTTCACCAGTATGACAAAATGAACAAGACCACTTGTATATATTTAGAACACATTGGAGTTTACATGGTAAGTTTAAACAATTTAAATTTATTAGCTCTTGTATTACCATGGTCACCGGAAGTTCTTGAACTCCACTTTTAACCTTTCCATTCCTAGTGATATCACATGACTCAAAACCTATTATCGACTTAATTTTATTTTCAATTGCAACTCTAATTTTAAATGGTATAGAGTACATATCAAATGTTTCTTTATGTTGAAGAAGGTCTATAGACTCGTATGTTTTGGGCAATATTGAAGATGCTGCCAAGTGAAAAAAAGCATGGTCAGATATTTGGGATTGAGAAAAGGTCAGTATAAACTTATCACTGATTTTCAACTTGTGATTTGTTGCAAACTGCTCTATATCAGCAATCAACAACTCGAGTAAACTTTGTCGGTCTTTAACTCCCATACTCTTATTAAAAATACAGTAATCAATTCGATTAGTTAGCAACTTTTCTGCCTGTTCGACGAAAACCTTAAGACTTGCACTATTGTCCCTTTCAAGTTTGTTCTTCGATGGGAAATCCACTGAATCTTTACTTGCACCAGTTAAGTAATTTAGCTTTATATTGGTTACATAATCCGCTAGTTTTTTATCCATATCTTCCATTTTTCGCCTTAACCTCCCTGTAAACATAACGCCCTGCTAAGGGGTGAGCAACGCAATACCGAAGCCGCCGCATACCACCTTAATCACTAAAATCAACGCATTGTAAAAATGCCACGCGTTGCGAATCCCTCTTGAGCAGTTTGTTAGTCGCGAGGCACCGAGCGACAATTTTAAGCCGAACTAAACTTTGCAAACAACAAACTTTATGTGTTTTGATGCACTTAAGTCAGGCGTAGTCTCAAAGCGGCTAGCCAATGAAACCACTTGGAACAAACAGCGCCGCAGAAAACGGACTGACAACACCAAAAAGCGCCTTTGGAAAGCTAATCTCACAGCGCGGACTTTCAACAAAGTCAATGAAACCACGTGGAATTTACAACACCAGAGAAAACGTCATTTCAGCGAGCAAATCGGTTTTTGCACCAACAAACTCACCGAGCGGAGTTGCAACCAAAAACAGACTCTCGATTGCCCTGCTCTGTCAGCACCAATGGACAAAACAACCGCTAGGACAGTTACAAAACTTTGGACTTAAAACAGCTGAAAATGAGTTGGGACCAACAACGATGAACCTGTGAACCGAACGATCAGCAGCCAAGTTTTGAGCTTAGAAACATGATTTTGATTGCTAGTTTTTTCTGGCGACTAACGCCGCATTAAGGTGTGAGCAACGCTACCACCTAACCTAAGCCATTGCACCGTAAACACGAAACCCAAACTTGAACTGAAAATGCCAAGCGTTGGGAATCACTCTTAAATGCTTTGTTATGCATCATTTGACTTCTTTGACTCTGTATAAAGTCTGTAAGGCTTAAATGCAAGTTTCAAATACCAGTGTAAAATGGGAACTTGCTCTACAATTTCGTACATTAATTTTGCATAGATTTCTGGAACCCAATTTACAGCTTCATCCTTAAATTCCACTCCCACACCTATTTTTCGACTTGCAACGGCGGGCTTTGTACTGCCGGAGCTTCTATAAGAGAAAACGACACGATCATTTGGATTGAGATAGCTAATGTCAATCGAAACCTCACCACTATCATTTGTTTCTATATAAGTCGCGCCATCATCTTGATAATAATTTGTGGTAGAAACTTTAACGTCAAACAATGGAGAATCATCACCTGGAAGCAACTTAACTTCTAAGTTCTCTAGGCTCTCAGTACCTGTATTCTGAACAGCAACTTCGCCATGAAATAACTCAGATATTACTTTTCCCTTGTATTTAATTTCAATATCCGACTTAACCATATCTTCGATATCTAACAGCTGTGAAGAAGGAGAACTAAAGATAGTTAAGTGAGATAATGATTTATTTTTCTTCATTATAATTGCTGTACCGATGACACCAATTAACGCTCCAAGAACTACAAATATCCCATTTATAACTTCTGGGCTCATATTTTCCTCCACTCTATGATGCATAACGCCCTGTTAAGGGGTGAGCAACGCAATACTAAAGCCACTGCATACCGCCTTAACCACTAAAACCAACGCATAGTGAAAATGCCACGCGTTGCGAATCCCTCTTGAACAGTTTGTTATGTGCGTGGTTGAAACCTACTCTACACTTGGTTCTGGTAAAACTGGTGGGGTACTGTCCATATAAGTTAAAAAGTTTTCCCATAACTCGTGCGTTCTTTGTTTAGTTAGCTTAGTTTTGCACGATATCGCCATAATTCCACGAATAGTTCCATCACGCCATTGCGTATAAACCGAATCACAGTGAGAGGACATATATGCTTGCCAATCCTGTTGCGCAAGCTTAATTGCTGCGATCAGTTCTGGGTCATGAGAGTTATGCTCAAAGCTAGTGCTTAGATATTTGTCTAATTTAACTTGTGCTGACTCTAGTTCAATAGCAGCACATTGGTTTATCTCGATTGTGGTCATCGCATTATTACAGTCAATGGACTCTTCTTCAGCAAGAGCACCAAATGAAAGACTAGATAATATGATGATTAGACACTTATTCATCGTTTTCTCCGAAAGCACATAACGCCCAATTAAGGTGTGAAGCACGCGACCACGACACTCAATTTGACCACCGTAAACACTAAACTCAACCCAAACCAAAAATGCCAAGCGTGCTGAATCACTCTTAAATTGTTTGTTAGCTTAATTACTTAAATCGTTCTGTATACTCATTGAGAACCCACCCCTCAAGAGGCTTAGCATTCGTTTGAGGCACAGCTACCTTTACCCAACTTCGATCTTTTTCTAGGACGTATACTAATTGACCAAATTCTAAATATGAAATGATTTCTACTTTCGTAGAAGCAGAAGACCTTAAGCGAACCCCATTACCGGTAATAAATCTGTTTGCGGCAGTAATTTCAATACCATGTTTCTGTGGCAGCTTTTTAATTGTATTTTTTTGTACTCGTGGAGGCTCACTATTATTTTGAAGGTAATCTTGCAGTATTGGTTGCAAGTAAGCGGCAACAAATAATGGCATCACAATATAGTTAAACAAATATTTGAGAAACAGTAGGACAAAAGCAGGTATTTTTTGAAGAGTTTTGACCGCCTCTATCTCAGAACAGCTTTCCTGTTGGAGGTTATTATCGACCTCTGATAACACCTCTGAGAATTCAGTTAATTCTTGTTCAGTATATAACGAGCTAAGAGCATCGAAACGCATCAGCGAAGCTGAGTTTACAACAGTATCGAAGACACTAGAGTGTGGAAATGATGCAGCTTGTATTGCAGATTCAAGAACACTGCCATGTGACAAAGCTGCTGCTTTTACAGCAGATTCAAAGAGACTTGCGTGTGGTAAAGTCGCTGCTTGCATAGCAGACTCGAAGAGACTTGCGTGTGGCAAAGTCGCTGCTTGCGCAACAGATTCGAAGAGGCTTGCATGTGGCAAAGTTGCTGCTTTCACAGCAGATTCAAAGAGACTTGCATGTGGCAAAGTCGCTGCTTGTACAGCAGATTCAAAGAGACTTGCATGTGGCAATGTCGCTGCTTTTACAGCAGATTCAAAGAGGCTTGCATGTGGCAAAGTCGCTGCTTTTACAGCAGATTCAAAGAGACTTGCATGTGGCAAAGTCGCTGCTTTCACAGCAGATTCAAAGAGACTTGCATGTGGCAAAGTCGCTGCTTGCGCGGCTGCTCCCAAAGCACAAACATGTGACAATGTTATACTTTCAAACCCCTCAACTTGTTCTGATAAAGAACTACACTTAATGGGTTTCTGCAATTCCACATGCTTCATAGTCGATAATTGTCCATAATGCTAAGCTAACCAAAGCTACTACTCTATTCGCTCATGCGCAACTTATTTCCTGTTAAGCTAACGCCGCGTTAAGTGGTGAACAACGCGACCACCCAACTAAACAATTGTGCCGTAAACACTAAAACTGATTCAAACCCAAAATGCCAAGCGTTGTGAATCCGCCTTAAACGCTTTGTTAGCACACAATTTCCAAGCTGTACTCCGCTGTATTTTCACTATTAGAAACTATCTGTTCAAAACCCAGTTTCTTTAGTACCGAAGAGCTTCTACTATTCCAAGAATGGACACCTGCCCAAATACTACCTTGATAACCCGAACTACGAACATGTGATAGCAAAGCTTTGCACATTTGCGTCGCTAAACCGTGCCCCCAGAATTCCGGATTAACCCAATAAGCTAAAGCCAAACGATTTTCCTGAGGAAGCAATGTGACCTGACCAATAACTTGGGAATTGTGCAATCGGCGACAGCTCCAGACATAACATTTGCCCATATTCCACTCTGACATACGATTTGAACACCAATTCTCAGCTTGAGTTAGAGTTTTAATGTTTGCTAATGGAAGCGACTCAGGAAATAAATCGGAGTTCACTGCGGTTAACAAATACACTGCATCAGCGATTTCTATTGGAGTAAATACAAAACTTGAACATTCAAGTTTTCTTGCGAATTTCAAAGCCTTCTCCTTGTGTGCTAACGCGCAGTTAAGGTGTGAGAGACGCACATGCACCCTAACCTAAAATAAACTCTGATAAATCCGTGCCTATTTGGGCACTAAAACCCCAATGCGTTTCGAATCGCCTTGAACGTCTTGTTATTCCGCAACTAAAGTCGGCTATGTTTACGCCTAATCTTTTGATATGACGAGAAATTTTCGGTATGCAGGCAAAAATCGAAGCCGAAGTATTTGGCAGCTCACTACCTTAAATCGCTTTAGCGTCACTCTTTAATTGCTGCGCCATATTAAGGTGCGCTTAAAGCGCTTTAAGGCTAGCATGGAAATGACCAATATTCGCCCTTTTCGCCGCTTTTCCAACCTATTACCCCGCCACTTTCACTCTTAGGCTACAACCACGTACATTCAGCCTGAGAGATCCGTTGCGGAAATAACGCCCTGTTAAGGGGTGAGCAACGCAATACCAAAGCCGCCGCAAACCACCTTAATCACTAAAACCAACGCATAGTGAAAATGCCACGCGTTGCGAATCCCTCTTAAACAGATTGTTAGGTAAATATCACTCCAACTGGTTGTTACTATTAAACTTATCACGTTTAATTAAAAGACTTTCCTCATCTGGCAAATAGTCGACTAAGCGTTTTAAATCGTGGTAGCCAATTTTTTCATAGTAGTCATGTTCATTTATATGCTTAATCAAGTTTTCAATAGGATCCCGTTTTAAGTCTAAGCTTTCCTTGAGATCCTCTAACTTATACTCTGCTTTAATTTCTAATAGCCTTGAATATGTATTGAAGGTAGAAACCATAGCACGTAATGTTGGGTACCCTAAGGATATTGCCAATGCGATAGCCATTGGATAGCCAATAGATATCTCCAATGATGGAACAACACTAGAAACCTCTTCTACAAGCTGCCCCCCACTTCTCTCAGAAGTAAATAAAACAACTAGCGCTTTCCAGTTTACAATCACAGCGGCTATTGTATAAGAGCCTAATAGTGGGCTAGACGCCCTTTCTCTTACATTACCCGAAATAGAACTAATCAACTCTTTTATCATCTTAATCTCAATTAATTTACCTAACGCCCTGTTAAGGTGTGAGCAACGCAGTGCCGAAGCTCCCGCATACCACCTTAAACACTAAACGCAACGCACAGCAAAAATGCCAAGCGTTGCGAATCACTCTTAAACAGATTGTTATGTTTAAAGCCAAACGAGCCCACTATATGGTTTCGTTCTTAGAGATTCTAACCGGCTTTTCAGCGAACCTGAATGTATCTCTAGTTTGTGGCCATCAGGGTCTAAGATATAAAGTGACTGCCCTTCACTCTTATTCTCTTTCCAAACTTCTGCCCCCAATGAAACTATGCGCTTCGCAAACGCTTCAAATTCTTTTGGTTCGATATCAAAAGCTACGTGGGTATAGTCTGTTTTAGGGCAAGGTTCATCGTGGGAAAGGCAAAACCATAGTTCGCCTATTGATAAATAAGCTCCGTTGTCCCACTTAGCATGAGCTGTGAATCCCAACGTCTCCTGATAGAACTGAAGAGAGCGATCTAAGTCACTAACTGCAATGGTTATATGATTGAGCCCTAAAATCACCGTTTTCTCCCGTAAACATAACGCCGCATTAAGGTGTGAGCGACGCTTGGCTATACTTGAGCGAAGCGAAAATGCCAAGCGTTGCGAATCACTCTTAAATGCTTTGTTATATTCGTTTTTAAGTTATCGACTTTCAAATATTGGTACATCCGTAACAGCAAAGCCATCGACAAAGTGTTTAGGAAAAAGAACACCCGCCCTACCCGTTTTTTCGTTCCAACCAGGATTTTGAGTGGCTAGAAACTGTCGTACTATTTGATCGGTTGGTTCATCTAAACACATTAGAACGTAAGCAATAAAATCTTGAACCGTTTGATAATCTTCAAGCGCTTGTTCAGGGGAAGAAATACTCAGTGACGCAGTATGCACCTGAGTAAACATATCTTTGAACTCAGCAAAGATAGGCGTATTTCCTTGAAAATAGCATGTGTCATATACCGACTTTTTAGGGTCAATATTGCCATGTAAGAGATCATTCCGCTTGTTAAATAGCGAATGTAATTTCTTACATGAATCTGCATTGTTGTAATCTACGGGATGAGCGAAGCCACTACAGTTTCGATGTAGCTGCTTAACTCGTATATCTATATTCTGCCTTACAATACTCTCATATAGGCGCTGATCTTTTTTTACATCACTATCCGCAAGCAAAAATATCAAAGTATTTACGAAAGACTCAGCATACACTGGGGCGAGAATTCTGATCCCAAATGCTAAAGATGTCGCTTGAACATAACGTGCGGATAGTTCTTCAAATACACCCTTGTTTTCCGGACGAACCCTCCCCTCTGCGGGGCAACTATCAAGTTCTAGTGCTTCAAGAGCACTAACTTGATATTCGATCATAGATTTATTGTGATAAAAAGGATTAGCAAATAAACTCCACTTTTCTAATGTCGTTCTAAATTGACTAATCTCTTTTTTGTAGTTCATAAAGTCTTGCTTTATGTCACTTAGGAACGAATCTAATGCATATTGATGATCTAAGAATTTAAAACCATGCATTACCTCAATTCTGTAGTTCGCGCACATTATATCTACAGTTTTGTTTTCATAGTGAAGCGTATAATGCCAATGAAACAAATTATCACTATGCTGGTTTTTAAATAAGTTTTGCATCCCGTTTGGAGCGCCAAAACGTGCGTTGAGGTAACAATAAATATCTACAGGCTTTACATTCTTTATCAGAAACCACAATGCAATTCCTTCTTGATCTGCACTTTCACAGACACTAGCTTGAACTGTCCCTGCTTCTTTCAAATCTAGATACTCTTTGGCAAGCTCTTTTGTAGGTCTGCACTCAAATTTAGATATATCAAACTTATCCATTATTACCTCGGAGAATATAACGCCGCATTAAGGTGTGAGCGACGCTTGGCTATAATTGAGCGAAGCGAAACTGCCAAGCGTTGCGAATCACTCTTAAATGCTTTGTTATGTGCGTGCTAAACGGTAGCGCCTTACCGTACCCTCACTCTCATCTGTGTAGTTACCGAGGTATTCTCCACCACAGTTTTCGATGACCTTTTGAGATGCGGGATTGTCAATTGAGCAAGTAACAATAACTGAATCAGTGACAACATGGTCTCGCACCCAAGCAAGCAGAAATGAGGCTACACCCTTACCACGAGCTGACGGTCTAGTTTCGTAGCCAATATGACCAATGACATTTTCTACGTTGGCATTAGTACCTTTGCGAACTCGGATTGCACCTAAAATTTCGGAGTTCGATACACAGTAGTAAGTTGTGCTAGGTAAATATCCCTTTGGTAACTCGGAGATTGCCTTTGAACGTTCGACCAAACCTGACAAATAAGCTGTCGGATCTAGCTCCACACCCGAATATTTTGGAATACCCGACTCTAGGCATTCTTTCGCATAACTCGCTAATAATGGGGCCAAATCAAGGTTGGCCTCTATCACTTCCATGTCAATTTTCCTCATAAGCACATAACGCCTTGTTAAGGTGTGAGGCACGCAATACCTAAGCATCCGCATACCACCTTAACCACTAAAACTAACGCATAGTAAAAATGCCACGCGTGCCGAATCACTCTTGAACAATTTGTTATGTGGTTTTCCCACGTAGTCCTATTAAGTTTCCAAATGGGTCCTCAACTTGGCACATTGAAAGCCCATATTCAATTTCCATTGGTCCACGATAAAGGCACGCACCGAGTTCTTCAAAATGAGTCAGGGCAACACATAAGCTATCTACTGACCAATAAACAACTGTGCCACTTTTACCAGCACCAACCTTTTTGTCTGCTTGGACTATTTCTAGTGAGAAACCATTTATATCAAGCGCTGTGAAGTCAAAGTCAGGATGATAAACCGGAACGGCTTCTGGAAAAGCTTTCTTGTACCATTCAAGCCCTTTCGCTACATCTGGGACATGAACAAGAACCGCTGATGGATTCATAATTTTTCTCCAACCACATAACGCCCTGCTAAGGGGTGAGCAACGCAATACCGAAGCCGCCGCATACCACCTTAATCACTAAAATCAACGCATAGTAAAAATGCCACGCGTTGCGAATCCCTCTTGAGCAGTTTGTTAGTCGCGAGGCACCGAGCGACAATTTTAAGCTGAACTAAACTTTGCGAACAACAAACTTTATGTGCTTTGATGCATTTAAGTCAGGCGTAGTCTCAAAGCGGCTACTCAATGAAACCACTTGGAGCAAACAACGCCGCAGAAAACGAACTGACAACACCAAAAGGCGCTTTTGAAAAGCTAATCTCACAGTGCGGACTTTCAACGAAGTCACTGAAACCACGTGGAATTTACAACACCAGAGAAAACGTCATTTCAGCGAGTAAATCGGCTTTTGTACCGACAAACTCACCGAGCGGAGTTGCAACCAAAAATAGACTCTCGATTGCCCTACTCTATAAGCACCAAAGAGCAAAACAACCGCTAGGAAAGGTACAAAACTTTGGACTTAAAACAGCTAGAACTAAGCTCTGATGATCTACGATTAATCGGTGTACCAAGCAAACAGCTGCAAAATTTTAAGCTCATAAACATGATTTTGATTGCTAGCTTTTTCTGGCGACTAACGCTTTCTATACGGCAATTTGCCTCATTTCTGGCAAGCTACCGCCCTCTTTCTGATCAAAAGCGCTATGAATCGTAGCATCTATATACATGAAACAAATAGAAAAACAGTATGAATATGTGTGGTCGCGCGCGCAATTAGACGGCGCAATGCACGCTAATTGCAAAAGAGGTGATAGATTCAAGGGACTGTATAAATAAACAGGTCAATTTTATCATGAAAAGTCAGTTTTTACTTAGTGTAAAAGAGCACATGCTTACTCGTCATTATGCGAATAAAACCATCGAAAGTTACCTATTTTGGATAAAACGCTTTATCACTTTCCACCAGCTTGCACACCCTTCGACACTAGCAGAAGATGATGTCGTTCAGTTCCTGAGTTACTTAGCGGTAAAAGAAAAAGTTGCGGTAAAAACGCAAGCTTTGGCACTGAACTCAATATCATTTTTATATCGTGATTATTTCAAAACTCCACTATCACTTGATATGAGATTTCAGAAATCTCTGACCGAAAAGAAACTTCCCGTTGTGTTAACCAGGGAGGAGATCCGACGATTCGTTCAACATATCGACCCGAGGTATAAACTCCATATTCAGCTGCTTTATGGCTCAGGGCTTCGAGTCATGGAGTGCTTGCGCTTAAGAGTTCAAGACATCGATTATGATTATGGTGCAGTTCGCGTTTGGCAAGGAAAAGGAGGTAAAAATCGTACAGTCACATTAGCCAAAGAACTGCATGAACCACTCAAAGCTCAAGTTAATTTAGCAAGAGATTACTATTTTAAAGATAGACACATGCCTGGTTATGCGGGCGTATACATCTCTGAAGGTTTACGACGTAAATACCCAAAAGCGGAGCTAGATTTTAACTGGCACTTTTTATTCCCATCAACAAAGTTAAGTACAGATCGGGACACCGGAGAGCTCAGAAGACATCATATCAATGAAAGTGCAATACAAAGAGCGGTAAAGCGCGCTGCAACGGATGCGTGTATCGAGAAAACAGTAACATGCCATACACTCAGGCACAGCTTTGCCACACATTTATTGGAGTCTGGTGCTGACATTAGAACAGTACAAGAGCAGCTTGGTCACACCGATGTAAAAACTACCCAGATCTATACTGCAGTTCATCATGTCAACCACAAAAAATGATCTGTCATTGGCGGGTTGAGAACAAATAAATAAAAATCAATAACTTAACAAAGACAACTCTACATAAAGGTTCTCCTAGTCATTTCATAGATGACCAAAAGAAATCCTAAACATTTAAAAATGTATGCTTAACTCGCCCCATTATTGCCCCAAATTTGCCCCATTTATTAACTAACTTGAATTAGTCTGAATGCAATCTGTCAGTTTCTTTATCTCGATGTGACTAGATCTGACAGGTTGTCCTAAATCGGTTCTGATCCATTCCAATTTAGAACAAAAAACCTATCTATTATCTGTTCACGATGATCAGCCCTAAGTAAAGTTATCTAAAGAACTTTTGAAGTAACCTTTTCTAAAACTACGCGCCATTTTGTGATCCGGTATCCCTTACTTCTTATTCACCTATTAATTATGGGTTTAAGTGTTATTGCAAAGGTTGCGTTATAGTTTCATAAGGAGTGGCTAAATTCAGTAAATTGAAACAGTCTTAATCAATGGTGCTTCAAGGGGGAACGGGCTTGATTTAACTCGCCAGTTTTTAGCTTTAGGTATAGCGTTGCTCGCCCCTTAACAGAACTAGAAGATCGTAAGGAGTCACATGACAGTAAAACGAATGGATAATGTAGGAATAGTTGTCGAAGATCTTGATACTTGTATTAAATTTTTTATCGAGCTTGGTCTCACCCTAGAAGGTCGTATGCCAATTGTAGATGATTGGTCTGGTAGAGTTACAGGTGTGCGTGGCCAGCAACTTGAAATAGCGATGTTACGTACTCCTGACGGCAACAGTCGAATTGAGCTTTCACGTTTTGATTCCCCTCCTATTGAATCTGATCATCGTACAGCACCGGTAAACTCCTTAGGTTATTTACGTATTATGTTTACCGTTGAAAATATCGAAAATACCATAAACAAGTTAAGCCCTTTTGGCGCTAAAATGGTTGGTGAGATTGTTAATTACCAAGACACCTATAAACTTTGCTACATAAGGGGGCCTGAGGGAATACTTATTGGCTTAGCACAAGAGCTTGGGTAACTATTACTGTTCACATAGCATCTAAGGTTTCAAGATACTTTTTCTGTTCCAAATAAAGCACGTTATAATCCATACGCTAACGTGATTTTGTACAGTCATGTTAAAGCATGCATCGCTAACACGGATTTGCCCCAAAGTTTGTTTCGGAATTCGCTACAACTTATTATCAAAACTAATAGGTATCTCTTTTGAGGTGGAACGTTTTCAGTTTTATTATTTGAACCTAAGACATTTGAAACAAGTTAGACTGATGGATAAAGAAATCTATAATCAAGTAAGATTAGATAAGGCTTGAAAATACACACGCCCGATGAAGTACATCGAGCGTTTGTTTTACTAAAAAGTCGCAATAATAGCCTGAACATTCCCACTAAGTTTTTTGTTCATACTTTGCGACAATTTGATTCAATAAAAGAGCTGATAAAATAATACCAAGAGCCAGCCAAGTTGTAGCCAGAATGCTTTCATTGGTGACCAGCGCAGCGATTAATACACCTACAGCAGGTACGAGGTAGTTAGTCATTGACGTAAAAACAGCTCCTGCATTCTTGACACTAGTCATATATAAGTAATAGACAACTCCCGCGCACATGACACCAAGATAGATTACAGCAATAAAAATGCTCGGCGATGGTGCTTTATCTGTCATTGTCGTCGTTGTAATGAGAGCGACAATGATCAGTTGAATGCTCGCCATGGTCAGAACATTTCTTGCGACTATCAGAGGATGCTCTTTTTGAACACGGTTTAGCAATAGCAAAGCAATGGCAAAGCATACTGCGGCAAGTAAGACAGCTAGCACGCTGACAGGCTCAATCCTTTGAGATGTTGAAATTATGTCAGGGTAGAATAGTACAACTAAACCAAAAAAACCGATGGTTATACTGAGCAGGTTTCCTTTGGTGATCTTTGTATTCCTAATAAATAATGGCGCGAGAAGAAGTGCGTAAAAGGGTAATGTTCCCATTAAAATTGCAGTCACTGAACTACTCAACTCTTTTTGAGCAAAAGGTACGAGAACAAAAGGAACAGTTGCTTCAAGAAAACCGATTACACTATAGAGTTTCCACTGTTTACTATTACT
This sequence comes from Vibrio chemaguriensis, assembly GCF_012275705.1. Classification (NCBI taxonomy): domain Bacteria; kingdom Pseudomonadati; phylum Pseudomonadota; class Gammaproteobacteria; order Vibrionales; family Vibrionaceae; genus Vibrio; species Vibrio chemaguriensis. The sequence goes on from NZ_SHOE01000009.1 coordinate 18,311, forward strand.
GCAAATTCGCATGATACGACAAATAATAAACAGGGTTATTGCGCCGAATACCGCACGTAATGTGCCTATCCATACTGGAGTGAATGCTTCTAGTGCTGTTTCTTGAAAAATAAATTGTGATCCCCAAATCAGCCCAATTGCGATCAAAGTGAAATAATTTTTAAGCATAGTAAAGAATCCAAGTGCAGCTCAATGGGTTGAGCTGTATGAAAAGTTGGAACAGATTATGGCGTACTGGCTAAGCCGATTTAAAAGTAACGGCATCAACAACAATTGTTATGCTATCCAGCGCTAGTTTAGGTACAGGAATTAAGGCTCTCGCTGACAGCGTATCTGACCACCTGCATTTTTGCATCTCTTCACTCATGGGGGGGCGGCATGATCATATCCTTTTATGCGTTGAGTTTTATATTTAAAAGGAGTATAAAAGTTAAAGTTAACTTTAAGTAAAGCGATAAATTAACAAAAGTTAGAATAATTATGATTAGAAATGATTACCTTACCGTTGGGCAGTTATCAGAACGCAGTGGTGTAGCGACATCGGCTTTACGTTTTTATGAGACCAAACAGTTGATCACATCTTTTCGAACCAATGGTAATCAACGTCGTTACTTGCCTTCTATGCTACGTAGAGTCGCACTTATTCAAGTAGCACAGTCAGTAGGGTTTACCCTAGAAGAAATAACGCATGAGTTAAGTACCTTACCTATGAACAAAACAGCTACTAAACAAGATTGGGATAGAGTTGCGAAGAAGTGGCAGCAAGATCTGGACAAAAAAATGGTAAAGATCCAGTCACTAAAAGATAACCTCTCTGGATGTATCGGCTGTGGTTGTTTGAGTATGAAGAAGTGTCACCTATTTAACCCAGAGGATGGACTATATGAGCAAGGGCAAGGGGCGCAACGAATTATTAGATAATGTTTTCGGCTATTCTATATTCAACACAGTCTGTAGTGGATAAGTGAATTCGGCTAGTCGGTTAGAGGTTGCAATATCTAAGGTAATCCGTTAAATGCTAATTTAGGAAAGTCACTGACAAGGTTTTGTCCAATTGCGAGTTTTGACACCAGCAAACCGACTGTATGATCTAGTCGTGGCTAACCCGCGAATGTGTAAGATCGAGTATGAGTCACTACAACTAACTTTACCTCAGAACAATGTGAAGTTACTAAGGGTACTTATCAGCGTTCAAACTAAGCACAAAGCGATTTGATGCGCTGATAAGTTTAGTTAAATCTAAAACAGCTGATTAATAGTCAAATACATCCAGTAGATCTAAATCGAATTCAACACCACGCAAGTCATGTTCATTACACAAGTTCTTTAGCTTGTCATCGCAATACAGCAAGTTACACCCTTGCATCAACGACTTAAAAACGTACTTATCTGTAACACTAGACTCGACGAACTTGAGCATTTCCAATCCTGCCGGATGGCCATCAATGTATTCGTGTTTCGTGTGTTCCTTGTCTTCTTCGCCAAAGCTCATGACATTGAAAACCTGAAACTTCTCACCATCTATCACGATAGGTAAAAATTCACCATCTGTTTCAATGTATGGTCTCAACACTTCAACCGCTCGAGGCGTTAGTACCAACCATGATCCCCAAACGGATATGTCTGGAATCTTTACAGACGTTTTGTAGTGAGCGGTAAATTTAACACTCTCTTCTACCCAAACGTCGGCCAGCCCTAGTGCTCTTACTGGCTCATTAAAAAGCCTATCCAACAGAGCTCCATCGCCCGCAGCCATAGCCCTTTGGAACGGGTCATGCTCAAGGACTTTAAAGTAACGATTGAGATTTCTTATTTGGTATATACTCATTCAGGTGGGTTCCAAGTTGGGTCTTTCTTCATAAGGATTTGGGGAGGGTAAGAACCATCCTTTAACTGAGATTTGATTCTCACAAGTCTAGATTTAAACGCACTCTCATTGTGACGAATATCGGCCAATTTACCAACCCATCTCTGATAATTATTGCCATGTATGCGCGAATGCGTCGGTGCATTTGGCGTAGTATAATGTCCCTTGTAGGCGGTCGAACGTGGTAGCCAAATACCATTCATTGAGTCGTTAATACCTATCCCAAACATGAACATTTGCAACCGAGCGTCAGTCATGGCCCTAACTCGACCATTACCCATAACGATATGATGTGCTGCATGATTTGGGGACGGTTGCGGCTCTGAAACAGCATACAAGTTACTTACCAAGCGATTTGTAGGATGGTGATTTTCCATCCCCAGCTCGGGACTAGATTTATCTTTGTTATCATCTCGATATGCTTCTAAATCTGCAAGCAACTGCTCTTGCAGTTGTGCATGCGCGTTAATCTTGGCACGCTCTCGATTCAAATGAGCAACGGTTTCCTCTGCTTCTTTAACCTCTTTAGGCGAGGTTTTATCTAGATCCTTTATCTTGTGGTAATGCTTGTACGCTTTAACCTGAAATCTATATATCGCCATCTCCAAACCTGACGGGTTCTTTGGCCTCAAAGGGAGCTTCAGAACGGGAGACTTGCCCAAAATTACCTTTTCCATTTTCTTTTCAAACCTTCAAAAAGAATAATGCTCCCCTTAATAAGCTAACTCGGTCAATGAGTTAAACCCGTTTTTGTGCTTAGGTTAAAACTGTCACAAATTGACGAACATATTAATTACATAAGGGACTTATGTACAATTCTGTAATTCACAGCAGTCTGCCATTTAATCTTCAGCCAACTTCCGAAGAAGAAAATACTCTGTATTTACCTATGCGCTTAGGCTACCTTGAGCAACTCAAAAAGCATGATGTTGATTTCGGCTAGAACTCAATAGTCAAAACTAGTAAAACTAATAGAAGAACTATTACGAATTTAGGGCGCTTCTTTAAGCCACTTTTGGGTATCCCTGTTCGTCGGGTTCGTTGTCATCATCCTCATACACACGCACATCATAGTTCACCGCCTTAACGCTGCACTTCTCAGTGCCTTGTGGCGTCACATCATTAATGAGCGCTGGATAACACCACTTATCCGCTGGACCAAACAGCCACAATGGTGGTTCCATTTCGCCGTCTAGTGAGGGCGTAAAGCCCAAGTTACTGGTGATGATGACTTCGTTAGGATGACTCCCTTTAGTGCAAACATGTGGCCCCGATGCTCTACCATCGGGTTTTCGGACGGTGATGTGATGCACTCCGCTTTCCCATTCCAGTGGCAAGTCTAGCCATAGGTGCGTCTTGCCGTTCTGAATGCTAAACCCTTCCAATCTGCCGCTTTGCGCGTAACCTGGCACATCGTCACCCAAAGCAACGTAATCGAGATAGTTAGAGTTAAAGGCATCCATCTCAGTTTGGAATGAATACTGAAAGCGTCGGTAGCGCTTCTTACGTCGCACTCGCATACCAAATTGCCACGCCTTGGTTGGGTCGGTCACTCCAAACGCTCTGACTTTCTCCGGTTTGATGCCGAGGTCACCAGGCAGCAAGCACATTATGGTTTCCGGTTTCCATGTCAGAGTGGAGAAGTATTCCACCTCCACACCGTCGGGCTCTTCTTCGCGAATAAAGCTGCCTGAGCGCTCCAAGCCTTTACCGAGCATGTTGTCCGGTTGGTACTGAAAATCAAAAGTGGTTCTTGGCTCATCCCGAACTGGAATGATTTGACCGTATTTGAGCGTTGGCTCGGAATAACCGACGAGCAAGACTTTCTTCAATACCTCGAACAAGGTGCTGCTGTCGGTGAATACTGCGTCGAACGTATCCCCTCTGGCTTTCCAAACCTCATGCAAACGCAACAGCTCGTAATGACCGATGTGAACATCACTCAATCCACTATCAAGAATGATGTAGCGGATAGCCGGTGCTATATCTCGGGTCGGGTAAAGCTCTTGCGTCCAACCTCCTAACCCATCTGGAATTTGCAGCTTACGGGTGGGCACCACGCCCAGCTTATTCTCCGCGCTTCGCGAGAGCGAGTTACTACCACGGATTTTGAACGCGATAGTGGTGAAGTCGTCATACTTGGTGTTGCTATCAAGTCGCGCTTTCAATCGGCGGTACTCGATGCGATCCAAATACTTGAGGTCTTTATTGTCGTTGGTGATGCGATATACGCGCACTTCAGGGCGAACTTTACGACCTAAGTCTATTTCGATAGTTTCCGCAAGCTGATCGCGAGTGCCGTCTCGGCGCTCGTACTTGACTTGGTTCCACTCGGTTTCTCCCTCTCCGCGCCATTCAATCATGGCCTCGACAGTGAGCGCGTTGGTGTCGCCGTTCTTGTTCACGTATCCAAGGCCGTCAGGGTGTTTGAAGTCGATGTAAATCTTATCGGCCACCTCTGAGGCTGGGCAGGCGAAGTGTGGGCCTGCAGGCTTACCAGGCAGTGCCACTTCGGTTTCAAGCGTCCACCCTTTGTTCTCGCCTTGATGCGTGAAAACATCCCACCAAACCTGTGCTTTCGTCCCTTCGGGATACAGCCTATCGACTCGGCCTTTCGGGTTGTTCGCTTCACGGATGATATAGCGGCCATCGTCCGTGCCGTGAAACTTGATGGGATGATGGCGCGTTTCTGACGGTACGGTATCGACCGTTATCCAGTAGCCCTCACCATTTAAGATGCGCAGCGCATAGAACGTCTCGCCATTGACCTCGAACGTCTGCTTAATGTCCACCATGCCCACGGAATATTCCACCACGGGGTCGGCTTCATGTGGGACGTAATAGTTGGTCGGGTATTCAACATAATCGCCTTGTTTGCAGTTATGCAAATCAGGGTCACGCGACCAAAAGTTAAGAATGTCTGCCCCATTTTCGTTTCGCCAGCCACCATTACCACTTGCTTCGGTGATCTCACGAATACCAGGCGAACCGGATATTTTGATGATGTGGCCAGCTTCCCATTCAACAGGCCAGTATTCTGTGGCGAGTCCATCCACATCGCTCACCACGCCGAGCGTATCGTCCACCACGTTGACTTGGCTCGGAGTGATGGAGTTAATCGGCCCTTCTAGCTCGATCCCTGCCGTGGAAGACGTCGAACCGACCTCGCGTGAGGTGTAAATGTTTTCGTGCGCTGGGTGGCTGGTCACGTCCTCCCCTGGCGCAAACACTTGATAACTGATGTCCCCTGCGTATTTCGACACAGGCGTGTCACTGATGGTGATGTCGTCGCCCGTAAGCTCAAACTCGCCATTGCCAATGGCGGTCATCATGAGCAGGTACTCTTCATCTTCTGAGAAATACCAATGCGGCTCACTGATGATGTCAGGGAAGGTTTTGTGGCGTCCAAACAGCTCAGGGATGATCCCCATTAATCGCACTCGGTTGCCTTGTGCGTTGGCTTCATAAATCGGACTGCCTTCTGGCATGGTTTTCTGGAAGTTGTCAGGGATTTGGTTCATGGCGTAGATGGCCGCGCCAGCCGCCACCACCGCGATCACCGCATAAGCGATACTTGCAGGGTCTTTCGGCTCGGCAACCAACTCCACTAAGTCACCATCTTGCCAAACATAATCAAACCAATCTGAGGAAGTGCGCTGTTTTTTATTCACGAAATAAGAAAACGGCGGCGTTTCTGATACGTAGTAACCTTTGATGTTCGCAGCCATCCAATCATTGAGCGTTTGCCCAGGTTTGATTGGGGTAAACTCGCACTTACTACGATTGAGCTTGTTGGGATAAACCGCTAGTACAGTCATGTTCGATGTAGTACCTCGTAATTAGTGACATACGCTCAAAATCAGACAGGCTACAGAGCCAAGGTCGGCCCATTTTTCGCCCTGTTTGAGCCACTTTCAGCCCGTTTTCATTCACCACGACACCCACATGCACCAAAGTATCTTCAATCAGATGGCATGCGATTGCGCCATCTATCGGGGCAGTTTCAACATACCCACCCACCAATTGGTGATAGGCGTCGGTCATGCCTGCTTTGTCGTCTGGGTCCACGGTCCCAAAACTGTCCAATAGGGGTAAGCCGTGATGATGGTGGCGAACCAAACGAACAAAGCCCCAACAATCCAGACCATGCTCGTCACGACCATGATCCAGATAAGGCACCGCCATTAACTCATTTAAAGTCATTAGTTCCCCTGGTACTTGAGTCCTTTGGTGATCGTTGGCGTGTAGCGGCGTTTCGGCCATGCTCGGTTCACCAAGTCATGAAACGACGCGACAACGCCGACGGTTTGAATATTGTCTTTTTCACTGACCGCCGTCAGCGTGAGGGGTGGCTCGGCAGGTGCCGAGACATGGGGATACAAGTAAAAGCGATACGTGATGGTCACTTTGCTGCCATCTTCCATGGCTTTATCAATAAAGCGACGGGCATCGCCCGTCACGTTATCAATCTGGAATTGCAGGTTCTGTTTCCCTTTGACGCTTTTACCCGGTAATGACACCCCGAACGCCGACGCTCGAAAGAAGGTCTCTACCCCTGTTTCTAGCCCAAGATAAATGCCTTCCACACCGTCGACTTCAAGATGATAGAAACCGTCAGCCAGACGAATGACCGATTCCGGCTCGCCTTTCTGATACGCATCTTCATTTTTGATTTCTATGGTGTGGATGGGGATTTTATCGACAGGAGCAGAGGCGTAATAAACCTCTATGGCTTTCATTTATCGCCCTATTGAATACTTGTTCATGAGCCACTCATCAACCGCTCGTCGGTATGAATCGTTTTCAGGCTCTCCCAATGAAATATCCATAACGCCCATTTCGCCAAACTGACCATTCATACCGCTGGTTGAAATGGTTCCTAATGCTGTGCCAAACAACGTAAAACGTGACACGGTTAAGGGAGCTTTGTCGTCGGGCGACGTGGCCACTTCAACCCCATTTCGGTACATGCGCAAACCATCGTTGGTCGAGTACGTCGCCATCACGTAAACAAGTTGGTCCATGTATAAGGCACCGTCACCATGCGCAAGACGAACCGAGGTATCCCCTCGCCAGATTCTAAATATCCCCGTATTGTTGAAACCAACACGCAGGCCATAACTGGTATCGTCCACAATATCTTCACCATGAGGAGTGAAGATTTCGTGAGGCGTATCTGGTGTTAAGTTAACCACCGCAAAGACTGTCCAAGCCGTCTTATTGACCTCTACACCCGTGTCATAAATCGACGTATACCCAGAATCAGGAAAGGCTAGGCACTCCTTACCATTGACGAATTCAGAGGGCACCGCTTGGTACATTTTCTCACCCCTTGGGCTAACTGGCACTAAGGGGAAAATTCGATTCAGAAGATCGCCATTATCTTCGTTGTAATAGTTTTTACCTGGACTCAGTAGCATTCTCCAACCAGGAATACTGGCTGCTGCCAGTTCGTTCTGATCAAACGGCACTTTCATTGGAGACACAGCATGTGTCACATTCAGACCTTTGATTTTTTGTACTCTTAACATCGTTATGCCTCCACGACTTCAATTTCTTGATGGACTGCCCAATTATCCAGTCGGCGACCATCAAAACGACTTGTTCGCTTATCTCCTGCGCTATCACGAACGTTTCCGCGAGGTATGGTGTATTCAAATCGCTGGCCGGAGTGGCCGTTCATGGCGTACTCCAATCTCTCACTGCCTCCTGATGGCAGGCTTTGCAATTCAATTACGATGGTGTCTGCCGCTGTGACCGTTACCGATTCGATACCAATCAACTCACTACCATTTCGGAAACGGAATCCTTTAGCGTCACGCTCTGTCACTTGCACCGTATCAAGGGAGATTGGCGGTACAGGCACCGACCAAGATACCGTCACGGTAGTGCCAGTTCGTGTGGCGCTAAGCATTCTCAAACAATCCCAGCCTTTACCAGGCCAATTTTGCTGAAGAAATGCAGGAACCGCCGTTTCACTAACGAGGTGATAACCTGGTCCAGCAAGGTGAACAAAGTCTGGAGAATACGGATAAGCATAATTGGCCGAGACAAGAAAGTGATGTTCACTCGTTTCATGTGCTTTTAATATGCCTTTAACCGCCTCTTTAACACTGGAAAAACTGCTTGGTTGGTTCATAAAGAATGGCACCGTACGCACTTGATTCGTGATGGCTTTAATGTCCAAATCAATGTCACGCTGCCATTGGATCAAGTCGTCATAATATTGGGCGTTTCCAGCATCGGCTTCACCATGCACCAGGTACACGAAATCCACTACGGCTTTCATCCCTAGTGACTCGGCCAATTCTTTCGCACGAGTCACCGCCGACATAAAGTTCATGTACGGCTGAGTGCCTTTTTTTAGCTTCTCGTAACTACTTCCACCCAGACCAGGTGCAATCCAAAGACTTTTCCATGGCGTCGGGACACGATTTGCAACGCGAGACAATTCAAAGGCCAGAGCCTCACCCACGGTTTCACCACGATTGCCATTCCCCTGACCATCTTTAGCCACTAGAGGTTGAAAGCCTGTTGCGGTTTGAGGGTCAAACGCTGACAGCTCTCCACCCAAGGTCGCTAATCCGAGGCGAATGTCCATTTCGGGCGTACCAGAAAACATCCAACAATCTTCTGGCCATGGATTCCTAGTCGATACCAAAGGGACTCCTTGAGCGCCAACTGATAAAGACTGACCGTACACGACACAAATGTGCAGAATGCGGCTGTCATCCGGCACCAATGCACCAAGACCTGGCGCGCCAGAGACTTGAGTGGTGTCGTATAAACTCGGCTCACTCACCACTGCTCGCACAGAGTTGTGATTAAATGGACTGCAATTGAGCACCTTGTTCTTGTTGATTTCCGCAACAACTTGGTCGCCATCATCCCCCACACTGCGCAATGCATTCTCTGAGGCATAAGGCATTGGCCATAAACGAGATCCCGGACTTGATACACCGCCGTGTTGATCAATTTCTTGGATGACATAACCGGACTCATCCTGAACTTGCATGGCAGGTGTATTTTTGTTTGATGCAAACGCTCTCACACCAAGATGCGGACTCTCAAAATTTAAGAAGCCAAAGCGGTCATAGAAAGACAGTAAATTATCGTGCTCATCAACCTCAACCGCTGCCATATCATTGAAACCTGGCACGTCAAAAGCAAGCGTGGGGTTATCCAACTGGTTGACTTGGTCTCTAACTTCTGAAAATTCCTCGACCTGACTTTGTACTTTTGAAATGGACTCTTCTGCTTGACCAAGTCGCGGGATAACTGGCCCTTTTTGATCATTTCGACCGAGGAGTTGACCTGTTTTTGACAGATTAAAATCCGTAGCCAAAAGGCCAATCATAATGCCGTAATAATTGCCTATCAAAAGGAGGTTATCACCACTAACAAACGTGTCACCTATTCCTGCAATCTCAGCTAAAGTTACCTTATAGCCTTGATTGCCATCGCTACTTCCATCATCTATGTACTCCTGGCGAGTGTTGATGAACAAACAATATCCGTGAGGAACTTCTAATGGCGGTTGGTCATGAACTTTGCGTACCAGTTTCTTTACCCCATCAAGAACCCGCATCGTTTCCCAACTCACAGTAAGCACCATGTTTGAGCCGGATCCGACAGAGTCAAAATTCAATTTATAAACGGATGGGTCTGGATTGTCTGGGTGGGGAGATGATATTTGCCAACGTCCAGCAATGACGCTACGGCTAACGTCTGCTATGACCGTTTCTGCGAGACCTAGTCTCGGAATAACAGCGCCCTTTGAATCGTCGCTACCCAATAGCTTATTCATTTTGGCTAAATTGAAGTCTTGCGCTAGCAAGCCCATCATGATGCCGTAATAGTTACCAATCAGCAGCAGATTATCGCCACTAACAAACGTGTCACCTATCCCAGCAATCTCTGCGAATGTGACCTTGTAGCCTTGAGCACCGTCTCCGCTAGCATCATCCACATACTCTTGACCAGTATCAATGTATAAGCAATAACCATGAGGGATTTCAATCGGGGCTTGGTCTGCCACCTTTACGACAAGATTTCGCATGCCATCAAGGACACGCATCGTTTCCCAGCTGACGGTGATAACCATATTGGATTCTTTGCCGACCGAGCTGAAATTCAACTTGTAAATATCCGCATCAGGCGCGTCAGGATGAGGGGAAGATAATTGCCAACGCCCTGTGGCCACTCTACGGCTAAATTCCGTCATTTTGTCATATGGTGACTTTGTCCATCCCGTTCCGCTAATGTAACCATATAGACCGTTATAGTCTGGAGTAGAGTCATTCCAGACTTCAGCCAAAGGGGTTTCTGCTGGCGGTGCACCAGACAGTAGAAGTGCATTACGCGTTTCAAAAGCTTGGCGACCTTGCACTAATGCCTGAAAGGCTAGAAAGCGTTCCGCAAAACGCTTATCTATTGACGGTTTTTCAACACCGTCAATCATCGCACTGTCATGCTCTCCGCCAATAAGAATCGTATTGAGCCAATCGATATTCTTCTTAAACCATTCGATCAGTTCAAAATAGTTATTGCTACTTTCCATTCTTCCAGCTCTCTGTGTAATAACGGCTCATATCTGCGCCTGCCACAAACTCTTCGAGCGTGTGTGGGGCTAACATTTGGCCAACGGTGATTTCTTCGCTTTGAATTGGGTATTGGCGAATTTCACATTTCACGGTGTAGTAAAACTTGCCACCTTTTTGCTTGGCGTCTTTGAGTGGGTGGTCTTTCATTTTGATTTGTAGGGGAACCACGCCCAGTTCGGTGCGCTGGTTTAAGGTAAACCAACGAATGCCACCACTGAGTGCATGGTCTACCCAACCAAGAAACGCCGCTGCTTTGTCCTTTGGCATCCGAAACACGAGGGTTTGGAACGTCGGCACGATGACATGCCGACGACGGTCCCGAGTACGCCCTGTCGACATTTCCGTGGAAATACGATTGGACATCTGTTCGATTTTGTCGGGGAACTGAGGATGTGGCAGGTAGCTTGGGTACATCATTGTCATGAGTGCTTATACTCCCACTGGCTTGAGGTCAAAGCGCTGCGCGATCCCTTGAGACATTGGTCCGTCAGAATCGAGGTCTTCCAAAAAGACATCGGTGATGTTTTCACCATTGTCACCTTGGCGCTCTCTCACTTTCGCTCCCTCTGGTGCGCCGTAAATGTTCACCACGTTACGACCTCCAACGGCCAACCCTGCCTTGGCTGAATCCAGGCTTGGATCATTCATCGCGAACTTCTGACGCTGCATGGCCATGATGGCGCTATACATTTGGTCGATTCGGTTCGCGGATTCGTTGGTGTAAACGCGCTCACCTGCTTTCAGCGTCCAGTCGGATTCCATTCGACCACCCAACATCGGCACTTCGGATATCCCGTTGTGCGCCATGTTCGAGACTGAATCGACTTTGCTGGCCATGGAGATACCAAAGCCCATAGCGGTGCCTGCCGCTGCCGCAGCAAGACCAGGACCGACATAAGGAATGCCAACTAAAGATTTGTATGCCGCTGACGCTGATTCGTAAGCGTTAAGCATGATTTGGACACGCGCTGCGGTTTTACCAATACGAGCGGCGTTTTTGTTTTCACTGCTTTGCAGCTCGGAGATTTGACCGAGGAAGTTGCTCATGCCTCGAACGCGTTCTTGCATCAAGCGCTCTTCACGATACGCCCGTTTTTCAGCTTCGATTTTGGCCTTTTCGGTTTTGGCTTCTTCACTCTTAGCAAAAGACTCGATTGATGCTTCCAAAGCATCATCTTCTAAATCTTTACGTGTCTTTTCTGCATTTAGATAGAACTCTGTCTCACGGTCACGATACTCAGCTTTTAGCGCTTCCAAGGTATCAAAGCCACGACGCTTTAACTCTTGCTCGGACACCTGCATTTCTTCGATGTCACGCAAGCGTTGCTCATGCGCTAAGATGAGTTTTTCACGCTCACTCGCGTACTGCATATCAAGCGATGCTAGGCGCGATGCGCCAGAAGACTGCTTGCTTTCTAAACCTGCGGTGTCTTTCGGTAATATTCTGTCTGGCGTGTCGCCTTCAGGTTTTAAACCTGGTTGCGGCGTGTCATAGTTCATGCCAGTTCGCATGATGTTGTAGCGTTTTTGCTGACGCGCTATCTCGGCATCGAGCTCATCAAGTTGCTTTGTTAATCGCCCAAAATCAGAGTTAAGGTTGAATAGCTCGTTTTCACTACGACCAAGAGGGTTTATAGGCAGTAAGCTGTCAACATCAATACCTTCGTACTCTTTAAAGGTACGGTTTACCTCTTTTAACTCGTCACTAAGCTCTTTTCTCTCAGATCTCAATTCTGACAGCTTTTTGCTTAGTCCATCGACCGTTCTTGGCGTGTCTGACCAACTATCAAACAGTGTTCCCCAATAGTCGATTGAGTAAGCCAGCTTATCGCTGAACCAATCAATCTGATCACTGGCCCCAAGCACGGCATTAGCAAAAGAGCGCTGCAGCTTAAGCCCAGTATCTTTGAGTTTTTGGTCCATCTCTTTGAATTTCTCAATGTCATACTCCGACATGGAGACGTTCAAATCGTCGTACTTTTTGGTCAACTCAAAGAGCTTTTGGCCTTGATTGTCGAGCAATGGCATCAAGGCCGAGGCATCGTTCGCGATACTCTCCAGATAAAATATCTGGCTTTTCATTGGAACGTTGGCTTGGTCCATCGCCGTTTTGATGGCAATCAACGCATCGGGACCCGACAGCTCTTGCAGCTTCTCAATGGTCAGTCCGACTGTTGGCGCGATGTTCTCCATGAAGTCGGCAAATTCACCACCTTCATTTTCGGTAAAGTCGCCCAGCTTATCGTTAACGTCCTTCAGTATCTCGGCCATGTTTTCGCCGCTGATATTGAACTGCTCAGAGGCGTATCCCAAGGCTTGAATTTGCTGGACCGATACCTGAGCAACGGTGGCCATCTTTTCGATTTCGCGCGCTTGTTGCGCCTGCTGCGTAATAAGGTAAGCCGTGGCACCTGTGACCGCACCAATACCTGCCGAGACATAACCTGCAGCATCTAACACGCCGCGACCTGCGTTTTTGGCGCGGTCTGCGGTTTGCTCTAAAGAGCGGCTTAATGATAGGTTTGAGTCGTTCGCCGCTTTGGCTTCTTTGGTGTAGCCGCGCAGCATCTTTTTGGCATAATCCACGTCCTTCTGAAACTTGGCGGTTTCAGTATTGAAGCGGATATTAAAATCAGCTATCTGGGCACTCAAGGCGAACTCCTCCTGCCGACGCGCTCAACGCCATCAGCTCTTCGTCGGTGTATTCTTTGGATTCTTCTTCGGGATGTTCTAGGGTTGGTAGGAAGTCTTGGTAGCTTCTAAGGACGCTGTCGTCCTTGCAGCCTGCGGCCATGGCCGTGACATTCCAGTTTGAAGAACAGGTCACGGCAAAGCGCAGATTGTCCATCTGGTGTTTAAAGCCGTGTTTTGAAAAGTATTCACGCCACTCCACAACAGCTTCGCCGCTAATGGAAGCCAACAAGGTGCGCCAACAGACTTGCCCGAACTCTCGGGCAAGGTCCATGGCAAACTCAATTTCATCCCGAATTAGACTTTTGGGTCGGTGGGTTCCTGAGTGGCGGTGTCTTCCGTTGTGGCGCTTTCAGTGCTAGTGGTGGTTTCCGAACCATCTGATGGGGCTGTTTCTTCTTGCGCAGGCACTGGCAAGCCTGAGAAAGAAGCGATTTCATAGTGAAGCGTTTCAACCTGTTCTGGCGTCATGAGTGACATGATCTGTTTGTGTCGTTCATCGATGTCTTCCACGCCATCACGATAGCCATACGCCACCAATCGAGCTTGTGCAAGAAAGTTAATGCGGAACCATTTCTTCGTGTACTTGTTCAACTCGACCAGGTAATTATCTTGCTCCGACTCACTGGCGGACTCATCCGGTTTGGCTGGTCGTTCTGGTTCTTGAATCTCTGAACAATAGTCCATAAAATCCAGTCTTTCTAAACCAGACAACTGAGTGATGGTCACGCTTATTTCATCGACAGGTACGGTTTTTTGTTTTCAAAAAAGTCTGGGTCATGATTATGCTCCTGCGCCAGCCGCTTGTTCAGCGATGAGCATTTCCGCGAGTTTTGGCTTGCCAACGTTTTTGATTTTTAGTGTTCGAGTGATCTTCTCTTTAATCGTTACCGCTTTACCCCATGAGTTAAGGTAACCAGAATACGCATCCACCGTGCCATTCGGGTATTTGGTTCGATATTCGGTAACAGTACCGTTCACTACATCATCAGAAAGTTGTTGTTGACCTGGTTCACCAGGTTTCCAAACTAACGTGATGGTCGTATCACCTGCTGACTTTTGACCCGGAGTGGTCTTTGCCCAGTCCGCATCAGGATCGTCTAGGTAGTTATCTTCTTCATCTTCAACCGTAACTTCACCTGGTTGAATCTCTTTGACGCCGCCTAATTTTTCCCATTTGGCGTCATCAAGGTAATCTGCAGTAGTAAGCAGTTCTTGGTCGTCTTTTTTGCGCCAAAACGAGGTTCCAGCACCTTTGATTGCTTGAGTTGGGTCCGACATGATTAAACCTCTTCGGTGTATTCAATAGTAAATGCCAAGTCCAGCGTTCCCCATGGCTGCTCTTCGTCTTGTGCGTATCCAAACGATTGACGATTACAGAGGTCGAGAAGACCGTTGGCGGTGTAATGTTTGGTGATGATCTTGAGAACTTCTTCACCTAATGCGTCGAGCTCTTGCTCCGTGTAGTTGTCTGCCACCAGATAGATTCTGATAGTCAGCTCAGAGCGCCATGTGATTTCTTCAAAATCTTCTTCAACGCACTGGCCTTCAGAGACGGAGACTGAAATGGCAGGGATGTCAGTATCATTCTCTTCAGCTTCAAATTCGGGAACCGCGATGTATCTGGGGTTGCCATTAAAAAACGTTGCGATGATTGACTCGCCAGTCTCATCGACTAACCCTGCTTTCAAATCAGCAACAACTTGTTTGCGTATGGCGTTGTTAATTTCCACGACCAACCTCTCTGCGAATAACCAAGCGGATTTGCTGCTTCATCGCGCTGGACAGCTCTTTTTTCATGTCCGTTCGAAGCAACTCGTCGCTGTGCTTTTTAAATGCTTTGGTGATTTCATTCACGATTGGCACCTTGCACACTTTGATGGGATGCCTCGCATCCGAGACACGTTGCATGATGTGCCAACGACCGTTCTTCAGCTTTTGTAAGAAGGCGTTCTCGAAGCGGTGCCGACCGACAACAATGGCGGTGTTACCGGATAACTCTCGCTTTTGGTAACGACCATTTCGGCCTCGGTTAACTCGGCTGATTTGGTATTGCCCTCGCTTGCGCCGAATTTGGGTTCTAGCCGTATCGATAGAGATGGCAGGAACATCGAACCTGCGCACTCTGACAAAAGCCACTGGCATTTTCCCTGTGGCCTTTTTTGTTATCGACGCGCGAGGGCGAATAACTTTTTGCTTGATACGAACGGCTTTTGCGGTGTCTTTCACTGACCGAGAAACAGCTCGAGCAGCCACACGGTTAATCGCCATTGCACTGGCTTTCGGTACCGCGTTACTTTGTAATGAAGAAAGGTTTTTAACGGCTACCGCCAATTCCCGATCAATGCTATTCATAAGATCACCACAATATTTCCGTCTTCTGGATAAGGGCCACTGGTGACAGTGAGCTTTCTGCCCGAGGAAACGAACTCGATAGGTGTTCCCTTCTTCGGTCTGACATTATCTGCTTTCTTAAATGTCAGCTTGCGAGCGATGCCTGCCATAGCGTCAAACTGGTTTAGGGATTCGTCATAAATGGCTTTGATAGGTTCTCCACCATTGACTTTCACCCAGACACCAAACGCTTCAGAAACCGTGTTATCCACCTCTTCCATTAACTGGTCGAATTCGTTATCAAACATAAGCGGCCTTACATCGTCGCGACGAAATACGCCAAGCCTGCGTCCACCGCTTCCATCGCGGTTTCTTCATCTAAAAACGGCTTATCGCCACGTTTGAGCAGCACCGTCTTTTGGCCTTGCAAACACTGAAACGGCTTATCCACGAGAACTTGCACATTGCCTTTTTCATCGGCGTTGACTTCTGGCGGCTCACCATCGTCTAGAACCGTGGCATCATCGGGTAATTCGACCGCAGCACCGATAAGCACTTCCGATTTTTCGCTGGCTTGACTCTCGGTTTGTTCGCTTTGATCACTGGCAGTATGGTTAGCGTCATTTCCTTGCGTTTGCGACTGTGCTTCATCATCGGATTCGTCCATGTCTGGTAACTTGGCTTCCAAATCGTCAATGACTTTATTTAGCTGAGGTTCGGTCGTTTTGTCTGAATATTGCGGTTCAGTAATACCGAGCTCTTTGCAAAGCTCATCAACACGTTTTTTCAGGTTTTCTTTTCGGCTCATGATTGGCTCCAAAGTAAAAATGGGTCCGTGGACCCATTTTGCTTTTCGTTAGTGGTGGTCAGGATTAACCGACTTTGACGACAACAACTTTGTTAACGTCAATGAGGTACATCGCAGGGGCGGCTTCCGTTTTGGTATAGCGAACTTCTGGATCGCCATTTTCCGTCCAATCTTTCACGTAGCGTTCGGCTTCATCAAAGCCTTCACGCTGAGCGGATAAGTCTTGGATTTGACCGTACAGACGCGCACCGCGCAGTTCGGTATGCGCCAAAATCAACGTGAAGTCGCGTTGAACTTTCTTCGTTGTGCCGTCACGGTCGATGTACTCTTCATCCACCACGATGATGGTGACATCGCCAAGATTGCCTTTGATGCTGACTGTTTTGCCTAAATCTTTTAGTGCCGTTTCCAGCTGAGAGTTAGAGCCACGGCGAGTTTCCAGCGCGTCATTGAACTTCTTGAACTTACGCATCAGCGCCCACGTTTTAGGGTCGGTAATGATGGCGTTTGTCAGACCTTCAGAAATCGCCGCCCAAGCTTCAATGTCACCAACGATGTCGTAGGTAGCAAAGTCTTGATTCGCCCACTGAGCTGCCGAAAGAAGCGTGATCATGTTGTTCGCATTTCGGCCTGCATCAATTTCGTAAGGCGTTTCAATGTAAGGGCTGTCGATCACGGTTTTACCGTCGTAGACCATCTCGGCACACATCAGCTCTTCACGGTCACGAACCGCTTGCTCTTCGATGTCGAGGTTTTGCATCACAATCGCGTTTTGACGGTCGCCTGCCGACATAGAGCCTGTGATTGGCTCGCCTGGTCGGCGCTTAACGCTTTGGTTAGCGGTAACTGCATGCTTGGACTTCACGTATGCAGGTTTGAAGCTTGAAGTTTTAAAACCTTGGTTGCGATCCACGGCTGCACCAATCATCGGTGAGCAAAATGCTGCAATCTTGGTTTTATTTGGGATCATGTCGAGGTCGACTTTTTCCGTGGCAAAGGTGTACATCTCACGGAAGAAGAAGCGCATGAAGAAGTTATCGCGGCGAATCCCTGCTTCTTGAATGGCTCCAAGCAGTTCGCGAGTGGTGTAATTATCAGGCATAAGAAGCTCTTTTTTTTTCTGAATTCAAAGAAAACGACGAATTAGTATTCGTCGTCTACGAAAACTGGACTGCCAAGGAAAGCAGCGCGTTTTTGCTTGTTGGTTGTGACCGCATCAGGCCAGTTCACAAAACCGATACGAAAGCCACCCTGTAGGTAAACTGTCGATTCTTGGTCGCTGCCTGTATTCGTCACATCACGAGCCGAGATAGCGATGGCTGTGCCTGGTGTACCGTCCCATTCCACCAAAGTGGCGGCGTCAGTCGCGTCGACCATTAATGGGGTTCGAGCAGGAAAAGATACGCCCGTTTTGATGGTTGCTCGCGCCGTGACTGGTGCGCTAATAAACAGCTCATCTGGTGTGTATTCTGTTTGTTCTAACATGCGAGTTTCCTTGTTAAATGCGTGTGTATGAAGACGCTAGCGCTTTGATGTTCTTTTGTTCTTCGGTGACATCACCGGAACCAACATCATCACCAAGAGGCTCACCGTGCTCTGAGGCCAGTGCCATTAATGCCGACTCGTTTTGCGCAGTGGCACTAACTGGTACTGAAGCAAGTAAGGCCTTGGCTTCATCGACGCTAATTTTTGGGTTACTGGCAAGTTGCTGCGCGAGCGCTTCACGCCCTTTGGCTTCTTCTAGGCCAATAATGCCCATGCAGCGTTCACGCTCTTTTGTGGCTGGGTCCGTGGACTCATCACTTTGCGCGCTCGCTTGTGGCTGTTCTGGAGTGGATTGCTGTTCTTCAGCTGGAGTTTGTGGAGTCGCTGGAGCGGCGGCTTGTTGTGGATTGCCTTGCTCACCCGTTGCGACTGGTTGTTGTTCTGCTTGCACCGTCATAGCGGCTCCCATATCAAAGGTGGTTTGTTGTTTCTTGAACTGTTCAGCCATGATCTGAACCGCATCAAGACCGTTAACGACTTCGTTTGCGAAGCCAACATCCACTGCGGCTTGGCCTTCGTAGACCTGCGCCTCAGTCGATAGAATGGTTTTAATGTCGACGCCCATGTACTCGGCGGCTTTACCTGCGAACATTTGACGTGTGCTCTCTGCTTCGGATTGCCATTTCTCTCGCACCTCTTTCGGCAGAGATTGGTAAGGGTTGCCATCGGCTTTATGGTCACCTGCCGTCACAAGGGTGATTTCCACGCCTTGCTGATCCAGCATCTTCTCGATGTTGGTGTGCGCCATAATCACGCCAACCGAGCCTGCGATGCCCGTTTGAGTTATGAGGCGCCTTGAACACGCACTCGCAATCATTTGTCCGGCACTGCAGTGCATGTCGTAACCGAGGGACCAGATAGGCTTGATTTTTCGCATCTCTGCGATTTTGTCGGCCAAGTCAAAACAACCTGCGACCATGCCGCCCGGTGTGTTCATATCCAGCAAAATGGCTTTAACTTCGGGGTCTGCGACCGCTTCTCGCAAGCGGTGCATAATGCCGTCGTACCCTGTCATCCCTGAGTAGGGTTTGATGTGGCCATACTTATGAACCAGCGAACCATCAATCGGAATGATGGCGATACCCTGAGAGACTTGATAGCTGCGGTTACTGCTACGAGTCCGAGAAAAGCCAGAAGCGACTTTTTTCATGTCGTTCTCACGCAGGACTTGCCCTTCGGTGTCGGTTATCTGGACCACATTGCCGAGACGTTGGCTGAGCGCCGAGAAAAATACCCGAGCGTAACCAGCTTCTAAGGCGAGCGGCCTGTTGAATGTGTTGCTGATTAGGTGTTGTAAATTATTCATTTGAACTCTCGCTTGGGTTATCCGGTGCTAACGCTTGTAGCTTCATCCAGCTTGGCGGTGGCAAACCTTTCGATTTGCGCTCTTCCATCTCTGCCAACTGTTGATCAAAGATTTCTTGATAGTCTTCACCGAGTAGCGCGAGCTCTTTCTCATACGTCGATAGACCTGAGTCGATACGCAGTACGGCTTCTTTGACTTCTTTCAATCCATCGATGGCCAGTCGACCAGAGCCAATCCAGTCACACTTGGTCCAAGCGTTGCGGCGTTCGTAGAAGTTGAATCGCGCTTTGCTTGGCAGCTTGATGTAGCCACGCAAGATCATTTCTTCGAACATGAGTGCGAAGATTTGGCTGGCGAATCGGTTAGCAATGATTTTTCGTCGACCCATGAAGTAACGCCATGAATCGTTGTGCGAAGCACGAATGGTGCTGTAAGACATTTGCGCGTAATTGCGCGACAGCTGCGCGTAATCCACGCCCAATCCAGCCGCAACGTAGCGGATGATGGATTGCTCCAAGGCCGCGAATCCGTTATCGGCGTTCCCTGCGCTGTGCAGGTTGATT
The DNA here is from genome assembly GCF_012275705.1 of Vibrio chemaguriensis. Classification (NCBI taxonomy): domain Bacteria; kingdom Pseudomonadati; phylum Pseudomonadota; class Gammaproteobacteria; order Vibrionales; family Vibrionaceae; genus Vibrio; species Vibrio chemaguriensis. The sequence continues at coordinate 38,028 of NZ_SHOE01000009.1, forward strand.
TTGTCACCTGGCATGAGGTGAGGCAGTTTGACGCCGTTGAACTTGACCTCGTTGTTGGCGTAGTAATCGCCGTAGGTCATTAGCATCTTTTCGACCGCGCCATGTTGCTGCGCACCGAACAAGTACTCCATCGCTTGGTCCGTTCCAAGCTCTGACTCGATACTGGCGGCGTACATGGCGTTGACAATCGCTCGCTGTAACGTGGTGTTCTGTAAGGTGTCGAGCATCTTCAATTGCTCTAAACACGATAAGAACTTATTCACGCCACGACATTGCCCACCTTCCGATGGCTCAAAGATATGCAAGAACCCCATGCGTCCCGAGCGTAAACGCTTCGGTACTTCACGCCATTTCTTTGGCGAGCCAAAGTTATCGGCTCCTTCTTCAATGAAGTAGGAAATGGCTTCGCCATGTCGATTGAAGCGCATCCCACCGCGCTGATGGGGTTTGTCCATCATGTAGTTGGGGTTGTTAACCTTGCGTGGCGCGACCATGCGAATGCAGGTTGAAAAGTGCGAATGGCGACGGTCTATCCATTCCGGCTTCGCCATGATTTCGCCCGTGTGAGCATGCGTTTCAATGCCCTCTCGCATCATCATGGTGAACGTGCGGCGACCTTCTGCGTCGATAAAGCAGTTCGGGTCTTCGGCGATGTCACGAAAAATGGCTTCCACTTCACGCACGAACCCTTTGTCTGGATCGATGCCGAGCAATAGCCAATTTGGTTTGTAACTGAGGCGAAACTCAGAGCCAATGATGTGGTCTTTGTGTAGCTGGATGCCGTTTGCAGCAATACCGTTATTGCGCGTGACATCGTCTGTTCTGGCGTTCGCCTGTCTCATGACAGGTAAGAAAGCAGCGTCTACCGATTTTGACGGAGGGTTCCAATCGCTCATCTGGCCACCAAACCCTGAACCGCCAGCTCGATACACCGCATCTCTTAATGGTGTTTGACCATCTGCAGCCAGTAGTCCGGTGTGTGTCATTAGAATGAAACTCCTGCAGGGCCGCGACGACGAACTGAGCTCAATCCTAACTGTCCACGCAAGTCATCAATGTAGGCGCGAAGTTCATGGATGTTGGCTCGACTGTATTCAACTTTGCGGTCTCCTTTCTGTACGGAAACCGCCATCTTTCCTGTTTGCAAGCTATGAAAGGCGGCTTCGGCCTGTTGCAACATTTCTTGTTTTGTCATCTTGATCCACCTTTCAATCTCGCGGCTAATTCAGCGATGCTGAGACCGGATGTTTGTGGTTGTTCTTGAGGTTGTTGGGGTTGCGGCTCTTCCAGTTCGAGACCGAACCGTTGAGTGAGAATGTTGAGTGCCGCATACGCATACACCCATCCGTCTAAAGCTTCATCAAATGGGTGGTATTGCTTCACCCATCGCCAAACTTGTCGCCCTGACTTGTCATGTTCCAACTTTTTATTGGCTGAGCAGAGCTGCTTGAAAAACTCATCACCGGCTATGTCATCATCCAATGGAAAGTGAACACATCCAGGCACAGGTTCATCACCTTTCGGGGTTAAACCTAAACGGCTGTAAAGTCGTTGCTTGATACCGTCGGTACCTAGCCTAGTGAGGTAGACTTTTTTGTTGTTTTTCTTGCGAGGGAAGTTTTGTATCGGCTTGCCGTATTGGTTCTCACCTTGGATTGGGATCACCCAAATCACGCCGTGCGTTCGACTCATCTGGTAAACGTCATCGGTTTTATGGCCCATGGCGTCCCAACACCAAAGCTGAACGTCCATCACTTGGCCACTGCGCTTTTTGTAGGTCCGATACAGCGCTTTTCCAGCGGCATCCTTTAATACTTGGCTCGATAAATCCCCGAGAAGAACGATGTGTTCGACAAGCCAACATTCTTCACCTGGTCCCCACGCCCACACAAAGAGTTCGATGCGGTCGTCCTGAGTATCAATGCCTCCGGTCAAAACCACGGCTCGCTCAGGTACTGGGTTACTGGTGCGACTCTCTGCCCACCATATTTCACGGCGCGACTTGAGATGCTCCCAATCCAGCTTCTCTCCGTTCTCACCATCCCAAAGCTCACCGAGCGTTAGATTGACGAACGTTTTGAGCTGACTTGGGTCGTCTTTCTTGTTGAGGAAGTCACGCACTATGCCGCGCCAACCTGCACTCAATTTGGTGTTGTATCCTGACCAAATGTGAATACCGACGCTGCTTGGCGTAGGCGCTGGGTTGTCGTCTATATCAAAGAACTCATGGCCATCGCGTGTCCATGTGCCATCTTCAGCAATCCAACGACCTGCCAGCTCCATCTTGTAGAGGTGCTTGTAGTAGATAGGGTCGTCACAATGAACGCAGCTGTAATAAACCGTCTTTGATTTTTTCTCGATACTTGGCTGAGTGTTGTCCCACTTGAAGCCGTGTTTATCTTCTTTACTGCCCCACTCTAAAACCTGCTCGGTTCCGCAGTGTAGGCATGGCAGATAAAAGCGGAAAGTCAGCTCCATCTTTGCCATTAGGCGTTCAACGTGCGACTCGCCTGTATTGGTTGGTGTGGTTCCCCACCTTGCCATCGGGAAAGCGGCGCCTTCCAAACGCATTCGCGCAAGATCGATAGGGTTACCTTCTTTACCGACCTCCCAATCCCATCCATCAATCTCATCACCGAACAACGCGCCTTTAGTCAGAGCACGCATGTTTCGCGGTGTGGATGTGCCGAGGACATGCAGCGACCAGCCTGTTCCCTGTTTGTAGGAAACGGTGTTTCGGTGGTCCTTAGCGAATAAGGCTGGGAAGATTTGGTGCATGATTGGCATTTCCTGCCAAGCTGCATCAATTTCGGTGACAGAGATGTTTTTTGCGTCGTTCTCTGTCGGTACGTAAATCACGGTGTTGGTTTTGAACTGAGCATGCAGACAAGAGTTTGCTGCTATGACCAACTTGGACCAGCCAACACGAGCCGACTTTTGCATGGTCAGCTCGGATATAGCGCGGTTGCACATCATGTTGAGTGGCACAACCTGCAAAGGCAGTGTTTCCCAAAAGCCTTCTTCCTGAGAAGAACCAGCAGCTAACCGGAAATGCTTATTTGCCCACTCCGCTCCCTTGATGGCGATTGTTCTCCTCATCCCCATCAAGCCACGACGGACTTTCGTCTGGATCGCTGTCAATGTAATCGGAGAGGTTTGGTTGAACATCGGCACACTCATTTAATACAGCAGCAATCACGGCCTCTAAAACTTCCACCGCTTCGGGTGGCATGTCGGGCCATGCGTTCTTTAGTTTCGGAAGGAGGGTGTCGAGGCGTGTGCCCACTCTGGCGCATACCTGTTCTAAGGTATCGACGATGATGTCTATTGGTGCGTAACTTTTTTCAAACAGTACGCGCTTGGCTTTTAGCATCGCCAACTTTTCGCGCCGTTCCTCTATCTTGAGATCGCGTTCTAATTTCGCAAACGCTTCCTCATCTTCTTGCTCGGTTTCCGGTTTTGAATCGGAGGCTTTTGATTGCGATTTATAGGTAATGTAAGCATGGATACACGCAAGAGGATCGATACCATTTCGCCCTTTGGCGACAGGCAGAACCCCTTGTTGCGTAAGGTTTCGGACCTGTCTAGATGAAATGCCAAGAAGCGTCGCTATGTCCAACTGCGTGAACTTTTTGCTCGGGTTGAATAGTTCGCTCATTCATGGTTTTTGACCGGAAACCGGAAACCTCCAAAATAAAAAAAAATTTTAACGAGAGCTTTTCTGCGAGGTCGAGCCCCCGTGGTCGCTCAGGGTGCCCGAAAGGACCCGCGATCATAATTGATCTTCTGCTAGGCATTGAGTCCTGATGTAATCTTGCAAATACTTTGTCTGCTGCTCGTTCTCAATCATCATTCGCCTGAGACGTAGATAATCTTGTTCAGCTGCGGCTCCAAGTCTTGGGGTGTTTGCATTGCCCACGCTTCTGGTGCTGGTGGCTTCGGGCACTGCTGGGCAATCTGCCTGGACATACACCCGCTTAGAGCCAGTGCTGAGACTATCGCTAAGACGATCAATTTCTTCTTTTGCTGCGGATAACTCTGCTGCATGCTTCTCTCCCAATTGGTTGAAGGATTGAATTTGAACTTGCTGCTGGTGTAACGCTGCGATATAGCCCTGAATCTCGCTCTTTACCATGGTTAGCTGGCTTTCAGCGATATCAGCCCGATTGCTTTCCACAAACAATGCTGCCGAGAGTGTCGCAACCACTACTACCACAATAGCTGTCGCCCATACTGTCAGCTTTGCATTAGGCATACTTCCCTCTCGATATCTCGTCGGTTCATCAATCCTTTCCACGGTTTTCCTGCTGCATATATCCATCGTTTAAGTTGGTCACATGCTGCATGCCACTCACCTTTGTTGAGCAGCTTTAGTAACGTCGAGCGTGAGAATGAGCCTATGCCAACATTAAATGTGAAAGAGTAGAGAGCTGCTCGTGTCGTCTCAGGAATATCAACGTGAATCATCGGATCGACCATTCGCTTAACATCGGCCAAGTCAGACTCCAGAAATTCATCACACTCGGCTTGTGAGTAGACTTTGTCTGGAATGATGTCTGCTCCTGTATGTCCGTAACAAACAGTTTGAACGCCAGCGACATCGATGTAAGGAGTATACCGAACACCTTCCATTGGCTTTACCATTGCTGTCGCCATAATAAGAGCCGAAGCTCCTGCGGCTGCTAACATCTTGACTGCAGAATTAAGGTGCTTCATCGCCATAGTCCTTTTCGAAACGCTTTTTCTGCCAGTAGTTGTTAATCCAGGCAGTAATGAGCATACCAGCCAAAGCAATCAGCACCGTATAACCATCTGCAGATATAGACCCAAACACACCTATTACCCCATTCCAAAAATAAGATAGGGCGCTAGATATCTTTTCGTTCATACGCATACTCACCCCCGTACTGGAGTGCCCTTTTGCTTGGGTGAAAATGAAAAAACCCCGCCAAGGCGAGGTTTTCGAGAATTTATGGTAGGCACAAAAAAACCGCCTAAGTGGCGGTTACTTTCAATACTGTGTACTTATCCATAATGGATATATACACATTAAATTGCCCCGTTTTTATTTTCAAGCTCTTTTTTGAATAATTTCCGCGCGGACTTGTCATAGTTAATTAGCAAGGTACGAATCACTTCAATGTGCTTTTCCCATTCAGACCAGTGGTTTTGGTAATAGCGAGAGCGTTTCTTTCTGAGCCCATCGGACTCAATATTCTTATCTTTACAATCGACTTCCACCAGCGCTTTGATTAGGAACTGACGGCTAACGCTGGGCGTATATTGAATACCATCATGATCGAAGTAAGTCTGAGCCCCAGCCAATTGTTCAAGCGCGATATTACCAGCGATAGTACTAATGAGAGCTTTAACTTTGAGATAGGTTCGCTTCTGAACAATCACGCCTTGCTCAGATGAAAGAACAACCCAATCATTCAACACACTTTCCACAAGGCGCTTCTTGTTTTCTTTCGAGTTCCAAAGTGGTGAGGCGTAGGCGTACAGGCTCCAATCGGCCAAATGCGCTGCTTTCTTCTGCATTCTATCAATCGTTAAAAGCACTTTTGCACCATCAATTAGAGATGCCATTTGGTAGTCAGCAGCCCCGAAACCACCGCCACCACCAGAACCGTCATTATACTTTGCTTTGATGCCTTCCGTAGCCATACCTATTGCCGCTGGCATCGGCCACATTTCAATGTTTGTCGCTAATCCCATTATTGATAATCCTCGCAATCTAGTACTGAATATAATAACAGTAAGTCTATAAATTCACAGATTGAACGCACAAAAAAGCCCCAGTAGAACTGAGGCTTCTATAAACTCTTACATACGACCGTCGATAACAGCCGTACTAACAGGAAGATTCTATCCACCAGCATTCGCTTTGTTCCACTCTCGTTCTTCTATCCTCTGAAACTCTTTTAGCTTCCTCTCAAACTTCCGTTCAAGCCCATCAAGCCAATACACAAACTCATTATCTATAAATTTTCGAGGCAAGTTTTTTGATTGGACATCTACAAAAAAGACCAAAACTTCAGACAAGTCTATTCCTTGATATTTTAATTCCATACCAATTCTAGATTTTGCTAGCACCATTAATAAGTCAATGTATTTTCTCGTATGTCGATATCCAAACTCTAACAAACTAGATTGTAAAAACAGTGCTGTAGGCAATATTAGCAGATTGATTCTATCTAACTCTCTTTCAGGATCCTTTGCTTTCTTAAGGTATTGATAATTGAGCATACGACTCTTAATGCAAGCAATAGGATTTAGAACTCTCAAATTATCGACAGGAGCAAGTTCAAATTCTGAGGGAAACTCAAATAACTCTGTATGTTGTAGTAAACGACCATGCTTGAAGTCATGCCCCTCGAAGCCCATAGGAAGCTCTAGGAAATCAACTTGGTTAGGTTCTTCTTGCTGCTTATTAATCCAAGCACCAATATCGACATACATTAGCCCATCGGTTTCTTTGATCTTCCCAGTATCTCTATGTAGCAAAACACTAATACCTACTTCCGGTGTAGATTGATCAATGTTAGGTACCCGAAACTTAACATTCCACCGTTCAGTTAGAACCAAAAAATCGGCTTTAGAACCACAGAAATCGACATCTACAGAAGTTGCCAAAGCTCTATCTGCGTCACTCAGAGCACTCACATAGTCGTAGTATTCTAGCCAATATGATATGGATTGGCCTCCTATGATTATCACAGGACGATTCAATTGATCTAAATGGGTATATATTTCTTTACAGAGATGGAAAACTTGATCAAGAGGGGCTAAATGGTAATTCGCAACACGGTCATCCATAACAATCCTTTCATCCATAAAAAAGCCCCGCGCATCACGAGGCTATTTGAATACGTTAAGTCCGATGAGGGACGATTGGGACAGTCAATCCTTTAATATTCCGACAACCAAACGAAGATGAATATCGAGAACGAATGTCTAGTAGCTGCTCTCCTTGCTGAGCTCTAACTAAGTATTTACGATGATTCTCGTGTATTTTTGCCTTAACAGGTCTATCTATATTTCGCATATAAGCACCCAACACATACATTAAGTGGCTTGAAAGCTACACTCCTTGTAGTAGCTCCTGATGTAAAATTAATACAGCGCCATAAAGAGATCAATAAGAATATTAAGGTTTACAATCCATTCAACAATCATATCACCCTTTTCTTAATCGTGCTTCAGATCTCTTTTAAAGTATAGTATTCATGCAATTAACTACAACTATTAACCGTATTAAGAGCTTTCTAACAAACAGCATCCGATCAACGATACGTGTAGTTTTTTTACTTTTTGCGACATTGAGCAGATGGCCCATGTGGATGCGACAACACTGCAGACAATGTATCTGTGTTGATGGCTAATAGTGACAGTCACAAAGTCGTTTATACCATTCCGAGAAACCACTACCTCGTTGGGACTTATCTAAGCGGGAAGTGCTTCATCTTGCTCTATAAAGGTGAAGTGAAACACTACCTAGACAAAAACGCCGACCAACGTACTAAGAACAACGTGGTTTGGCTGTAAATTAAAGTTCAAGTTTCCTAACTTAGCCCTTTAAAAGAGTGGATCTTCCTACTCACGGTGGCGAGCTTATGCTTTACCAATTTAAGCTCGCCGCTCAAAATGAAAGGGATCGTGCGGTATAAATTACTTACAATGACATTGAGCAAAGTACTGTAGCGGACATTACAAAATTGGGGGCATTGTAATTAACCCCGAAACATACCAGCCTTCAGTGTTAACTGTAGGAGCCCAAAATCGGCTACAGGTCTCGATTTATATACAAATACATCTCAATAAGCTGATTATGTATACCCTCCCCCTACCAAGATACTTCCAGTTGGTGTCCAATCGCACATACCACTAGCGTGGTATTACCCTTATATTTCAAATGCTACAGCCGATATCACTACTTAATAGGAATGAACCAAGGGGATCTGACTCTCGGTTGTTTATCTTGACCTAATCGTACAAGCTGCCCCTGCACCACTAAACTCGTGTCTGGACAAAACTGTGTTAGAAATGACTTTATAGTTTATTGAAAACCGCACTAAAACGGGATAGCGAAAACTAACAGGCAACAAAGTAAGGCTTGCCCCATTTGTTGCTCTTAATTAAACGTAGAATGCGCCTACCCCCTATCTCTTATATGTCGAACTAACCAGCATACAGACTCGAACAAGCGGTTAATTAGCGGTCATATGAACTATTTCAATAAGGTACACTATATACAACTAACTTATTGCGAGTAACCATGACAAACAAAGCAACACAACAGATTATTGAGCAACTAAAGGATTCTAGTCACCCACCAATCGTTCTGCTTGATGGGGCTTGGGGAATTGGAAAAACTCACTTAATCGATAATGAACTACGCCCACTGATTGAATCCAATCCTCAAGAATTTGGTGATTATCATTACGTGTCAGCTTTTGGTATCAAAAGCGTCACGGAGTTCCAAGATCAGATCGTCTCTCTCTACATATCTAGCCAAGAGGAAGGCTCTAAGTATCTCGATGGTTTAACTCGCCTCAGTGGCAAGCTTGCGCGAATGTGCGGTGCTGATGCGAGCGAAGCCGGAGTTATTCAAGGTGTCATATCTGGTACTACTGGGTTTCTGCGCCAAAAAGCTATCCAAAACATGAAAGATATCACTCTTGTAGTCGATGACCTGGAGCGATTGACAGATGAAAAGCTAATATCGGACATCATGGGAACTTGCTTACGATTCGCTGAGCACAACAAAATCAAGATTATTGCCGTTGCAAACGCAACTGCATTTCAAGATAAAACCAAAGTTGAAAAATCTTTCAGTGACGTAATCAAACTCACTAGAACGACTGAAGAACTGCTTGCCATTATTGCTGATATTTACGATGGGAAGTTGGATGCTATGGTGGAACACACGTTTTTTCAAACTATTAACCATGCACAAACAAAAAAATTAGATATAAATAACTTACGAGTACTTCAACGAGCAGTAAACCGAACTATTAAACTAATAAATAGAATTCGCCTTATTGAAGGAATCGATGAACGACGCAGTGCCGAAAAGCTAACTCAACATATTGTTCTTATTACACTCTATGGCTACGCTAACAAATTAGATATTGATGCCTTTGTATCGATACTTGAAAGTGCTCAAAAATGGCAATCCCACCGGTTGGCAGAAGCGGTAGCAAGCCGTAATGCGAGCCAGAATGAGAGGGAAGAACTTACCAAAGATGAGCAACAGCAAAAAGTTTTGTTCGACCAACTAACTTCACTACTTAACGGCTTCGCCTGTAGTGATACTTTGGCTGAATATTGCTTTACTAACCTCATTCCAGAACTTAGTGATGAAGAGTTTATTGAACGCTTCCAACTACCCAGATTAGCGAAACCACTAGATATTTTCAAAACACACAGCTTTTATAGTTTTACCTCAGAAGAAGAGTTTGAGGAAGGTATTACACAACTGGTAGATCTACTCTTCACTATGACCAATGTGAATTGGTCAGATTGGATAACATGTTGTGATACATACCTATTTATGCACGAACGAGGATATTTTGAAGACTCTAATATCGATGAGCTTTCCAAGAGGCTTGAAGAAAGAGTTTTAGAAGATGGAGTTATTGACATAGACACGGTAAATCAATCCCGTTTTTCCTTCAGAGACTACTCATCAAATCAAATGAGCACGACTAACTTTAATAAGGCCATCGAGGAAGTAAACCTTCGCTCTAAAACTAAACAGAGAGAAGCTATTACAGACAGCTTCCTAAAAGATTGGCGACATACCATCTATAAGCCTCAAAGTTACATTGAAAATCAACCATTTTTCCATAGCATCGATAACGAACGGCTTGCTGAAGCAATTGCTCAATGGAGTGCGAGGGAAGTAGCGGAGTTCATAGGCTTTATGAGGAAGAGGTACTGTGTAATTAATGACCCAGAAAAAGATCTTCTAGAGCTACCTGCTTTAATACAACTTTCAAAACGATTGGACCTAAGACGCGAATGTATGTCAGGGCGGCTACAAAAAGGGGTTCTCAAAGAACTAATAGATGAGCTTAATGCCGCTATCACTAAGATTGAGACAAGACAAAAGCAAAACTAACTTGTACGCACCAAGATAAAATAACAAAGGTTAGTCGCAACTCGTTTGGGGCATTTTCGTGTTTCATGCCCCCGTCGGCACACCTTTGGACAGAACTTTGTCAGCTGTATTATTAAATTAGGATATAACGGATTAGCTGACATATGTAAAATTAATGCCACGCGTTGCGAATCACTCTAAATGATTTGTTATGTGCTAATTTAATGCAGCCCACTTGTTATTTAGTACCTTATAACTTGAACTAATTCATAGCATTGTTGGTGGTGTTGTGCTGTCTGTAGGTAGAGGAAAAATCACATCGTATACCGCAACTTCTACTGGCTCCATTTGGTTTGCCTTCATGTACTCTTCAGCAGCCCCGACCTCAACCTCTTTACGATCATTAGAGTCAGACGCCCTAACGTGAAGAAACTTCCCTGCTAGACTAAGACCATTGAAACATCTTTCTTTATTGAAGACTCCAACAAAACTGCCGTTTCAATTAATTTTTCTCTCTAAAACATCGTGTTAAAATAGCTGATTATGCAACGAATTTTTTATGGGGACGAAATGAAAATATTTGTTATTCTGGGTTTAATTGCAGTAGCGTTCTACTTTTACACCAGTGGCGATGAAGCCAAAATTAATAATCTTAGATCTGTAGAGTTCAGCGCCAAAAATCGGATTCTGACGATAGCAATAGATGATGATAGAGACTTGCAAACAAAAATCAGAATGGACGATAAAATCGAAGAAGCTGTGTTCCTTAATCAGCTGATTGATAAAGGCAAATCAATCTATGTCGACGGTAACTATCTTTACCAAGGCCGATGCCAACACGTTCAATTAGAATGGCAAAAAGGTGAGTTGTTCTTACCGAAATACTACAAGGTACTTTTGAATGAGGCCTGTTAAATGTAAAAAAAGGTTGGTGTTAACACACCAACCTTTTCCTAGTTTGTTAACCAAATATATATGCTGTTGTGAGCGGGCTTTGATATGACTGATTTGCTAGGTAAGTTAGCGTAGGATTCAGAACATCATTTGGATCTTTAATTTGGTTCTCAATTTCTTGCATGGCAATTGCACGACCAACTTCGAGAATCCATCGAAGCATGCTCTTTGGACCACCGGCAACTGCGTACTCTAAACTAGCGTTCAAAAACGCTTCTAGAAGGCTCAAAGCTTCGGATGCCTTAAGAGCACCCTCATACATGTGATAGTAAGTATTAGCTACTTCATCGTTAAACCTAAAGCCTGAAGGCGGTCTAAATACAGTACAGTTGTTGCCGTACATATTACGATTCCCGATCTTACGGAATAGCTCCATAAGGCGCAAAAACTCTGCTTCCGCCTCTTCAGGGGATACATTATCTGAAACTGCACTCTTAGCTTTCACCATCTCTACTTTTTCAGCAAAGCTAGTACCAATCACATCATCGTATTTCAGATCATTTAAGCCTACTTCTTGAGTCAGCGCACCAAAGGCAATACGACTGTTTAATTCATGCGCCTTATTGAGCTGAATTTCAGATAGGTCATTTTTAGCGGTTTTCAAAGCTTCTTCGAGCATTTTGATTCCTTATTTTTGTGGGTTAAGTTGTTCTAGAAAGTTAAAACCAATTACGTTTAGACTTGCAACAAACACTGTATATAAAAACAGCATTTAAACTGTACATACATACAGTGTTTTTGTAAAGGAAAAATGGACTTTGTTGTATTGTTTTCAGTTAGTTGTTTTGTAACGAGGTTGGGGCATAAGGCTACGATGATTAACTGATGTAGCCGATCAGGTCGTAACTTCCTGATTTAGTTGCGTCGAATTACGCAACAAAGCCGTTGTATTGAGCAAGAACTTTGCTCTGAATTGTTTTGGGACAAAACCGACTTAGGGCAACAGTCGGCTTTAATCGTATCCTTGCTTAGGGCCTGACAGACTGAGTTCTAACTCATTTCTCTTTGCTCACCCCAATGCCCCAACCACTAGCGCTAGGTTAATCGTCTCCTTCACATGCCAAAGCTGATCGCCGTGTTGGCGTTCCCAGGAATTCATATCGCGGTGCAGTTCTTGGTGGTGCTCATTACATAACGGGAAGGTAAACATGTCCGAAGCCTTACTTCCCATTTTCCCTTCGCCATGACCTATTAAATGATGAGCAATACCTGCAGTCTTTCCGCATACGCGACAGGGTAACTTACGGACGAATGAAAGATACTTCTCACTCTCCCAACGAATTGGCTTGGGTTTTCTTAAGTACATCGCTGGTGGATCGTCATCTATGACTAGCTTTAAAACCGGCTTTGCTAACCGTTCTAGTTGCTCACGCTGACTTTCAACAACATACCTAGCATCAGTATCAATGTTGCCCTTAACACCTAATCGCTTAGCCGTAGCCTCTCGCTTAAACTGGCGATCTATAACGGCTTGAGGAAGCAGCTCATACACACCATTTCGTACCGCCCACCAGCATAGGTCTACATCTGCAATCTGCTTTTGGTACCCATGTAACTGGCGAGACACCGCTTGGAGGCCGTGGACGACACTGTTCATTCGAGCAATGTGAAAGTAAAGGTTTGGATCACTGTCCCCCTGGAGATCATGATGCCAACATAGCCTTACCGCGCCTTCACCTGTTTTCCGTGTCTTCAAGTTGTGGTCACAGTAACCCGAGTCCTTTAACTGGCATTCGTTGATTGAATCCACAAACTGATGCGTTGGGCCAATTCTGCTTTGCACTTCCTGATGAGAGAAAAACGCCACGAGACTCGAATCAGTTGGCTTTAAGGCTTGCCTCTCTTCCGGCACCAATTGCTGTGCTGGTGACACTAAACCAATCTTACCGTCCACCAGCAGTGACTTTAACGATTGAGTGTTGGGTGTCAGAGCGATCACCGCAGCGTTAAGAGTGGGCACAATATCGATATCTACCTTAATCACTTAATGCCTCCTCAATCATCTGTATCGCCAACCCCTTTTTGATCATGTCTCCGGTAAAACGCAAAACAGTCCAACCTCTCAATACTGCCGTGTTGTATTTCTCACAATCTGCTTCAAAACCTTTCGCTCGATTATGGCGACCATTACTCCAAGTCCCACCTTCTACTTCGATAGCCAGCTGCTGATCGGGATAGGCAAAATCAAAGCGCCATCTGCGTGTCTCGTGAAATCGATACTCAGACACGGGTACTTCCAACTTCAATGCTCTTATATGTTGCAATAACAACTTCTCTAACTGACTCACGCTGCCACTGCCTTAAGGTGACCTGTTTTCAACAGCTTTTTGCGCAGCCAGATTTCACCCTTTCCAGTAATCAAGGCCGTGTGGCTGATCCGAGTTTGCGAGTTAGTTTCATAAGTACCCTGTTTCACCGTAAAGTAACCACGTTCTACAAACTCCTGATACGGCAAGTTGTATGAGTCACCACGGCTCATAAAGATCTTTAACTCTCGAAGTACACGGAAAATAGTGACAGGCCCCAAACCTACTGTTTTAGCAAACTGACCAAGCTTCACACCTTTGTCCGCTCCAGCAATAGCATCCGCAAACTCTGCTTTTGGCGCTGCGATAGCTAATGCCTGGTTCTTTTCTTCCAGTTCCTTGGCTTGGTTAGCGGCTAACTGCAATGCTTCAGCATACGTTGTCGGTATAGATGGTTTACCTGCGCTTTCTAACTCATCCCACCGCTTGATAATGGAATGACGTAACTTGATGTTGTAACCAGAAACCAACGTCAACGTGAGCTCGCGATTCAAGTGATATTGAGTGTACTGATTACCTTTATGCCAAAATTGGGAACCCTCCAAATTTGGATGGTTCAACTCAGCCACCATTCGTTCAATATCTCGTTTAACATGCGAGTGCTGCTTACCTGTCAGTTCCGCAATCTCTCGACTACTCATTGTCATCTCTGTTTGGGTGCTGATACTTAACATTCGACTCCCTCTGCTAACCAGTATTTACTCGAGAACCCCGTCAGTTCACTACTCTCATGCCGGACATCCACACCAGAACGGCGAGCCGCCTTAACCAATCTAACTAAGTCACAAATGTGAATACCCAATTCATCACACAGCTCGCTCGGAGACCAAAGCCGACGACGAGATTTCATTACATCAACCAAATCCTTTTTACTTGCCATTCTCGCCCCCCTACACTGCCTCTAGGTTCGCAACACGCTCCAGTAACTCTCTGCGCTTAGCCGACAAATCTGCGATCTTTCGCTTTGATGGTTCCACTTCATGCTGAGGTCGCTTAGCGTCAATCAAGTACAACATGCGCTGATTTTCTGAGTTGATAGAGCTCTCTAGCAAAGCGACTTCGCGCTGAATCACGGTTACTTCGTCCTGAGTAGCCACTGAGGAATCACCTTGCTGTGGTGGCAGGTAACGCCCCTTGTCTTGCTCTCTGCCAAGCCAACCTTGAATAAACTTTTCGATACCTTGCTTGGTTTTTCGCTTACGAGGATTGGCATCGCACCAAGCGATCATTTTTTTCAGCTCAGTACGAACATTCACTGCACCAAACAAATCCGAATAGCGGTCGATGTCTGGTTGAGTTACTCCATGAAACAGCCCTTTCCTGTTCAAAGGAATTTCAAACAGTGCTGGTTCGGCTTCGAGCGGTTCGCTTGGAGCAAGATCTTTACTTGATGGTTCTATTGGTGGATCTATTGGTGGTTTATAGCCGGATTCCGACCTACCCCCAGCCGGAATTTGACCTACCCCCTCAGGTTGTTTCGTCTGTTCGAGTTTCGAACGTTCGACTTTTGAACAGACGAAATTCGACTGTTCAAAATCTGTCTGTTCATCTGCTTTCTTCTTCAAAAGCATTACAGGCAACTGGTACTGATTATTCGAACGAACTAAGCGACCTGTATCCGCCTTTTTGAATTGGTTCTTTTTGAATAACCATCCGGCAGCTTCCAGTTTCTTGAGTGTCGATTTTACAGTGGTAGGTGAAACGCCAGACTTGCGAGCAATAGTATCGATAGACGGCCAACAAAGACCGCGATCATCCGCATGGTCGGCTAGGCAAAGCATCACCAACTTATCAGAACCTTTAAAACTCGGAATGTCCCAAACGTAGCTCATTACCTTAACTGACATTATGCGCTCCCCCATGGGTATTTTGGTTTTCCAAGAATCAAATCAGCGTCACTATCAAGCTGTGAAAACTTTTCTTCCGATTGCTCAGTTGTTAAGTACCCTTTGCGTAACTGAGCTTTTATCCAATCACGGCGATCCGACTTCCAGTTCTTCCGAAACTGTCTGTCGTATTCTTCAACAATTTCAACTCTGTTTTGGTAGTCCCGTTGTTCGTCACTGGTCAAGAACGGCTTAACATCTAATTGCTTGATGCGCTCGAGCGCGCACCTTTTATCAAACGCCAACAGATTCATACTTCCACCTTCCCTACAACCAAACGCGCCTTACCTTTTCCAAACACAGCAAAGTTGTTCGCAAATAAAATCAGCACGAAGCCAGTTATCGTCTGAGTGTCCAGCAAAGCCTTATATAGAGAACGAGTGAGCAGGGAGAAGCAGCCTGTTGTTAGCTCTTGGCCGTCATAGTCAAAAAACGTAGCCTTTAGCATCAAATAGCCCTCCCCTTATAAACAGCAGTTACGTAAATGCGCTTTGCTTCAAACAAGTCTGCTAACTCATCATGGGTGAGCATGATGCTCTGCCCCTTCTCCACCTTGTAAAACTGGTTTTGGTGGTACCACAATGAATAATTGAGTGTTATTCTTTCCATCACTCCTCCGTGATCTTTGCTGGTGACTGAGTGAGATGTGATCGTTCCTCGCAAGAATCATCACAACCCGGCTTTAGACCGTTGCCGCGGTTTAAAGCCACTTCCTCGTTTATTACTCGTAATCGACGCTCGCACTTTGCTTTCAACAGCTGAACTTGTTCACGTTCGTAGTCCTCTGAAGATTGGCCTTGCGCCACCATTAGCTTTGCCGATCTGCAGGTGATGTCAGCCATCTGTGAAACGGTTTGCCAGAATATTTCTGTTTTCATACAACCTCCGCATACAACGCATCGAGCTTCAGCATGAAGGCTTCGAAAGTTGCGTGATATTCCGCTTTCAATTGGGCGATGAGCGCACGTTCGCGAGCATCAAACACACCATCTGCTTTTGCTTCTTCAATGGTTTTATCCAAGAGCCCTTTCACTGCATTAAGGTGTAAATGGCAATCGAACATATCCACGGTATCCAGTTCTGCGACATCAGGTTGCTCTACCACCATGCAATTAACACGGTTAGCAAAGTACTCTGCTACGTATGGGGTGTTGGTTAGCTCAGCCATTTCCACCATCTCATCAACACTAAAAAAGCGAGAACCCTTCTTCTCGTATAGGTGATTGTTAAAACTGTCGATCGACATACCAAGAACGGCAGCAACCGCCTCTTTACCACCAGTGACGCCTGCAATGGTTTTATTCACCATCTCTTTCTTATTCACCATTTGCTCCTTTGATTGGTGGTTTAACTTCTTGCCCTTCTGTTCCACAATCTTCTTGCGGATCAGGGAATACATCTTCGAACTTGCAATCAGCCCCCAATGAATTCAAAGCGTTCACAATTCGCCAACCAAGGACGGTATCAACCGTTCTATTCCCATTTTCATAATGATTAACAGCGCTTTGGGATACGCCTACCTTTTTTGCAAGAGCTTGTTGTGTAACTCCTAGCTCACCACGAATAGCTTTTAAATTCGACATAATGCCCCCTTAACAAGAATAAATATTACATTATGGAATTTATTTAAACAACAAATATTACGATATGGATATTCATCTAGTTATTACAATGAGTAATAATCTTTAACTATGAAAATGAATTGGAATGACCTAGTAAAAGCTAGGATGAAAGAAGTTGGAATCACTCAGAACGCTCTTGCAGAAATGATGGGAGTATCTCAGAGTGCGATAGCTCATTGGCTCAGCAAAAACAGAGAGCCAAGTATCGAGAACGTTGCTGCCATTATGAAGTGTGTTGGCTTAACTCATATGACGCTTGATTCGGAAGGTTTTATTGACTACCCAGATGACAGCATTGCCAATGTAACGAAACTCGATATACAACCTACCTACCAAAAGTCCTTCCCTGTCCTTAGTTCAGTTCAAGCAGGGCAATGGCACGAAGCCATCGAGCCATATTCAATAGAAGAAATCAGCGAGTGGTACCCTACAACAGAGCGTTGCAGTGAACGATGCTTCTGGTTGACTGTTCAAGGTGATTCAATGACATCACCAACAGGAGTGAGCTTCCCTGAGGGGACTATGGTGCTGGTGGACACTGAAGTCGACGCAGAGAACGGTAAGCTGGTGGTTGCAAAACTCACTGACGTAAACGAAGCTACTTTCAAAAAATTCATTGTCGATAGTGGCCAGAAGTATTTAAAGGCTCTTAATCCAGCATTTCCGATTCTGCCAATCAATGGCAACTGTAAGATTATCGGTGTTGTGATCGACGCTAAACTCAAACTCTTTTAAGGAGCAGTAATGAACGTAGTAAAACTTCTTCTCGCATTCGTGATGCTTGGAATTGTAGCTATCCTCTCGTTTCTATTTGGTATAGCTGGATTTGTCGTGGCACTAGGCATGTCGATTGTTATGTCAATGATGCTTTCTAGAATGGAAAGGGAAAAGCTCGAAAAGCAACGACATGAAGAACTGCTAGAAGCAAGCAGAAGTAATCGTCAATCAGATTAAAAATCTACGAATAAAGCCCTCTATGTTGAAAAGGACTTTAACATGAGACTGATATCAGCATTGCTTATTGGCCTGGTTACCTTTAATGCTAACGCTTCATTTCGTATCCAACAAATACGGTTTGGTCGTTGGCGAAAGTCAAAGCTAGCTGCACTAAAATAATATAAATCGACAAATTCCTAAACCGCCATCCTGGCGGTTTTTTTACACCTAGAGTAAATTACGCACGATAATTCCATTTTGTAATTGACCATTAAATTCCATTATGTAATATTATTCTCATTCCAGTTGGTTAACTAACTACTGAAGCGAGGAAATCACATGTCTAACCAAGAAGCAGGAAACCTCAGTCTTGAGGACCGCACTACTAACTTCCCAAAACTGATGCAGGAATTGGACGGCGGCGTTGTCTCCAATGTCGTCGGTTTGGCGTTATCTAACGTTGCCCGAGCTGTGTCCTACAGCGATAAGCAGGGAAACGTGAAGATGGATCTAAAGCTTAAACCTATGGGCACCAACAACGAGATGGTCGAAATCACCGTCAACATGTCGGTAAAAGAGCCAAAAGCCGGATTCGGTACCAAGTCAGAAGACTTCCAATACACCTCAATCGCGTACGTGGGCAAAGGCGGCAAACTTACCTACGACCGACCAAAAGAAGATATTCACGGCCAAGCCGTTATTGAAGAAGGCATGCTGCGAGAAGTACGCAGCTAACCCACTCCACCAGCAACTCACTCAAAGAGAGAATAGATAAATGGATAAATCAGCAATCCAACAGATCCAAGAATCAGCGAATGCTCCGCAGTTTTTAAAACAGTTAGAGAAAGCGGGATTCCCTGTTGCCGCCCTACCTGAATCCTTCGATTTGCATGACTTGGAGAAGTTCATGCCAAACCGCAATTATTTCCGCGGCACAATGAAGACGGCAAATATCGACGAGTTTGTGCGTTACCACGAAGAGTACCAAACCGAAGGTAATCAGTGCTTTATTAATGCTGAACGTATGGCTGCAGTGACTATTTTCGATCTTGGTACTCATAACTTCCCTGGACACTGTAAGCATCAAGCAAACTTAACTCTACGCCGCACTGCAGCACTTAACGCCATGCTAAACATTAACGAAGAACGCCTTGGTCAAAAGAAACTGGCTGAGTGGGTAGAAGACTACAGCGAGTTCGTTCAGGTCTTCTCTACGACTGGGGAAGTCATCGAAAACTCCGTCGCGTCTGCAGCTATTCGCAACATGAAGTTTGAAGCGAAAGCAGGGCGTGAATCCAATGTAGATGACTTCAGCCACCATCAATCTGAATACGAGTCTGTTGCGGTTCGCACTAAGGAAGAGTTCCCAATGCCTGCGGTGTTTAAGTTCACGTGTGTGCCTTACTTAGGTTTGGCTGAACGCACCTTTGAACTGCGCATGAGCACGATAGGTAATGAAACTCTAGTCCTTCGTATCAAGAAGCTGGAACAACACGAAGAAGAGATGGGCGAAGAGTTCCAAACCAAGCTTCAAGCGTGCTTTAAAAACGGTGAGATCGAAATTGATACCTTCATTGGCTCATTCAGCTCTTAACTAATATTGGCGCCCTCTTCTTAAAGGGGGTGTATCTTGCGAGGAAATATCTATGGCGGCAACCATCGATACTCAATTCGGGCAGGTCACGACATCGGCCCCTTACTTTAGTCACCAACTAGGTTGTGAAGTGATCAACCTAACTCTGATTAAACCAGAGAACGAGAGCAACGGCTGGGGCATCAGCAAAGAATGTCCTTCTAATGTCTCGCTCACCAATCAATTTCTAAACATGTTCGCCAGAGATGCAGCACAAGTAATGTAAGGATTTCGCGATGAGCATGACACAAGAAGAGATCAATAGAGCGGTTGATGGTGTGATGGAACTTCGCCCAACTGATGCGCGTTTACCAAAAGAGCAACCCAAGGACTCAGCCGTTAAACAACGAATGAATGATGTGCAGTTTGAGCAGGAACTAGCAGCAATTATGGAAAATGAACCCGTGTTAGGTTCCGCTTTCTACTTTTGTAATCAGGACGTAACGAAAGGTGGTCGTAAGAACCTGAACTTCAATCGATATCCTGGTGGAGTGAAGTAATGGCCTTCATTAACTTACAGTATCTGTCACTACGCTGCTGCTATTAACCCGTCAACCACCAAATTAAGAAGAGTAAGGTGGTTGCCCTGCTCTTCTCTCAATTCAACTATATAGGAGTTTACCGATGAGAACATTTACGGTGATTCAACTAGAGCCTAGCCGTTGGGTGAAAGAGGATCTTCTGATTGATTTAACAGGCATGTCTACCAATGAAATCAAAGACTATCGTCAGTTTCGTTGGATTGAAGGCGTTCACTTCAAAAAAGCATCCGGTAAGAGTAGTGGTGGTGGCAAAAGTTTTAAGTATGACCGTGTTGCCATCGATGAGTTTTCAGCAAGAGAAAGGGTTGCGTAATGAACACACCAGAAGGTGTAGAGATCCGCGGTAAGTCTATCCGCATTAGTTTTACTTACCGGGAGATGCGTTGTCGGGAGACACTAAAAGGATGGGAAGTCACTAAAGGCAATCTCAAAAAAGCAAGTCATCTACGCGCTTCTATACTTTCTGAAATTTCATTAGGCACATTTGATTACTTATCTCGATTTCCAACATCAAAGAAAGCGCAACTCTTTGCGACTCCAGAACAGCGTGGTAAGAACCTGACCGTTCGCGAGTTGTTTAATGACTATATTCAATTGAAGAAAACGACTATGGCTTCGCAGTCACTCTATGTATTGAGTACTACCGCAAGAGCATGCTGCTTATTTGTTGGAGAGGAACGTACTATCTCCACCATCACGATTATGGATGCACTAAAGTGCCAAAAGTTAATGGTCGACTCCCCTACTCGCAATGGAAGACCACGAAGCGCAAAGACGATCAATAATATGATCAAACTAATGCGCAGATGTTTTGATTTAGCAGTGAAATCAAAATTTATCGATGACAACCCATTTCTGCATGTTGAGTTACTAAGTGGTGGCTCTGGTGAACCGGATCCACTAGAACTAGAAGAGTTCCACCAGCTAATAGAGTCAACGACAAACTTACAGCAGCGGAATATGTTCACCTTAGCCATTTACACGGGCATGCGAACTGGTGAGCTCTGTGCGTTAGCATGGGAAGACGTCGATCTTGAGAAAGGTACTATCGAGGTTACTCGCAACGTCACGCTTGAACGAAAGTTCACAACGCCGAAGAATAAGAAGTCAGAGCGAACTATTCACTTACTTGAACCTGCTCTCCTTGCCCTTAAGTCTCAAAGAGAGCTAACTATGTTTAGCCCAGTTAGAGATATTTTAGTGGAAGTAAAAGGTTCAAACACTTTTCGCCAGGAAAACGTTCGATTCGTGTTTATTCCAGAACGTCGTAATGGCCAAGAAACGAGTGAGACCTATAAAACGACAACATATAACCGACTATGGTCACGCGCGCTTAAGAGAGCTAGCATCCGCCATCGCTGTTCATATCAATCTCGACATACCTACGCTTGTTGGTTGATCACCAAAGGCGCAAACCTGTCATTTATCGCGGAGCAGATGGGACACAAGAGCACAATGATGTTGGAACGTGTTTACGGCCGATTCATGAAGTCTCACTCGCATGAACAGATCGAATACCTAAATGGGATAATGGCTTCGAATAAATAAGGCCATTCGAATTATGATGTGCATTTCAATGTGCGGAGCAGAATTACTCCTTTTTGTTTCAACGGATTGGCCATTCATTTCACTGAAGTATCATTAGACTTACTTTTCCTAATACTTACAAAGTATCTACAGGGTTATTGCCGTACACAAAGCAACGTCCACCTTAAAGAAGGTTGAGCAGTTCGATAAGCTTTGGTTATATTTCAATTAATTGTTTTTTAAAGTAAAGTTATCTTTAATTTAATCATAGCAATGACAATTTAGGAAAGCACATGCTGTTAAACAGTGTTACGTTACTAGGAAGAACGATAGATCTTGCCGATGTGCAAGAGAACGAGGATTCGAATGTTGTAACTATAGTGATGGGGAACAATGGCTCAGGTAAAAGTAGACTCTTTCAGACTATATGCTCAGCGTTTATACAAACTCCAAGACAGGGCTATATGGAGCATCACTTGAGAGAGGTTGTCAATCTATCCGATCTCGAACAACTTGATAGTTTGTCTTATATGCAAGGTGGCGACTTTAATTCACTCTATCGCTCTAAAGAACCATTCATTCGAAGATATCTTGTAGGTAATGATACATTTGTAGATATTCTGGCCATTTATCCATATGAAAAAGCTATTTTAAATAATGTACATAATTTAGATGACGTCGACATAATTGACTCACTAACTCCGCACTTTCTTGCAGAAGCAAAAGCTCAGAGTAAATATCTAAAGTTTAAAAAAAACGGAATAAGTTCTACAGAGCTTAATATACCTAATAAAGTTCTAGCGGTTACAGGCAGTCCGTACGATAAGTTTCCTTTTAGGGATACATATTCACCACAAGGCTCTTTGTCTCCATATGTTTACTTGGGTACAAGAGGAAAACGGCAAGCTGGTGCAAGATTTAATCGTGGCTATCTTAGCTATAAGTTTGACCAATTAGGTGCATCGTTTATCAAATTGCTTTTAAAACCAAGACAAGAATATTTCGATTTTTCAAAGATGTTCGATTTTTTGGATATATCCCCTTCCTTTACACTGAAGCTCTCTCTTAGTGAGAGAATTAGGAAGGAAGAAATAAATCAAAAAATGATTCTTGATGTGGTTAGGCATGTTAAGTTCTTTAAAGATAAAGATCATGAAATGATAAGTGAGGAAAATGAGAGAGATGACCTATCTAAGCGATTGGTAGACGCACTACTTTATGTTGCAGGTGAAAAATTAGATAAACATGAGAGCCACTACTTTAAACCGCTTGAAGTATTATGCAAAATAGATTTGGCTAAAGAACTTAACGACACAGAGTATTTAAGCTCATTATATCTCTTATCAGAGTATGATTTAGTAGAGTTAGAAGATGTAGTTTTTTCTAACTCTAGAACAAATCAGGAATTTTTGCTTTCTCAAGCAAGCTCTGGAGAACTTAGTCTACTGTTTACAATGTCTTCTATTGCTGGTGAGATAGAGAATGGTTCGCTCATATTGATTGATGAGCCAGAACTGAGTTTACATCCCGAGTGGCAATTGAATTTTTTGTCTTTACTTACTGATATTTTTTCTAATTATAAAAACTGTCATTTCATAATAGCTACGCATTCTCCAAATATAATATCTTCAATTCCAGATAGTAATGCATATATTGTTAGCATCGATGATGTTGAATCGAAACTAATGCCTTCAAAAATGTACCACAATAGATCTGCTGACTTTCAATTAGCAAGTGTATTTAATGCTCCAGGTAACAACAATGAATACCTAATTAGCCAAGTGATCGAAGCTCTAGACGGGTTATGTAAAAATGAGGTTGATGACGAATTACTCTATAGGACAAAATGGCTTTTAACCTTTGAGGACAAGCTTGAAGATGGTGATAAGGTAAAAACGCTTTTGAAGATTTTAAAGCAGACAATGGGAGCGTTGAATATCCAATGACACCTTATTTATTAAGCCAAGAAGAATCTCAAACTGTCACCTTATTAAGTAACAAAGCATTATCTTCGAAGCAGATGTGGGAGGATGAAAGCGTCACAGATTTAAAATCGCGAATCAAAAAGCACTATATTTTTGAACAAAATCAAGCCTGCGCATACTGTAAAGTAGAGCTTCATACAGACAACGGCATGGTATGGGACACTGAGCATATTATTGACAAAGATTCTTTTCCCCAATGGACATTCGAACCACTTAATTTGTGCGTTTCGTGTAAACCTTGCAATATCGCTAAATGGAATAGAACTGTCACTAAGTCTGAGTCTTATAAATCTTTCCCAAACAAATCAGCTAATTATCGTATAGTTCATGCGCACTTTGATAACTATGAAGATCATATTGAGGTCGGTGTTCCAGGTGTTACCTATCGATATAAGTCAGAAAAAGGAAGAGCAACGATAGAGATTTGCGGCCTTCTTCGATATCACGAATTAGGGGGGAGGAAGGATATTGACCCAATTTTGCAGGCCGTATTGAATTATGCAGGTGATCGTCAAACACCAGAAGCTTTAGAAGCTGCCTTATCTTATCTTTCGAGTAAGCTTGGTAAAGACAATCAATAATCTTAAGGCTACTTCAGTGCAAAGCGCGGAGGTTTAATTGTATCTACACGACAAAGAGCTGATAACCAATAGTTAGAAAGCCTTCGATGATATAGACATACTTAAAGTTATTCATGAGTTACTAATTTTGCAAAATCACTGGCAAGGTTTTGTCCAATTGTGAGTTAGGATACCAGCAGTTCGACAGTACGACCTAGTCGTGGCTAATCAGCGAGTGTGTAAGATCGAGTATGAGTTACTACAATTAATGCTCAAATCTTCACATGCGAACTTTAATCCGTATAACCATAAATAATTCTGAATTGTCCCACCAGCGCCCCACTTTGGTCGGGGCGTGATAGCTACCAATAAAAACAATCACTTATAACATGGGTGTAAAAACCACCCAGATTTATACTCACGTTATCGAGCGCGGGGCTGGTGGCGTGTTGAGTCCATTATCCAGCCTTTAGAAAAACAAAGCCACCTCGAAAAGGTGGCTTGCTGTATAACTCGCTATTGACGAACACCGAGTTTCACATTGCCTTTTGAATCAAACCAAAGCGCTTGTGAACGGCGACGTCCAATCAATATTGGACCATCATCATAAAAGAGAAAGTTCTTCCAATGCTTTTTAAAAATCGACCACTTAGTTTCGATGACATTGTACTTCTCGTAGCAAAAGTAAACGGTCACATCGTCTTGCCAATCGATATGTGCTTCTACTTCCGCTGGCATATCCGGATCATCCAACTCCCACGCAGCCATCCAATCAACGACTTCAGACCAGTTCGCCTCATTCATTGGCCAATCTTGGGAGCTAAGTCGATCCATATCGGGGCTTTGAGCACTAATATTTTCTTTCCAAAATTGTGCTGAACGAGCTTGGCTCATCGGCTTAATAAAAGCCAAATCTTCTTCTGGCACAGGCATCGACTGATGCGTAAAAATCCATTTTCTTTGGTATTCATCCAAAGGCAAATAAGACATTCAGTCTCCTTTATTACGATTTCAGCCAACCTTTCTCTGTGGCTTCTTCTATCAACTCTTTCGCTTTGTCCCATAAGGTAACAGAGCCAAATTCAATTCGTTTATTAATGGTAAGTGCTTGTTCACGAGAGACGCCATGCTCCTTCCAACTCTGACCATTATTATGATAGTTCAAAAGCATTGGAATTAACCGATCGAGTGCTTTTGCATACTTAGCATCATCGGTCTGCGCGGCTTCAAATTCATGCCAAAGCGCCAATAACTCTTGCTCCTGATCGCTGGGTAACATACCAAACAAGCGTTCTGCCGCTCTAATTTCTTTTTCTGCTTGCTCTTGAGACGCGGCAGTATCATAAACAAAGGTATCCCCCGCGTCGATCTCTACTACGTCATGTATCAATAACATTTTCATCACTCGGCAAATATCTACAGGCGCATTCGCATGCTCTTCCATCAATATTGCCATCAGTGCGACATGCCAACTATGCTCACCACTATTTTCGAGACGCCCTTCAGCACTTTTAACTCGGGTTCGGCGCAAAATACTTTTGAGTTTATCGAGCTCGATGACAAGTGCTAATTGCTTTTCCAATCGCTCCATACTATCGCCCTTCTGGTTGCCAATTCGGATTAATAAGTGACGTTAGAACGTGGTCTTGCCATTCACCATTAATCAAAAGGTAATCTTTTGCATACCCTTCTCGGTTGAACCCTACATGCTCTAGCACAGCTTCACTACGTTTGTTGTGAGGCATGTAGCCGGCTTGAATACGATGCAACTTCTGCACGTTAAACATGTAGTCGCAAGCCATGGTTAATCCACGACGCATATAACCATGCCCTTGTGCTTTTTCAGCGAGAGAGTATCCGACGTTACAAGAATAAAAAGGGAAACGACTCAAATTACTAAAGGATATCGTACCTAGCATTTCACCCGAAGAGGCTCTGACCAAGAGGCAATAATACCCCAACCCCATTCGATGCAGCTCATTGAGCTTGATAAGCTTTTGCAACCAACCGTTCACTGAGAAAAAAGCTTCTTCACGTTTCGGCTCAAACGGTTTCAGATATTCTCGGTTCGCTTGAAAATACTCGGCAATCATATCTGCGTCACCGATTTCAGCGGTACGCAGAAGCAAGTCACCGTCCAACTTATGAACGGCGATAGATGAGCTGTTATCTTCCATTACAAATGATTAATTCCGTCTTTTCGTTCAATTCGATTAATTCTTGCGGATACCGTAATCACGCAGTTTATTAGCGATTGAGGTATGCGATACATTTAAGCGCTTAGCAAGCTTGCGGCTTGATGGGAATGACTGATACAAACGCTCCAGAACCTGAGATTCATAGTCACGCATGATCTCATCCAATGAACCGTCGATGTTAAGAGTCGCACTACCAGCACCGACTGATTGAGGCTGAGGTAAATTGAAGTGATCCGCGTTTAGTATACCACCATCCATTTCTGTGAGCGCTCGAAGAACCATGTTATCGAGTTGGCGCATGTTTCCTGGCCACTGATAATTTGCAAGGGCATCAACTAGACCATCATCAAACTCTGGCTTATCAATCCCAAGCTGTTGAGCATGTTTCGCCACAAATAACTCAAGCAATGGCGCAACGTCATTTGAGCGCTTACGTAACGGAGGAATGCTGAGCGTAAGTACGTTGAGACGATAATACAAATCTTCACGGAACATTCCTGCCTCAGAAAGTTCGGCAAGGTTATGTTTTGTTGAAGCGATGATACGAACATCGACATGCATCTCATCTTCTGCACCGACACGACGGAAATTACCATCTTGTAGAAAACGTAACAGCTTGATTTGAAGATGCGAACTCATTTCACCGATTTCATCAAGAAATACTGTCCCGCCATTTGCTTGCTCAAAGATGCCTTTGTGACCTTGTTCATGATTAAATGAACCCGGCGCATGACCAAAAAGTTCGGTTTCTGCTACATCGTCAGGCATCGAAGCACAACTCAAAACTAAGAATGGCTTGCTCGCACGGCTAGAACGGCTGTGGCAAGCTTTAGCAAGCATTTCTTTACCGGTCCCTGTTTCGCCCTCAATTAACAGTGGCTGGTCAAGCACAGACAGCTTCTTAGCTTGGTTCATTAGCGCTTTATGACGGTTCGATATACCAACAAAGTGCTCAAAACCCAGAGGATTATGCAGTGGTAGCGCTTCTTCTATTCTTGCGACTTGCTGACTAGAGCGAATCGTCATCAGTGTACTAGCTAAGGTCGAGTTTTGCGCTTCGTCTCGGATATAAACTGGCATCAACTCAAGAACATAGTCCAAGCCATCAATCACAAGGTTTTCCCGCGTTCTGCCATTCACACCTTCAGACCAGCGAGAAAAACGAACACTTGGCAGCAAAGCTCCGATCTGCGTACCAATTACTTCTTGCTTGTGAAGACCAAGCAGTGAAAGTGCAGACATGTTTGCCATGTCTACGGCACCTTTAAGGTCGATGGCAAAAACCGGATCGGGCAAGTTATCAACTAGCGAGAGCAACTCCGTATTGTGGCGCTCCATCGGCATAAACTGGATTTTACGTACGTCTTTCACCCCCGGAATACGGCGGATTTCAGCCATCAGCTCACTAAACGTATCAAAATCAATATCTGGGCAATTCAAATAGATAATACCGCTAATATCGATTTCGATACCACGCAAGTCGATGCTTTTAGACGCTAAAATATCGAGCAGTTCTCGGGTCAAGCCGAGTCGATCTTCACATAAGACTTCAAGACGCACTGAAAATATCCCAATTCACGACTGTCAGGAAAAGTTGACAGTAGTTTCTATCATGCTTGGAATGGCGTCAAGCAATCCTATCCATCAAAGTTGATATTCGTTACGGTTTCATCGTAATTGATGCAACTTTCGCCGCCACAGCCTTGCGTATGGTGCCCAATTTAACCTGACGGTCAGGATACCATGGTAGTGGACGCAATAAGGTCATCGCTTTCAAGCCCAAACGTGCCGTTAGAATACCAACACCTAGCCCCTGCCCCGCACGAGCGGAGACTTTGCCCGCAAGGTCCATCGACATCAAGTCCATACTGGCATCAATAGCTAGCTCACTGGCACCAGCCGCCGCCATATTGACAAATACCGCTTTTAGTAGCTTGATGCGAGAGGCGTAACCTAGCTCTACCCCATATACCTTGGAGAGGTTGTCGATCATTTTGAAATTTCGCCACGCCACCAGCAACATATCAGCGGCAGCCAGAGGGCTCACCGCTACTAGGGCCGCACACTCGGTTGCGTGCTGCGATACGATTTTCGTTGCCAATTTGTCTTGTTGGCTCACGACCATCGAGTCATACATATCAAGGATTTCAGCATCACTATGAGCAGGGTTAATGCTGTTCCGCCAACGATCAAAGCCCGGGTTCTCTGCCATCACACCACTTTGTTCTGCCACTGTTTCGCAAAAGGCTTTCCCTTTCCCCACACTCTCACTATTAACAAGTGCTTCGGCTTCTTCTTGAGCACTAAAATGATTTCGTAGTTTGCGCAGTTTCCAAAGCTCTTTACCCATCGCCCCTAAACCAAGCGAAGCGATCGCAGCAATAAACCCCGTCCAGCTTAAAGCCAGCCAATCAGAAGTTTGAATTGCGGTTATAACCGAGTCCACCGCTTGCCAGCCAACCAAACCAGCGAAGGTGGCAAATGCGCCAGTCGCGAGCCACTTTCTGCCCGGTTTTGGACGAATGACATGCTCGAGTTGCAATTCCTGTTCGGTCTCCTGGCGCTCTTCTTTAACTTCAACAGGTACGAATGTTTCTTTTTCGCCGAATGTTTGCTGCGCCGTCAACTCCGGTTGATTCGATTGCTGCTCTTTTTCCATTGCCTTT
The DNA here is from genome assembly GCF_012275705.1 of Vibrio chemaguriensis. Lineage (NCBI taxonomy): Bacteria > Pseudomonadati > Pseudomonadota > Gammaproteobacteria > Vibrionales > Vibrionaceae > Vibrio > Vibrio chemaguriensis. The sequence goes on from NZ_SHOE01000009.1 coordinate 66,948, forward strand.
TCAGAGAAAACTTGTTTTTGCTTCAACTCACTCATTTCAATTTATCTCCAATCAGGTAATCCAGTGCTTTGTCTAAGCGTATATGCTTCACTGGCTCATCATTCGGTGAGGGCATTGGACGGAATGACGTAAAATCAAACCCGTTGTTTTGCCAATAAGCCGCATTTGGTAGCTTTTTCGGCACTTCTCCCGGAAACATCGTCATCGGCTCACCATCCAACGTCGTACCCTGTAACGCCGGAATCGTCTTATCTCCAGAAGAAATAAATCCCGTCGTGGTTGATTGGATAGAAGCGATACTCATGCAGCTCATCTCGATATTCTCGTAGGCTGCGGTTTGCCACGCTGGATGCACCATTTGTTGTAGCAAAGACACTAAATTGGGATGCTGATCGGGCGTTATGTGATCCGCTTTTGTGGCAGCAAACAGCACTTTGTCGATTTTTGGTGAGAATAAACGGCGCAAAAAGCTACTACGACCATAACGGAAGCTATGCATGATCTGTTCTAGCGCTTGGCGCATGTCGTAAAACGCTTCATCGCCAGCATTGAGAGGCTGCAAGCAATCCACCAGCACAATCTGGCGATCGAAGGTCGCAAAATGATGCTTATAAAACGCTTTCACTACTTTCTGTTGGTATTCCTGAAAACGCGCTTCGAGCATTGCCAAGTTGCTGCCCTTAAGCGCCTTGCTTTCCGAACCAGCACGACACGGGAAAAACTGCAGCACAGGCGCGCCTCCGAGCTCACCAGGTAATACGAAGCGGCCAGGCTGTACCCAATGAAGACCTGCTTCTTTACAGGCATGAAGGTACTCGGTGTATGTATGCGCAACTTTCTCGAGTAGTTTCTCGTTCACTTCAGCAGAAAGATCCACCTTTTCTAATTCAGACAGCCAAGCTTTGGCTAAATCGCCACGCTGGCCTTTAAGTGCATCAAACTGAGTTTGCGACCACGTCGCAAAGTCCATGTCCAATAACGGCAGGTCGAGCAGCCACTCTCCTGGATAGTCGATAATATCAACATTTAAAATTGCGGTTTTACTCAACAGCTTTTTCGTGGTTTTATTTGGTTTGTACTTGAGCGCTAAGCGAATCTCACTCACATCCCGTGTTGGTACTGGCCATTGAGGTGGGGTCGCATGGATCTGGCTCATCGCTTCGTCGTAAGCAAAACGTGGCACCATCATATTCGCTTGAGGTTCACGCTTCGCTCCAATAAGACGCTTATCTCTGGCTGCAGTCAAAAGAGGCAAATTATCATGGGTAGCGGTATGGAGAAGCTGATTCACTAATGACGTGATGAATGCCGTCTTACCGGCACGAGAAAGCCCGGTGACGGCAATTCGAACATTGGAGTCCATACCTCTGTTGATAAAGTCATTGACTTCTTTCTTTATTCTTTTCATTGCGCTTCTTTATCTTGCTCCGCTCTAAAACAACGTTATCAGCCACTTCGGGTATTAATCTATGAATACTTACCTTTCAATACTGAACTCTATGAGTCTAACTTTATATACCTTAATAAAAGATGAACAAAACATTCGCTTAAAGCAGGATGAAAAAAGAAAAGCCCCTGAGTGGTTCAGAGGCTTACTTAATCAACACTAAAGCATTAGTGACCCTATTTATGCTGATTACTGTGTTGAACAGAAACCTGCTTTCTTTGAGTCTAGTCGTCTTCGATTAATTTATAGATAACAAATAGAGCGATTTCTAAAATCAGCCACAATACACACGTGATGGTCACGTACTTCTCATCAAAGATGCTGATGCCGTGAAGGATCAAGTCGTAGCCAACAAAGCCACCTACCACTACAGCAAGAATAATTTGTAGAATCTGAATAAAACGAGGCATGCCGTCTCCTAATTATTGTTCGCATAACGTTTGATTGCTATGCCCTGAGGTTTATATCTACATTATATAGACAAAAAGTGCAGTTTTCGCTGCACTTTTGTCAAATGTTTGCTAGGTAAATCAGCACCTTGTCACATTCTCTCTACTGAGACAATGTAAGATTACCGTTTGCCTTACGCTTCCATCTCTTGGATTTTCACTTTCCAAGTGTCAGGACCGATTTGGTGCGCGTTAACTCCATTTGAGTCTACAGCCACTGTTACTGGCATATCTTCAACTTCAAACTCGTAAATCGCTTCCATACCTAAATCTTCAAATGCGACAACGCGAGCTTTCTTGATCGCTTTCGCAACCAAGTACGCAGCACCGCCGACAGCCATTAGGTAAACCGCTTTGTGATTCTTGATAGATTCAACCGTTGCAGGGCCACGCTCAGCTTTACCGATCATGCCCATGATGCCTGTTTTTTCTAGCATCATATCGGTGAATTTATCCATACGCGTTGATGTTGTTGGACCAGCAGGACCAACGACTTCATCACCAACTGCATCGACAGGACCTACGTAGTAAATGAACTTACCGTTTAGATCTACGCCTTCTGGTAGACCTTCGCCATTATCTAGCATGCCTTGAATACGTTTATGCGCTGCATCACGGCCAGTCAGAATTTTACCTGATAGAAGAACGGTTTCGCCTGTCTTCCACTCTTGTACTTCTTCTTTAGTAATCGTGTCTAAGTTTACGCGACGCGTGTTTTCTCCCGCTTCCCAAGTAATGTCTGGCCAATCTTCTAGTTTAGGTGGCGTGAGCTCTGCTGGGCCGCTGCCATCAAGCGTGAAGTGTACGTGACGAGTCGCCGCACAGTTCGGGATCAAACAAACAGGCTTAGAAGCCGCGTGCGTTGGCGCAGTTTTGATCTTAACGTCGACAACAGTTGTCAAACCACCAAGGCCTTGCGCGCCGATACCAAGTTTGTTCACGCGATTGAAGATATCAAGACGAAGCTCTTCTTCTGCGTTTTGCGGGCCACGGTCAATAAGCTCTTGAATATCGATGTGTTCCATTAGAGATTCTTTTGCCAATACCGCTGCTTTTTCAGCCGTACCGCCAATACCAATGCCAAGCATGCCGGGAGGACACCAGCCCGCGCCCATTGTTGGTAGCGTTTTCTCTACCCACTCTGCAATATCGTCAGATGGGTTTAGCATCACCATCTTAGTTTTGTTTTCACTACCGCCGCCCTTCGCTGCGATCTGAATTTCAACTTTATCGCCCGGAACCATGTTGATGTGTACGACAGCAGGCGTGTTGTCTTTGGTATTAATACGTTTACCGGCAGGATCCATAAGTACTGACGCACGCAACGGGTTGTCTGGGTTCGTATACGCTTGTCGAACACCTTCATCTACCATCTGCTGAACCGTCATGTCGGTTGAGTCCCATTGCACGCCCATACCGATGTTGACGAAACACGTCACGATACCAGTATCCTGACAAATTGGTCGGTGACCTTCTGCTGACATTCGGGAGTTAATTAGGATCTGAGCAATCGCGTCTTTAGCGGCTTGGCTCTCTTCGCGGTGGTAGGCTTTTTCAAGAGCTTGAACAAAGTCTAGCGGGTGGTAGTAAGAAATATACTGTAGCGCATCAGCGACACTGCTGATTACATCCTGCTTGCGTATTACCGTCATTACATGCCTCGTTATAGTTATGCTTCCATTATTGGCTTGGCTTCAATCGTGTTTGTTGAGCTTATTGCTCTTTTGAGCTTCGTTTTTTTATAAACAATTGTCGAACGGCTGATATCGACACACGAAACGCTGAAGTCGCCTACTTGTAAACCATCTCAAAACCCTATGGATAGAGGGAGTTTGGCTATACAGAGGAATATGATACTCTTGCTGCCCATGACATGCCATGCAGTGAACGATCTCTTTGTCACAAATTACACAAATGAACAACATGGACAATCAATTCATTGATTTTAAAGCGCTGGAATACGCACCAGAGTTTGCTCTTCACCTCTTTTCTCGCATTCAACACCTGCCTTGGGCGATGTTGCTGCGTTCTGCATCAGAAACACATATAGATAGCCGCTTCGATGTGTTGGTCGCCAACCCGATTGCGACGTTAGAAACCACTGCCGAAATTACGCAAGTAAAAACGCCTTCGAATGCCTATTCAACTCAAGATGATCCATTCGCGCTGCTTCATCAGTTGCAAGAACAGTGGCTTCCTCACGTTGAGTTAAATAAAGAATTGGATTTGCCTTTTGTCGGCGGTGCGCTCGGTTACTTCAGTTACGATTTAGGTCGACGCGTAGAAACGATGCCAGAACTGGCCGAAAAGGATCTCAACACGCCTGATATGGCAGTAGGTCTGTATGAATGGGCCGTCGTTGTTGACCACAAGCATAAAAAAGCCTGCCTAGTCGGTCAGAATATCGAGCAAGCTTGGCAATGGTTAAACGAGCAAAAAGCAGAACAAACCGTTGACTTCGTTTTGTCTGGTGATTGGCAGTCAAACATGACGAAAGAGAGCTACGCTACTCGCTTTGATAAGGTGCAAGAATACTTGTTGAGCGGTGACTGCTATCAGATCAATTTGGCGCAACGTTTTAACGCACCGTATCAAGGCAGCGAGTGGCAAGCGTATCTGAAATTGGAGTCCGCCAACCAAGCGCCATTTTCCGCTTTTATCCGTATGCCTGAGTCTTCTATTTTGAGTATCTCGCCAGAGCGCTTTTTAGAACTCAAAGATCGCGTCATTGAAACGAAACCAATCAAAGGTACTCGCCCACGCAGCGAAGACCCAAAGCAAGATAACGCTAGTGCCCATGACTTGCAGACAGCGGAAAAAGATCAGGCCGAAAACCTAATGATTGTCGATTTGCTGCGTAATGACATTGGTCGAGTTGCATCACCAGGTAGCGTTCACGTGCCAAAGCTGTTTGAGATTGAAAGCTTCCCCGCAGTGCATCATTTGGTGAGCACCATTCGTGCGAATTTGGATGAGCAATACTCTCCTGCGGATTTGCTGCGAGCGTGTTTTCCAGGCGGTTCAATTACCGGCGCACCTAAAGTTCGCGCAATGCAGATCATTGAAGAATTAGAGCCACATCGACGTAGCGCGTATTGCGGCAGTATTGGCTACATTTCTCGCCATGGTCGTATGGATACCAGCATCACCATCCGCACTCTCGTAGCGGAGAATCACAAACTGTACGCTTGGGCTGGCGGCGGCGTCGTTGCAGATAGCGATTGCGCTTCTGAATATCAAGAAACGTTGGATAAGCTCTCAAAGATTTTGCCAGCGCTGCAATAGTAGGTTTCGCCAAATGGCAACGGTCTATGAACCCTGCTAACGAAAACAAGCAAAAACGCCTCCATTACGGATAATGCCGCTCGTTTAACAGCGAGTGTCATATTTCTGTATCTCGTCATCCTGTACCGCGACGAAGGAGCGTGATACAGGCTCTTCTATCCGAGCACTTTATGGTCAAATTTGTTTCATTAGCCGCTCAGCATGCTGCTATTAGATTCCTAGTCTCGCCAAGGCTCGCTGGAATGACACAAGAAACATCGTTAAGCGATCGGCATTATCCAGTGTGGAGCGTTTTTTGTGTGTTTTATTTACAGGTACTTTGGCTTTTAGCCGTTGGCTAACAAGAATCCGTTTTTTAAGAGGCAGCGTCTACTGCTCAAGCCACTTACACATGATCTGTTCAATATCGGTTGCGGTGTACGGTTTAGTGAGGATGTCGTCCATGCCTGAATCAATACACTTTTGACGCTCTTCGATAGTAGTACCAGCGGTTAATGCGATAATAGGATGAGTAAAGCCACTCTCTCTCAGATACATCGTCGCCTCATAACCATCCATTTCTGGCATTCGGCAATCCATAAATATTAGTTCGTAATCTTTGTTTTTCACCGCTTCTAAAGCTTCTTTCCCATTGGCTTTTAAATCAGGCGTAATGTCGAGTTTTTTCAGCATTTGAGTAACTATCACTTGGTTCATTCTGATGTCATCAACCACCAATATTGAGCGTCCAGCCAAATCACTTCGCTCTATGGTAGCTAATTCCCCCTCTGCTGCGCCTTGGGCTTGCCCCTCCTTTAGAGGAATAGATACTTTAAAGGTGGTACCTTTGCGTTCTTCACTTTCAAAACTAATCTCGCCCTGCATCAAATCCACTAGATTTTTACAAATCGCAAGGCCCAAACCTGAGCCTTCAAAACTGCGCTTCGCCGAGCGATCTACTTGCGCAAATGGGTCAAATAATGAGGGCTGCGCTTCTATTGGGATGCCAATACCCGTGTCTTCAACCTCAAAATGCGCAATACCGTTTATCCACTCCACTCGCAGCACCACCCCACCCAAATGAGTAAACTTAATAGCATTTCCCACCAAGTTGACCAAGATCTGTGTAATTCGCTCTAAGTCACCAACTAAAAACTCGGGAATACCGAGCTTTTTATCGATGGAGAAATGAATTCGCTTTTCTGCTGCTTTAGCTGAAAATACGCCCATGATGGCTTTTTCAAGCTCTTCCCAAGCAAAGACCTTATCGATGATTTCCATCATACCGGCATTCATCTTGCTGAAGTCGAGAAGATCGTTAATGATGACCCTCAACAAGTCTCCCGATTGAGTCAAGTTGTTTAGGTAATGGCGTTGCTCTTCACCTAACTGTGTTCGACTTAGTAGTTCAGCACTACCTAACACGCCATTAAGAGGTGTTCGCAACTCGTGGTTAATCATGGCGACAAACTCTTTCGTCGCTTTTTCCGATTCCTCTGCCCGCTTTCGCAGCTCCACTTCTCGCTCTAAACTCAAATGCCGGCCAATGACCCCATGAACCAAATCCGATACCAGCTCCATCTGTTTGGAAATAAACGACTGATCGATTTGGTCCAACTGAACAGAGAAGATCAACTCCCCTACTGTTTGCTTGTCAATGATGATAGGCAAATGCAAGTTCTCCCCTTGCCAATTGGGGACAGTCTTAATCGTATTCTCATGGCGAAGCTGTAAATGACCAAAATGATGTCGGCGCAAAGAAGAGAGTTTTGTGGAATCAAGATGTAAGTAAGCCGCAGAAATGATTGAGTTCGAAGTGAGCTGCTCAATAAAACTGGCAATCATGGCTTCATCAAAGGTGCTCGACAAAAAAGTTCGACCAAACTTAATCAGCGTCGCGTCAACTTTCTCTTCAAACTCAAACTTGCGTAAATCCTTTTTTGATTTCAACTCAAGCTTTTTCAAAGCAACACTTAGCTGTTGAGTAGATTCATAAAGTTCGAAGCTCTTCTGCTCCAATAAACGCTCAGCTGCTTTTCTTGATTCGATTTCTCGTTTGAGTTTCCTTTCTAGCGAGGAACTTCCTGTCATATCGTTCTTATTGTGCCTCTAACCAAAAGCGAACCTGGCTACCATCTTCTGACTGGTTTTGGTGTTTGATATGAATAACTTCACCAAAGTGTGCCGCGCAACCTTTTATTAGACCTAAACATACGTGAGACATGCACCGCGCACTTCGATAATCAAACACCATGTTTGATTGAGTCTCGCTGATAAAATCAAACTGAGGAGGATTAGCATCTGGGTAGAGCTTTTTGACCTCGACATGAATAAAATCTTCAACATGGCGAACAAATTGAAATGTCGTTTCACACTGCTGCAAACTGGCATGACTAGGAATCGAGCGAAGTAAATTCAAAAAAACGCACTCTCCAAATACTTCTTGCAGTTGTTCAGGTGGAATGCCAGATACTTTACTGAGATTCACAATCAATTTAACTAAGTCTTTATGATCGTAACTACCAACTGCCGTATAAATCCCTTCGTCATTAGAAAGATCGAGCACTTGGTCTAACACATCGAGACCAAACTTCTCTTCCACTAACTCCATGAACTCGGTGAAAATAATCCCTTTCATTAGTCAATACTTGCCCCATAGTGACGTCTTAAAATAAAGAATGGTTTATAACCTTATAAGTTTCAAATTATTATACCCAAGCAGAGTGAGACCCACGACACAAAGCAGGGAAAGAACCAATGGACGTGCTTTGGTATTGCCGTACTAATACTTTAATACCGTACCAACGGCGATAGCACCGCGCCTCTTGCGGCCATTGAGTATAATAAATAGTGGTTAGGCACAATAAATAAGGATTTGGTTTGGTTATCGACAAAACTCAATTACTGCAAAACTTTCAATTTCGGCTTCCAACGGGTTACCACAAAGAGTCCCTCGCGCGACTGAAATGGATGAAAGGAAAATCACTGCGAGACGCAGCGGTCTTAATTGGTTTTGTAGAACGCCCGGAGGGGCTACAGGTCATTTTGACAAAGCGAGCAGCGCACTTGCGTCATCATCCGGGACAAATCAGTTTCCCCGGCGGTAAGTTTGAGCAGGAAGATCATCATCTAATCAATACGGCATTAAGAGAAACCAAAGAAGAGGTCGGTATAGAAGATGAACATATTCATGTATTTGGCCAGCTTCCAACATTGCCAACGATTAGTCAGTTTAATGTGACACCGTTTTTGGCCTTTATTTCCCCTGAGTATAAAACGCATATTGACCCAAATGAGGTGGAGTCCGTTTTTGAAGTTCCTGCTAACCACATTCTGAACCCGAAAAAGCTGTACAGCACCAAGTTTGACCTAAAAAACAGCAGTCATCGTGTATTTGCTATCCCATATAGACAGCATTTCATCTGGGGCATGACCGCACAAATCATCGAATCAATGCAAAAACATATCATTTCACATTAAAAACTTCTGATATCGGTATTTTTATGGATGCGATCATCATGCGCATCAATATTAATAAAACGTTGCTTCATAAACATTCATTCACATTAGATTAATTTGCCGTTTTCACCGCAAACGCTTGCGGTGAAATAAATTTATACAAACAGCCCTATCGATAAGTTTTTCTAATTTTACTCATTAGCAGAAATCACGAGTAGCACATCATTTTCGTGATAAAAAGCAGGTTTTTGACATATCATTCAATAAGCGTAAGCAATAAATGATTTAGATCTAATTTTCCTAGTGTAAAATCTTGCAAAATTACTCCCGACTTATTTCCTGTTCCCAAAATGAGTAACTAAAAAATGAATACAACTACTTCTGCGGTTTCTACCGCACAATCGTCTAGTAAGTTTTCTTACAAAGACTTTACTTGGTGTCTGTCCCTTTTTGGTACGGCAGTAGGTGCCGGTGTACTATTCCTTCCTATTAAAGCAGGTGCAGGTGGCTTTTGGCCATTAGTAATCCTAGCCCTAATCGCAGCACCAATGACTTGGTTCGCACACAAATCTTTAGCTCGCTTCGTTCTTTCTGCGAAAAACCCAGAAGCGGACATCACTGACACAGTAGAAGAGCACTTTGGTAAGACTGGCGCAAACCTTATTACGTTCGCTTACTTCTTCGCTATCTACCCAATCGTACTTATCTACGGTGTTGGTATCACAAACACGGTTGACTCTTTCCTAGTTAACCAAATGGGTATGGAATCTATTCCTCGCTGGCTACTTTCCGGTGCACTTATCGCTGCAATGACAGCGGGCGTAGTGTTCGGTAAAGAGCTTATGCTGAAAGCAACTTCAGCGATGGTTTACCCTCTAGTGTTCATCCTACTAGCGCTGTCTGTGTACCTAATTCCTGGTTGGAACACTTCAATGATGGAAGTATCACCTGACTGGGGTGCAATGCCAGCTATCGTATGGCTAGCAATCCCTGTTATCGTGTTCTCTTTCAACCACAGCCCAATCATTTCTCAGTTCTCTAAAGAACAACGTCGTGTATACGGTGATGACGCAGTTAAGAAAACTGACGCTATCACTGGTGGCGCAGCGATGATGCTAATGGGCTTTGTAATGTTCTTCGTTTTCTCTGTTGTACTTTCTCTGTCTCCAGAGCAACTAGCAACAGCACAAGAGCAAAACATCTCTGTTCTTTCTTACCTAGCAAACGTTCATGAGTCTCCACTGATCTCTTACTTAGGTCCACTGGTTGCTTTCGCGGCTATCACTTCTAGCTACTTCGGCCACTTCCTAGGTGCGCATGAAGGTCTAGTTGGTCTAGTGAAATCTCGTTCAAAATCGCCAGTAAGCAAGATCGAGAAGATGTCTCTTATCTTCATCGTAATCACAACTTGGATCGTTGCTATCGTTAACCCAAGCATCCTAGGTATGATTGAAACAATGGGCGCACCGATGATTGCGGCAATCCTATTCTTGATGCCTATCTTCGCAATGCAAAAAGTTCCAGCGATGGCTAAGTACAAAACTTCAGCACCTGTGCAAATTTTCACAGCAATCTGTGGTCTTGCTGCCATTAGTTCTGTAATCTACGGCGCTCTTTAATCATCCCTGCCCTAGCAAGGTATGATTAATCCAAAAATATAACGATAAAATTAAGCCTCCCAACTCCCCTTGGGAGGCTTTCTTCTGAGGTAATCGATATGATTAGTGTTTTTGATATCTATAAAATCGGTGTTGGACCTTCAAGCTCACACACTGTAGGCCCAATGAAAGCGGGTAAAGAGTTTATTGATGATCTTCGTGCAATGGGAAAACTGCGCGACATCACTAAAATCACCGTTGACGTTTATGGATCACTATCACTGACAGGGAAAGGTCACCACACAGATATTGCTATCATCATGGGTCTTGCAGGCAACACTCCTGAGAAAGTTGATATCGATTCTATCCCGGGCTTTATCGCTCGCGTAGAAGAAACTGAACGCCTTCCTGTTGGCATGCACTGTCACACAGTATCGTTCCCACGTGAAGGTGGAATGAACTTCCACAAAACAAACCTTGAGTTACACGAAAACGGCATGCAAATCCACGCTTGGATTGATGACGAAAAAGCGTACTCAAAAACTTACTACTCCATCGGCGGTGGTTTCATCGTTGATGAAGAAAACTTCGGTAAAGAAGTTGAGAATCCAGTAAAAGTTCCTTACCCGTTTACAACGGCAGAAGAGCTTGTAAAGCAATGTCATGAAAGCGGCCTGTCTATCAGTGCGCTAACCATGAAAAATGAACATGCGCTTCATTCTGACGAAGAAACTCGTACTTACTTCGCAAACATCTGGCGCACAATGCGCGAATGTATGGATCGCGGTATGAACGAAGAAGGCATTCTGCCTGGTCCACTACGCGTGCCTCGTCGCGCGGCAGCACTTCGTCAGCAACTGCTTACTTCTGAAAAAACAACGAACGATCCAATGTCTGTTGTTGACTGGGTAAACATGTTTGCTTTTGCAGTAAACGAAGAGAACGCAGCAGGTGGTCGTGTTGTAACTGCGCCGACTAACGGTGCATGTGGCATCATCCCTGCGGTACTGGCTTACTATGACAAGTTTATTCAAACCGTAACTGAGAAAGACTACATCCGTTACTTCGCAGCTTCTGGTGCAATTGGCGGCCTTTACAAGCGTAACGCGTCTATCTCTGGTGCAGAAGTTGGCTGTCAGGGCGAAGTTGGCGTGGCATGTTCTATGGCAGCAGCGGGCCTTGCTGAGCTTATGGGTGGTAGCCCAGAGCAAGTATGTATGGCGGCTGAAATTGCGATGGAGCACAACCTAGGTCTAACTTGCGACCCGGTTGCAGGTCAGGTTCAGGTTCCATGTATCGAGCGTAATGGTATTGCAGCTGTAAAAGCAATCAACTCAACTCGTATGGCACTGCGTCGTTCTTCTGCTCCTACTGTTTCTCTAGATAAAGTTATCGAAACAATGCTAGAGACAGGTAAAGACATGAACGCGAAATACCGTGAGACTTCTCAAGGCGGCCTAGCAGTAAAAGTTATCTGTTAATAAGCCTTGCTGAATATCGACGAAACCCGAGCCACTGCTCGGGTTTTTTATACTTCATTAACCATGAATAATGAGTTGTCACACCCAGCATAAAAAAACCTAAAACCTTGAATATATCCAAATATTATGGATATCCCCGTAAAAAATCACATCCCTCTCCTAGCTTTATTGATAACGTAGCCAAAAATTAAACTTGGAGCACACCAACACATGATTAGGTTTGAAATTGGAAACCAAATCTGCGTTTGCTTGTCCGAAAACGAAATATCTTTAGAGCTCAATCAATCACTCCACCACTCCATTCCTGTCAACCCAAATGAGTACGCCATTCTGTCAACCATCGCCAAATACGGCAGCTTAAATACGCCAATTAGCCAGCGATTGATAGAAAGCAAAATCACTCAACAATACAAAATGACACTGCCTGAAAATGGCTTTAAAAACGCGGTGGCCGCTCTAAGAAAGAAATTTCGCAAGCTCACGGAAGAACACGTAACCACAAAAAAAAATATTATCGAAAATATTCACCGGACCGGATACTTCATCCCTTTTACTATGCAAAACAACCATCAGAATGGCATCGACCATCAACACAAGATCAATCAATACACAACAAACAGCCTTGGCAAAGCCCTTCGTATTTGTCTGCGTAATAAAAAGATCTATTCAGATACGCTGTGGGTCGTCTTGAGCACAGCGATCATTTTCTTTGCCATCTGTTATTACGCGATAAACAGCATTGTGAAACATAATTATCTTGATAACGCCTTCGAAATTGCAGAAAACCTTTCCCAAAAGAGCTGCTTTGCTGATGAAAGAGAATTGAAGTCGCTCTTTGATAATGTAAAGCTGGTGGAATCGAGCATGATGCTGGACCGTTTCAATATCCGGTGTTTAGTCACCCCCGAAACCGTTGTCCCTGTCAGCAAAAAAGCATTTGAAGAGTGGAGTTATAATAGCAATTATACGACCCAATCATTTGACTTGAATAACGCAACCGTTTTGGTTCGTGTCAAAAACATTAACTTATCCGACAACGTTGAAAATCATATTTCGCGTTTTTTTCTTTCCGGCATGAAGCTATCAACCAATACAGGGACCTCTTTAGAAATTGGTAACACCAATGAACGCTTTTTCAACTATCACGTGAAGAACAGCGGCTATAAAGAGGTGTATTACATCTCTGGCCCGTTTCAAAGCATCATTTTATTAAGCTTGCTGTTTCTAATAATACTGCGCCATCGCTCTCTACAAGCCTTTATGGCTTATTTGTGCGCAATTCGACAATTTAAAATCAAACTGGAGCCGATTTATGACACTTCAGCGCAAAAGATTGTGCATTACGAAGCGCTCTCGCGGTTTAAGGTAAAAAATACGCAACGGTTTATTGAGACACTGATCCGCAATGGGCTGCTCCTAACTCATACCTTAATGGTGATAGAGTCCATCTATACTAAGCACAAAGCGTTGCCTATTCCTATCAGTATTAATGTTTGTCCTTCTTTGCTGCGAGGACGCAACTTTTCAATCCTACACAGAGAACTATCTAACCGAGATTGTCGTTTGCTGACGATTGAAATCACGGAAAATGCATCGATGTACTATACCTCCGAGATTTATGGCAATGTCGCGAAACTAAAAGCACTGGATTGTAAAATCAGTATCGATGATTTTGGTACTGGCAACAACAACGTGTCGCTCATCAGTAAAATCAATCCAGATTATTTGAAAATAGATCGGGAGTTTGTGATTGGTTTAAAGTCGGACGATAAGAAAGTGGAAACGTTGCGTCAGTTAATCGCCATGGGAAATACGTATCGTTGTACCGTCATTGTTGAAGGCGTAGAAACCGCCGATAGCGCTCACTTACTCACAACATTAGGCGCCTATATTCACCAAGGTTATTATTATCCTCTGCATTTCTAGCTTTTCTTAACCTCGTGAGTTACTTAAACTAGAGGGAATACTCTATTAAAGTTCCTGGCGGCATGAGGATATGCCGCCAATTTGTGGTTGAACCATGATTGCTATTAAACCCACCAAACTGAAAGATTTTTCGAGTTTGATGCAATTGGATGTGCAGGAAGAGCAGAAAGGATTTTCTACGCCGTTTGAAGTGGCTTATCAAAAACGCAATAAGTCTGAAGCGTTCTTTACGATTTATTCTGACGATCTATTAGTTGGCTATCTTGTTATCGATAAAGGCTTCTCCCAACATGCGCCCTTTGCCAAAAGGCACGAGCTGGGGCTCAAGTACTTGATGGTTGATCAACGTTTCCAACGCCAAGGGGTTGGGAGTGAAGCGTTACGCAAACTGTTCGTTTATGCGTATACCATTGACCCTGAAAGCACCTCTCTTTGCGTCACTGTGCCACAGAGTCAGCAATACGCTATCAGTTTTCTTGATGCGTGTGGATTCATCAATACAGAGAAAACAACGTTTGGTGAGAACGAAAAAGAATGGATTTTACGTCATCCACTGAGCTAGCAAGAAAAGTATAAAAAATAGGGAATATCCAGATACAACAAAGGCAAGCTCATGGCTTGCCTTTGTCTTCAATGCTCAATAAAAAGTGACTTATTCACCTTTGTAAATACAACCGGCTGTGCACGTCTCTTTGATTTCAACTTTACTTAGCAACGGTAAACTTGGCTTAAGCTGTTGCCAAATCCATTTTGCTAGCACTTCGCTCGTCGGATTCTCCAAACCTTCAATGTCGTTCAGGTAATAATGGTCTAAACGATTGTAAATTGGTTTGAATGCCGCTTTGATTTCAGCGAAATCCACTACCCAACCAGTATGCGGGTCTACCTCACCTTCTACATAAAGACGAACTAAGAAAGAGTGTCCATGCAAACGACCACACTTATGGCCTTCAGGTACATGTGGCAAGTGATGTGCCGCTTCGAACATAAACTCTTTGTACAATTCTGTTTTCATCTTGATTCTCAGGCTTTAAAAAGACACGCAATACTAAGGAATTCACTGCCAACAGACAAGTGCTACTCAATACAAGCGTAGCAAAACGCCGTTTGTTCTCAGCGAAAATAATTAAACCTTTGTCCTGATCGTCGTATTTCTGTCATGCGCCAAACATTTGATTACACAGCACTCATATCACAATTACATATCCCCAACATGAGTGGGGTCACAATCATTCATTTCGTTGTTCGCAGTGCGCATTTGTGCACATTAAGATTGTGCAGTTCGTTCCAATTACACTTATAAATTTATGCGCTCAACTATCACTTTTAAGCTCTTGCTCGCGTTAATTGCCGTCTTCAGCTGTGTTCTGGCTGCCTCTACGGCTTATCAATACCATCAACAAAAAACCTTAATCAATGATGTTCTCAGTGAACAGCTTCATGATAAGGCTAGTAATTACTTCGATAGCCTAAACATGATGATGCTAACAGGCACCATGTCGCAAAAAGAAACTTTGCGAAAAAAAGCACTCGCTCAAGAAGGGATTGAAGAAGTGCGCGTGTTGCGGGCCGATACCGTAACCAAGCTTTACGGACCAGGACAAGCAAACCAACAACCGGTCGATAATATTGACCAACGAGCTTTAAATGGCGAACTGGTCATTGAGCCAATTTCAGCCGATTGGGGGAACGGACTGGTTGTCGCGCTACCAATGAAATCAAGCGAAAATTATCGTGGCACCAACTGCGTTTCTTGCCATGTAGCACCAGAAGGCGAAGTATTGGGAGCGATTCGTTTGGAATACAACATGAACCACGTCAATTCAATGATCAATAAACAGGCAATGTTTGCGATGGGAATAATGGCCGTTATCGCGTTTGTTGGTTTTATTATAACGATGAGTTTGATTCGTAAGATCATTGTTCGCCCAATACAAAAAACGTCTCAATTCATGGCGAATGTAAGCCATAGTAAAGATCTATCTCAACGACTTGTTCATCACCAAAAAGATGAGGTAGGCCAGCTTTCTACCGCGATTAATTCGTTTATGGATACGGTATCCGAGAGTTTAGAGCGTGTACAAGACACCTCCCACTCTCTTGCCAATTCAGCCAGTCAGTTAACGGATGTTGCACAATCAACAGACAAAGCGGCCAATAATCAACAATTGGAAACCAGTGACGTACAAAGCAACATCACCGACATGCTGCAACAACAAACCGCCGTTGAAGACTCGACCAATAACGCTACAGCTCTAGTCAACCACACCGTTGATGTTGCTACTCACAGCGCAAGCCAAGCACACAGCGTGAGCGAAGACATCAAACACTTGGTGAGCAATATTGACGGCGTACGGGAAAAAATCAGTTCGTTAAACCAAAGAACCGAAGAAGTGTCGTCCATTCTTGGGGTCATTAAAGGCATTGCAGAACAAACCAACCTACTCGCGTTGAATGCTGCAATTGAAGCCGCCCGAGCCGGAGAGCAAGGACGCGGTTTTGCCGTCGTCGCGGAGGAAGTGCGTAACCTAGCTTCTCGGACCGCCGAAGCCACAGGCAACATTGAGCATATCATTTCTCAATTCCAGCAAGGGAGTGAAGAGTCCTTAGCCTCTGTGGATACTGTCTGCCAGTTTGCTCACCAACGTTCAGTCGATGTCGAGACACTTTCAGTCACGATGCATAACGTTGTCGATGAAATGCATCAAGTTCTGAAACATGCAGAAAACATTCAAAGCCAGACGCAAACCACATCCGACGTCAGTCAGCGTATTCAATCCAAAATTGATGTGATCACACTGCATGCTGACGACACATCGCAATCAGCATCGCACACGCGTGATATTAGTGTTGATTTAGAGCATCTATCCGAACGTTTAGAGCAATTACTTAACCAATTCACACTTTCAGAGCATCAAAGAGTGAATAAATAGAGAGATTCTCCCCATCAAAATGAATATAAAGGTTGATGCGAGCGAATTGACAGGTAATATGTCTCGTTGAATCTGTAAAATGCTACCCAACTCAGCACTTAGCTTGTTTTTTGAACAAAAATGTTATTAGACAAGTACTTTGATAAGTGTTGGGTTGAATTTTTACCTCAATGGAGAATATTGAAAACATGACTTACGCGCCTGTATCAGACGTATTGAAAGGTCAGCTAGCAGTAGACAGCGAAGTGACTGTTCGTGGCTGGATCCGTTCACGTCGTGATTCCAAAGCTGGAATCTCTTTCCTTGCCATATATGACGGCTCTTGTTTCGACCCGATTCAGGCCGTGGTCCCAAATAATCTTAATAATTACGAAGACGAAGTACTAAAGCTAACGACTGGCTGCTCTGTTGAAGTAACTGGTAAGATTGTTGAATCTCCTGCAAAGGGCCAAGACTTCGAACTTGCTGCCACTGGCGTTAAAGTGGTTGGTTGGGTTGAAGACGCAGAAACTTACCCGATGGCAAAAACTCGTCACTCTATTGAGTACCTACGTGAAGTAGCGCACCTACGTCCGCGCACAAACGTAATCGGTGCGGTAGCACGTGTACGTAACTGCCTATCTCAAGCAATCCACCGCTTCTACCACGAGCAAGGTTACTTCTGGGTATCTGCGCCACTAATTACGGCTTCAGATGCAGAAGGTGCAGGTGAAATGTTCCGCGTTTCTACGCTAGACATGGAAAACCTACCTCGTACAGATGCTGGTAAAGTAGACTACAACGAAGACTTCTTCGGAAAAGAAACTTTCCTTACGGTATCTGGTCAGCTAAACGCGGAAGCTTACGCTTGTGCACTAAGTAAGGTTTACACTTTCGGCCCAACTTTCCGTGCTGAAAACTCAAACACAAGCCGCCACCTAGCAGAGTTCTGGATGGTTGAACCTGAAGTTGCGTTTGCAGAACTGGACGACGTTGCGAAACTGGCTGAAGACATGCTTAAGTACGTATTCAAAGCAGTACTTGAAGAGCGTCGCGATGACCTTGAGTTCTTTGCTCAGCGCATCGACAAAGAAGCCGTTAGCCGTCTAGAGAACTTTGTTTCTTCTGACTTCGCACAAGTTGAATACACTGACGCGATCCAAATCCTGCTAGATTCTGGTCGTGAGTTCGAGTTCCCAGTTGAGTGGGGTATCGATATGTCATCTGAGCACGAGCGTTTCCTAGCGGAAGAGCACTTCAAAGCACCGGTAATCGTTAAGAACTACCCGAAAGACATCAAAGCATTCTACATGCGTATGAACGATGATGGTAAGACGGTAGCGGCAATGGACGTTCTAGCACCTGGCATCGGTGAAATCATCGGTGGTTCTCAGCGTGAAGAGCGTCTAGACGTACTGGATGCACGTATGCGCGAAATGGGTATCGACCCTGAGCACATGAGCTGGTACCGCGACTTGCGTCGTTACGGCACAGTGCCACACGCAGGCTTTGGTCTAGGCTTTGAGCGTCTAGTATCTTACGTAACAGGCATGGGCAACGTTCGTGACGTGATTCCATTCCCACGTACGCCTCGCTCTGCGAACTTCTAATCACTTTTTAGTGAGACAGAATTAGAAAGACCTCCCTAGTGGAGGTCTTTTATTTTGTGCTCAACCGTCAATACCATCTGCTAAGTAACTCAAGCTTGAATTAGTCTTCTTCCTTATCTCTGTCCGCTTTTTCAGCGTACTTTACGCCCACAATACATAAGCCAAACATTACGAAAGGGATCACGGCCGCGGTGTACTCTGTCCATGCCATATGAGAGAAAGACTTCGCCAAAATGAGATGCGCAAATACCAGTAAAAACGCACTAAAAATAGCAACGGCGATTAACCTTAACTCATGTTTAACCAACTGCTTTTTCATCTTAAATCCTGCTTAATCGTCCAAGGCCTGTCGACCTGAATAATGATTGAAGCACAATTTGCAAAAATGGCGCTGATACAGTTGGAGCAAAAAAACACTAAGCAGTTTAATGAGTATCAATTCAGAGTAATTCGCGAAGCAAATCACCTAATCTTTTGATAGCGCGTTCTAAACTCGTTTCTAAAGGAAGCGATGTATTCAGTCTTAAATAGTTTTCGTATTGATCACTTATCGAAAAGAGTTTGCCATAAGCGACGGTAACATGCTCAGACAATAGTGCTTGATATACCGCTTTACTTGATATTCCATCTGGCAATTTCAGCCAAAGAAAGTAACCACCATCAGGACGTTGATAGGTAACCTCTTTAGGTATGTGCTTTGCGAGTAAATCCACGAAGTCAGCTTGACGGTGTTGCAGTGTCTTACGCAGCTTTCTCAGGTGGTTGTCGTAACTGTCGTTTTGTAAGTAGTGTGCAACTCCCTGCTGAATAGGGGCACTCCCAGACAATGTCGATATTAACTGGAGCTTTTGAATAGTCTCGTTAAAACGCTTATTCACCACCCAACCCAAGCGATATCCAGGGCATAAACTCTTAGAAAAAGAACCACAATGAAGGACACGCTCTTGCTCATCAAAGGTCTTTAATGAGTTCGGCCTTTTGTCAGAAAAATACAGCTCAGAGTACACATCGTCTTCGATGAGATACACATCATATCGATTGGCTAACTCAACAATGTATCGTTTGTGTTCATCAGACAAAGAAGCCCCGGTTGGATTATGAAAGTTCGTCATTAACCAACAAGCCCGAACATCTTCATTGGCAAAAGCTGCTTCGATTTGTTCAAGCGAATGCCCACTCTCATCATCGACACTGATTTCAATAGCCTTGAGACCTAACCGTTCTACCGCTTGAAGTGCGCCATAAAACGTTGGGGATTCGACAACGACGGTATCACCTGGTCGGGTGACCGCTTGCAAACTCAAGTTTAATGCTTCTAGCGCACCGGAAGTAATAACCACATCATCATGGGTTAGTGATATCCCATGATGAATATACCTCTGAGCGACGAGTCGCCTTAACGACTCAGCACCAGGAGGTAGGTTGTCTAGCAACTTATCCGGCCCCATTTTTCGTCCCGAGCTGGCCAAATTACGGTTAAGCGACTCTAAAGGAAACAAACACGGATCCGGAAACGCCGAGCCTAAATGAACAACATCCGATGTTGCTTGATGCTTCAAAAACGAATACAACTCATCATTCAACTTGGTGCATGGTGTATTGTTGCTTTTAATTCCATTCGTATTAGTGAGACGTTCAAGATCGGCAGTCACATAGTAACCAGATTGAGGCTTTGCTATCACCCAGCCTTGCGCCTCTAGCAATTGATAGGCTTGTAATACCGTACCTGCACTTACGGAATGATTGCGGCTGGTGACGCGTATTGAAGGCAGCTTCTCCCCTGCTCTCCAAGTATCTTGCTGAATTTGTGCCTTAAACAATTCGGCCAATTGACGGTATCGATTCATGTATCCCTCATTTCACTTGCAGCCGCACCATAGCATACTTCGCGCCAGCATTCTGATATGGCAGTAGTCAATTTAGCAACGTAATTTATCAAGCTTGTTAATAGCAATTTCGACGACGAAGTGAGAATTTATGTTCCATACTTTTACTGATACGTCCGAGTGGTCTTAGATCTTGCCTTGTCTGAAAAGCAAGGCATTCCACAGAGCTGAGAGTGTAAAGTCCACTTAGACATCTATCTTTTAAGCCGGGAGGAAGCGATGAAAGTATTTACAATGGACGATCTCTCTTATCGCGGGAAACATAAAGGTGTACATAGCTGGGATCATCCTGGCGGCACCACCCCTTATTACTGGCATCCTGATTGGTTGCATATCGCTGAAGATGCTTTGGGTGAACACAAAAAGGCTGACCTTGAAGTCCCTGACGGAGAAGCAGCGACAGAAGAGCATGCAAAAGCGGCGATTCTCAAACACTTGAATGACGAGTAGCTTAGGCTCTATCACCGTTCAAGAATAGCGTTAGGCAGGCGAATCCATCGTCGTATGCTTTAAACGCAGATAAAGCCAAAACCTGCCAAATAGTAAATTCTTCTGAATGAGAAGTACGCATCGTCTGTAGCTATCGAATGACAAAATAAGTCGATAGTTATCACATTAATTTTCATTACATCTGTTACATTTAGATAGTAATGGTGATGCACACCTCAACTCATGAATTATGAGAGAAAACAATAATGGCGAAATACAACGAAGAAGACATTAAATACAAAGGTGAATCCAACGGCGTACATTCTTGGAGTTCTCCTTCCGGCCAACCTTATTACTGGCACCCAGATTGGCTACACGTAGCGGAAGATGCGACGGGCACACACCCGAAACAAAAGCTTGAAGTCGAAAAAGCGGAAGTCCCAACAGAGAAGCACGCGTTAAAAGCAATCTTAAAGCATATGAACGACTGGGCGACTGAGAAGCTTTCTTCTAATCCAGACATCGAAACCAATGCGGTTGAGTCTGAAATCGATCTGAAGAAATAATATCAATCGGCCTCTATACTTCTTACGAGCAAACGCTCCACCTTTAGTGGGGCGTTTTTGTCTCACCGAGTAACCGCCACTCCACGTAAATCACTAACGCAATAACGCAAAGCACTGAAGTCAAACGATTGGTACGTGAACAAAACTTCATCAACCATGGTATAAATCCCCTTCAAACTCTGTGCCTACCAAACGTTTTCATGGCAAAAACTTTAGTTATGTTAGAATTCTGTTTCAAATCGCAACTTTTTTAGGTTTTCTTTTCAGTAACGGTTGTAACCAATATTGCTGAAAGGTATAAATGTTAGCACACCCCTTCGATTAACATGGATGAAGATTATGTTTGAAAAAGTAGTTGCCGCTCCGGCTGACCCTATTCTTGGCCTTACTGAAGAGTTTAAAAAAGATACTCGCGAAGACAAAATTAACCTTGGCGTAGGTATTTACAAAAACGAGCAAGGCGAAACCCCCGTTCTTGCAACAGTAAAGAAAGCTGAAGCAGCACTTGTTGAAACTGAAAAAACCAAATCTTACCTAACTATCGAAGGCACAGCTGAGTACGGCATTGCAGTACAAAAACTGCTTTTCGGCTCTGATGCAGAAATTGTAAACGAAAAACGCGCTAAAACAGCTCAAGCTCCAGGTGGTACTGGTGCATTACGTGTTGCTGGTGAGTTCATTAAGCGCCAACTTGGCGATGTAAAAATCTGGATCAGCAATCCTACTTGGGCAAACCACAACGGCGTATTTACTGCCGCTGGTATCGAAACGGCACAATACAGCTACTACAACGCAGAAACAAAAGATAAAGACTTCGATGCAATGCTAAACGATCTGCAATCTGCATCTGAAGGTGACATCGTGCTTCTACACGGCTGCTGCCACAACCCTACTGGTATCGATCCAACTGCTGAAGAATGGGAAACATTGGCGAAACTTGTCGCAGAGAAGAAATTGCTTCCTCTATTTGACTTCGCATACCAAGGCTTTGCTAAAGGCGTGGAAGAGGATGCGGCGGGTCTTCGTACTTTTGCTAAGTACAACAAAGAAATCCTAGTCGCGAGCTCTTTCTCGAAAAACTTTGGCCTATACAACGAACGCGTTGGTGCCTTCACGTTAGTAGCGGAATCAGAAGAAGTCGCAACAACCGCATTTTCGCAAGTTAAAGCCATTATTCGCTCTATCTACTCTAACCCACCAGCACACGGCAGCGCGGTCGTGACTCACATTCTTGGCAACGCCGAAATGCGTGCGGAATGGGAAGCTGAAGTAGCAGAAATGCGTGACCGTATCCAAGAGATGCGTGAACTATTTGTAGCGACACTAAAATCAGAAGGTGTGGACGCAGACTTTAGCTTCATCGAACGTCAAAATGGTATGTTCTCTTTCTCTGGCCTATCTAAAGATCAAGTAAACCGTCTGAAAGAAGAGTTCGGTATTTACATCGTCGGTTCAGGCCGAATCAGTGTTGCTGGTATGACGAAGTCAAATATGGGTCCTCTATGTAAAGGCATTGCAGCGGTTTTATAATCGATAGTCGCATACTTTATTAAAAGGAAAGGTCAGCATAAGCTGACCTTTTTGTTTTTATTTATTGCAAATAAATGAAACAGTCCGCTAGTAGACAAACTTCAAACTCAGCCCCACTTCATTGACATAATCAGAGCTCTCACCGCTGGAATCGGTATCTCTAAACTGATAAAAAAGACCAGTACCAATAACATCATGCCATTGGTAGTTAAAACCTATCTTAAAATTGTTCTCATCGACGATATCACTGCGGTTAACTTCCACCTCGGCCGTCGCAATAAGTTTTTCACTGAATAAGTAATTCACGCCAATGGTGACGGCTTGAAGCAGTTCACTATCTGAAGATAACGTATCATCCGTTTTGTCGTCCTTCGCTTTCGCTTTGATTGCACCTATTCCATATTTACCGTAGATATCGAATTGATCCGTAATCCCATAACGATAACCACCACCAAACAACAAACGGTCAATGCGAAGAGTAAAGTCGTCCGGATGGAAAAACTGCGCCGAGCAATCGACATTAAACAACCAGTTCTCAGTAAATAAGTAATTACCACCGAGTCCAATTGTGGTCGCGTTCGAATTATCTAACCACTCTTCATTTGTGGTTCCGGCACCCACATCCAGGTGAATGTGTTCGTACCCAAATTTTTCTGCTTGGTCCATGACCGCCGCGCTAGTTACTGCTGGCAAAGCAGCTAAAGACGCAAGCAATAAACTTCTCACCATTCGACTTCCTTTCATGAGAATTATTTAAACACCGCCCCCAAATCACCTTGAGTGGCTTAGTTCAACAAAAATAACTTAGTTTACAGACGCAGTAACGATTTGAAATCTGCTATGCCTCTAAATCAAGCATTGGCCCAAATATATCGACCACGTTCGCTCACCTTTTAAGTGACTATATAGTAGTAGAAATGCCGATTCCTTATCGTGCGATATGTCAGAATCTTATGACTGAGTACGAAAATCACGGTTCAGATAAGACTCTGTTTTAAAACTAAGTTAAGATTACTTTATTATTTGCGAACTAAAAGGCACCTTCGATGGATGCAGAACTTCTCGAGATTTATAACTTTCTCGCCAAGTATCCCCCGTTCAATGAACTCCCTGAAGAAACACTAAACAAGGTGACAGAGAGTGTCGAGATCTCGTACTACCGAGAAGATACCCCAATCATCCATTTTGGAGACTATATCCAAGATCTCTACGTGGTGCGAAGCGGGGTCGTAGAAGTTTATCGACGCAAAGGAGAGCTTTATAACCGTCTTGATGAAGGTGACTTATTTGGCCAGATGGGAATGCTAACCAACAACAAAGTACGCTTTCCGGTAAAAGCCATTGAAGATACGCTTCTCTACTGTATTCCTGGTGACGTTTTCCAAGAAATATACGACAACTTTGATTCCTTTGCAGACTTTGTCGAAGTGGAAAATAGTGCTCGTTTACGCCAAGCCATTTCAGAAAACAAAGATGCAAATGATCTGACGACATCGAAAGTGAAAACCTTGCTGACTGGCGATGCTCATACGATTGATCGAGGACAGACAATCCAACAAGCCGCGCAGCAGATGGCGAATGACAACGTATCTGCTCTACTTATCGTCGATCCAGATTTCGTTCGTGACGAAGATGACCCACAGTCTCCGGTACTTGGTATTATTACTGACCGTGACTTGTGTACCCGTGTGTTAGCCGAAGGCTTGTCTCCACAGGACGATGTATCAAGTGTGATGACCACTGAAGTCATGTCTCTTGATCACAATGCCTACATCTATGAAGCAATGTTAACCATGCTGCGTTACAACGTGCACCATCTGCCTGTGGTTAAAAACCAATTACCTATTGGTATTATCGAAACAACCGACATTGTTCGCTATGAATCACAAAACTCGCTCTTATTGGTGAGTAGCATTTTCCAACAACAGACTATCGAAGATTTGGCAGTTGTTGCTGAAGAAGTAAAAAGCAGCTTTGTACGCCTGGTCAACGAAGATGCCAACTCACACATGGTGGGCAGTGCGATGTCCGTGATTGGTCGAAGCTTCAAACAGCGTCTGTTAGAAATGGCTGAAGAAGAGCTTGGCCCACCACCAATTCCTTATTGTTTCCTTGCACTTGGCTCAATGGGACGTGATGAGCAACTGTTGGTGACTGACCAAGATAACGCCATCATTCTAGATGAGACCTACCAAGAAGAGAAACATGGTAAGTACTTCGAAGCTTTAGCAAAATACGTCAGTGATGGATTAGATGCCTGTGGCTACAAGTATTGTACGGGCGATATTATGGCAACCAACCCATTATGGCGCATGACTCGTTCAGAGTGGGAAGAGTGCTTCGCTGACTGGATTGATAACCCGAACCCGAAAGCGCTACTCAACGCGTCCATCTTTTTCGATTTGGATGGCGTTTACGGTCGCTTAAAATGGGCAGAACAATTAACCAGCTTTATTGTTCGTCGTGCGCGTAAAAACAATCGCTTCTTAGCCTGTCTGGCTCGCAACGCACTTAACCGAACGCCGCCACTTGGCTTCTTTAAAGACTTTGTGATGGAGAAAGATGGCAGACACAACAACTCCATCAACCTCAAACGTCGCGGTACGGCTCCTCTGGTCGACTTAATTCGTGTTCACTCTCTGGCGGTTGGCTCACGTGCACAGAACTCGTTTGAGCGTCTCGACGACATCATTGATGCTGGCATTTTGCCAAAAGGTCGTGCACAAGACTTAAAAGACGCACTAGAGTTTATTTCCATGGTGCGTATTCGTCACCAAGCGACGGACGTGGAATTAGGCATTGACCCAGATAACAATATCGAACCAGAAAATCTCTCTGAATTTGAACGTCGCAACCTAAAAGATGCTTTCCAAATCCTAAGCAATGGTCAGAACTTCCTTAAGTTCCGCTACCAAGCGAATAAGAGCTTTAAGTGAGGTTGAACATGATCAAAAAGCTCTTTCAGAAGCCAACCATTCAGTGGCCAACGAAATTTGAACAAAAGTTGGAGATGGCTAAAGATGAGAATTTAATTGCGTTTTATAGCAATAAACCACCTGCACCAGAGACCCCCCTGTCTGAGGTGGAGTTCGTCGCGCTAGATTTCGAAACGACGGGGTTGAACCCCGAGAAACATGACATCATTACCATTGGTTTAGTGCCGTTTAACTTGAAGCGGATTTTTTTGCGCAATTCACGTCATTGGAAAGTTCGCCCGCAGCGAACACTCGATGAAGACTCGGTAATCATACATGGTATTACTCACAGTGAATTGATCGATGCACCTGACTTGGGTGACATCCTAAGCGAGCTACTACCATGCTTAAGCGGAAAAATCATTGTTGTGCATTATCGTCGTATCGAGAGAGAATTTCTGGATAAAGCACTCAAAAGCCGTTTAGGTGAAGGAATTGAGTTTCCAGTGATAGATACGCTGCATCTTGAAGAAACCATTCAACAGAAACGCTCTGGCTCACTCTGGGAGCGTTTAAAAGGGAAAAAGCCAGAATCGGTTCGGCTAGCGCAATCTCGACGCCGTTATGGTCTGCCAGACTATACCCCTCACCATGCATTAACCGATGCAATTGCTACGGCAGAACTGCTACAAGCGCAAATAGCCCATCATTATAGCGAAGACCAACCGATCAGTGAGTTCTGGCTATAACGTCTTGCTAGCTTAATAAGCGATCAAAAAAGGAGCCAAATGGCTCCTTTTTATTTAGGTCGGCATCCGATTACAGCTTAAAGCGTTGAATCTCTTGCTCTAATTCGTGTGAAAGCTCAGATAGGTGGGCAGCTTGTTCTGCTGCTTGATGAGCTTCTACCGACAGCTCGTTAGAAACGTCACGAATGCCTTCAGTATTACGCGTGATCTCGGTTGTTACCGATGCTTGCTCTTCTGCCGCCGATGCAATCTGCGTTGCCATGTCACTGATGCGCTCAACAGCAGTATGGATTTGCGTCAAGCTCGCTGCAGCCGCGTTTGCATCATCAACACTGGTGTCAGCCAGACGACGGCTATCACCCATGATGCCAACCGCTTTCGCTGTTGTGCCCTGTAACATCTCGATAGTTTCTTGAATCTCTTGCGTTGAAGCATGAGTGCGTTGGCTCAATACGCGAACTTCATCCGCAACCACAGCAAAGCCACGGCCTTGTTCACCTGCACGTGCCGCTTCAATTGCCGCGTTAAGTGCAAGTAGGTTAGTTTGCTCAGCAATATCTTGAATCGTTGATAGAATCGTATTGATGCTATTTCCGTGTGCTTCTAGCTCTTGAATCACATCAGTGGCAACTTGAACTTCTTGCGCCAAGTTCTGGATAGAACCTTGCGTCTGAGTCACTTGGCTAGAACCGTGTGAACAAGCTTGAACCGCTTCCTCTGAGTTACTTGCCGTGCTATCTGCATTACCTGCAATTTCTTGTGTCGCTGCAGCCATTTCGTTCACAGCCGTCGCCACCATGTTGATTTCATCTTGCTGGTAAGAGATACGCTGACTACGCTCTTCAGCTTGCTGTGCCGTCGTGCGTGCTTGCTCTGAAAGCGCAGATGATACGTGGCTAAGCTTGGTCACCATCGTGTGCATGTTGCCAACAAAGCGGTTGAAGTTTTCAGCCAGTTTACCGACTTCATCATCACTACGTGGTTCTAGTCGTTGCGTTAAGTCACCTTCACCAGATGCAATTTCCTCAAGTGCATTTGATACACGGCTCAAGTCACGGAACAAGAAACCAACCAACCAAGATACCGCAAGAATAACCACAATGGTGATCATCACTGCAGTGATCAATAGGTCACGTAGCAATACCGCATGCCCTGCTTCTTCCGTTGCGCGATCCATTTCAATCGCGAACATCCAATGCGTGCCAGGTACTTTATTAAAGTAGTAAAGCTTCTCTTTGCCTTTGATTACCGTATCTTCGATACGACCTTCATCTGCAGCGCGCTCGATTGCCTCTTCTGAAAAGTCTTTTAGAACACTGGTGATAGGCTTAAGCGTTAAGCTTTTATCAGGATGCGCTAGGAACGTACCTTCGTTCATATCGATTAACATCGCATGCGCGTTTTCACCTGCATCTAGGTTAATCACGTCGCTGATGAGCTGATCGATCAGTACATCTGCACCAACAACACCAACAAACTGACCATTTTTCATTACTGGCTCAGCAATGGTTACAAGCAGCGCGTTAGTGATTGCATCTTGATATGCAGCTGTGATGATCTGCTTACCTGCGGCGTTAGCATCTTTGTACCAAGGACGAGTACGAGGGTCGTAATCAGCACGGTTACGCTCAGGGTGAGAGCGATACATATCACCGTTTGGTGTACCAAGGAAGATGTCATCAAAGCCACCAGCCTTGCGAGCTTGTTGTAGGAAAGGGACAACGTCTTGCTCTGTCGAGTAGTCGTTGAATGCGGTAGCAATATCTTTGCGGATATTGACCCAATCAGAAATTCCTTCTGACGCAGTAGTACTTAGACTTTGCGCACGTGAATAGACACCTGAACGAGTCTGATCAAATAATTGACCAGCCGACAACCAAGTAAGTGCTGTTGCCATCACAACAACAGCAGAAAGGCTTGCGCCAATAAGCTTTTGTTTTAATGATAATTTCATATTTATAGTTTTTGAGTTGGGAGAACAGTTAAGGTGTGTGAATATTACACACTTTTTCACGACTATTCACTAATTTTTAAAAAACAAAATAGCACATTAACTCTTTGTAAAATATGAACTTTCATGTGTCATTTTTTTGTCTCACCGTCATAAAAACCGCACAAAAAAAGCCAGCAAAATGCTGGCCTTTTGATTACTTGTTACTCAGACAGATTTATAAAATGCCTGAGTTATTGACGTTCTGTTCTCATACCCATCAATAAGCTCACACACATTGCAAGCAGAATGAAGGTAAACGGTAGTGCTGTAGAAATTGCACCTGCCTGAAGCGCTTGAACTGCTTCTGAGCCACCAATCCACAGTAGAGCAACCGCAATTGCACCTTCCATAAATGCCCAGAAAACACGTTGAAGTACAGGAGCGTCGACTTTACCGCCCGCTGTGATGCTGTCGATAACAAGTGAACCAGAGTCAGAAGACGTGATGAAGAACACAAGTACCAACACAACAGCAATGATTGAAAGCATGCTACCAAATGGAAGAACATCGAACATTTGGAACATAGCAAGTGAAACGTCAGTCAAACCATTCGTGCCCAACTCACCTACTTTATCAACAACTTGCTCGATCGCTAGACCACCAAATACTGACATCCAAACAACAGTAACAGCGGTTGGAACCAATAGAACGGCTGTAATGAATTCGCGAACGGTACGACCGCGAGAAACACGCGCAATGAACATACCTACGAATGGTGACCATGAAATCCACCAAGCCCAGTAGAATACTGTCCAGCCTTGGAACCATGCCTCATCTGTACGACCAAACGGGTTACTTAGCGGAATAATATTCTCTACGTATGCCATAAGTGTGGTTGGAATCGAGCCTAAACTCGCAGCCCAACCGATAAGACCAACAAGAATCAGTAGCAAGAACGCCACAACCATGTTGATGTTACTAATGACTTTAACGCCACCATCAATACCACGTACGACTGAAACAACAGCAAGCAAAGTTACAACGGTAATGACGACGATTTGTAGGCCCAGGCCTGGCTCAACACCAAATACGTGATGAATACCACTTGCCGCTTGTTGTGCACCTAAGCCCAGTGACGTTGCAAGACCAAACAAGGTCGCAAGAACGGCCAAGATATCCACGATATGACCAGCCCAGCCCCACGCGCGATCACCCAGAAGCGGGTAGAAGATCGAGCGCATAGAAAGCGGTAAACCTTTGTTGTAGGCAAAGAATGCTAAAGAAAGTGCTACAACACCGTAAATTGCCCATGGGTGAAGACCCCAGTGGAACATCGTCGCACCCAGTGCTAATCTCGCTGCTTCTGGTGTGTTTGCTTCAACACCGAGTGGCGTTTCATACCAACCAGTGAAGTAAGCGACAGGTTCTGCGACACTCCAGAACATTAAACCGATACCCATACCAGCCGCAAATAGCATTGCAAGCCATGACATGAACGAGTAATCGGCAACAGCGTCTTTACCACCTAGGCGGATTTTACCCATTGGCGAAACGATAAGTGCCAAACAGAAAATAACGAAAATATTACCTGCAATAATGAACAACCAATCGAATGAACCAATGATCTTCCATTTCAGCCCATCAAGTGCCGTCTTTGCGGTATGTGCATCTAGAACTAATGCAGCGACAAGAAACAGCGCAATTAAACCTGCACTAATACCAAAAACTGGGTTATGAACATCAAAACCCCATTTTTGAACGTTGTCTTGACCTACCGTATAGTCGGTACTATCGATACTGTACTTATCTATACCCTTTGTCATCGTTCCTCTCTATTTTTGTACTGTTTTTACGTACCAAACAAAAAAATCTTTCGAACACGATACGTTTTACATTCCGTGAAGGCGCAAGATCCTATCATTTGACACGTTTTTGTCTATCTTTTTGCTATGAAAAAATCCAATAACTTACTTTTCACTCAGCAATTTCCGCCTTTAAAAGGATAAACCACTAGCGCAATAGTTAGACCACAAACATTTATTGCTATAATAATTTTAGGTCTTCTTATTTTGTCTACACGACGCGACAAAATGAAATTGGAGACACTACTTAAAATTGTAGTGGTAATTTTTGATTCCACCCCTTTAAATAAGGGCGCATTTAAGTTAGTGTCGCCTCGATAAATGTTCCCTACAGACTGGATGAATAAATTGGAAAAGTACGAAGAAGTATTGGTCTCGATTCGTCAGATCATCCGCGCTATTGATTTACATTCTAAAAAGCTGAGCAAAGAGTCTGGATTGACCGCTCCACAGTTGATTTTGATGCGTGCTATCAATGAGTTAGATAACGTAACGATTAAACAGTTGTCTAGCCACACTAACATGAGCCAAGCGACCGCAACGACCATTCTAGATAGACTAGAACGAGGCCAGTTTGTTGAGCGTCAACGCAGTGTTCAAGACAAGCGTAAAGTGCATGCTGTACTTACGAGCAAAGGCCAAGAAGCCCTAAAGCAAGCACCAACGCCATTGCAGGAACACTTCATTAATCGATTCCAAAAATTGGAAGAATGGGAGCAGTCTCTGCTGCTATCTTCCGTTCAACGCATCTCAACAATGATGAATGCAGAGGATATCGATGTCGCTCCAATGCTAGAGCTTGGCAGCATTACAAAAGTCGATTAATTTCGCTCTCACGTGCTCGCTTTTTGCGGGCACTACTCTCCTACTCCGTTAACCCTGTTTCAAACGCATATTTCGCTAGCTCCGCCGTCGAATGTAAATCCAACTTGTGCTTAATGTTGTGGCGATGCGTCTCTACCGTTCGGTAGCTAATGTTAAGTAGTGTGGCGATTTTCTTACTGCTGTTTCCTTGAGCGACTAATTTAAGCACCGCTTCTTCCCTGCGGCTAAGTGGATTCGTTTTTTGAGTGGCTGGCACCACCTCTTGGGTAAAAAGCGTTTGTGTGACAGACTCACAGAAATACGTTGAACCTTGATTCACCGTTTTTATTGCTTGCACCATTTTCTCGGCCGAGATTTCCTTGAGCATGTACCCTACTGCGCCAGCTTGCATGACTTTCATGATGTATTCACGGTTATCGTGCATGGTCAGCATAAGTATTTTGCTCTCTGGTCGCTCTTCTTTAATTACCCCAGTCGCTTCAATACCGTTCATTATCGGCATGCTAATGTCCATCAAGATGACATCAGGCTGAAGGTGCTTTGCGACTTCAATCGCTTCCAGCCCATTGCTTGCCGTACCGACCACTTCAATGTCAGGCTCTAACTCCAAGCGAGCCATGAAGCCATCTAAGACCACTTGATGATCATCAACAATCACCACACTAATCGGTTTATCCATAAACTAATTCATCCAAATTAAGCAGCACGGTAATCTCTGTTCCTAAACCAAGCTCACTCATCAGTTCAAACTCACCACCAATGAACTCTACACGCTCTTGCATGTTCCTTAACCCAATCCCTTGTTGGTGCACTGCTTGGTTAACCACAAAGCCAACACCGTCGTCACGTATGAGTAATTGCAGCATATTGCCCATTTTTTGCAAAGTAACCGTCACTTTTTTCGCTCTTGCGTGTTTTTCGATGTTGTTCAAAGACTCTTGAGCAACACGATACAAGGTCGTCGCGACTTCCGACGTCAGTTTGTACTGCTGAGTATCAAAATTACTTTCTATATCAATCCCAGAGTGAGAGTGAAAGTCTTGCAGTAAAGTGGTCAGTGCCGCCTCTAAGCCGATATCATCAAGGGCGCTAGGACGGAGCTGATGAGAAATATGCCTTACTTCATTTATCGCGGTGACCAATGAGCGTTGCGATTTGTCTAAGTGGGATTTGAGTTTTTCGTCTTCCAGTCTATGACTCATTAAATCCAAATGACATTTACTAGAAACTAACAGCTGGTTGATTCCATCATGCAACTCTCTCGCTAGATGCTTTTTCTCATCCTCTTGAAACATGACGGTTTTATGTGCCAACTCTTTAAGGTTTTTATCGGCAAGACGGTGTTCATGCAGATTGATCGCTAAAG
Source organism: Vibrio chemaguriensis (assembly GCF_012275705.1). Lineage (NCBI taxonomy): Bacteria > Pseudomonadati > Pseudomonadota > Gammaproteobacteria > Vibrionales > Vibrionaceae > Vibrio > Vibrio chemaguriensis. The sequence goes on from NZ_SHOE01000009.1 coordinate 99,155, forward strand.
TGAGAACGATAATTACAGCAACGGTCACCGCTAAGATCACGACGACCGAGAAAAAAGTCGTTTCGATATTTTTGTTCACCGCAGCACGCATATTGGCAACTTCTTGGCTGACGTCCTCAATATAGAGCCCTGTCCCTATCATCCATTCCCACTTATCGAGCCATGCGGCGTAGCTAAGCTTTGGGACGACCTCACCCGTAGATGGCTTTTGCCACAGGTATTGATGAAACCCACCACCTGATTGAGCTTGATACAACAAAGCTTCAATTAGACGATCGCCATTCTCGTCTTCAAGATAGAGTAAGTTCTCCCCGACTAGCTCTGGAAGAACAGGATGTACAAGGTTGGTACCGTATTTATCGTAAGCGAAAAAGTAGCCGTCTGCTCCGTAGCTTAAACGGTTTAAAATCGCTTTCACGCGTGTTTTAGCAACGCTCTCTTCTAAGGTTGGATCGTTGTAGATATAAGAAATGGAGTCAAAGGCGACGTCGACCGTATCTTTCAACGCCGCCTCTTTTGATTGGATCAGGTTTTGATGAAAGATCTCTACCTCCCTTTTGCCAAGAGTCTTGGTTTGATAGATAGAAATCCAACTGATACTCGCTGACACCAATACCACGGGTATCAATGTCAGCAGAATTAACTTTGCTTTGAGAGGCATCCCTTTCCTCCATGAAACGCTGCTTTACAGCTCACTATCTTAGCAGCACAAATAACTCGACTTCGTCCGCCTAGACATAAATAGCAGCTTAACAACTTGTCTCAAAAGGTAAAAACTCTCAGTTCACAAAATCTCTTTTATTATCGAGTGATCAACTCATGCCATAAAAGCCAGGGAAGAACAGCAAAGAAGCCAACACGACAATTTGAATCGCGATAAACGGCATTACACCTTTGTAAATATCTCGCGTAGTGACACCTGCTGGTGCGACGCCTTTTAGATAGAACAAACTAAAACCAAATGGCGGTGTTAGGAATGATGTCTGTAAGTTCATTGCGATAAGAATCGCAAACCACGTCATGTTGATACCCATCAACTCAGCGACCGGCGCAATAATTGGCACGATGATAAAACAGATTTCAACGAAGTCGATAAAGAAACCTAAAATCAGAATCACCACCATAGTAATGATGAGAAAGCCCCACTTTTCTCCAGGCAATTCTAACATCCACTCTTCGACTAGATAATCACCGCCGGTGTAGGTAAATGCCATTGAGAAGGCGGTTGCCCCTAGCAAAATAGCAAAGACCATTGCGGTTACTTTAACGGTTTCTTTCGATGCATCATAAATCATCGACCAACTAAACTGCTTATACAGTAACGACAGAACTATCGCACCAGCGCCGCCCAGAGCCGCTGACTCTGTTGGCGTTGCAATCCCAGCAAAGATTGAGCCCAATACTACAATTATCAGTGCTAGTGGCGGTAAAACGGCTTTCAGCGCGGTGAACACTTCTTGCTTTCGACTGATCGACTCATCGCGCTCTATCGCCTGTGCGGCTTGAGGGTTCAACTTCGCGTAGATGAGAATGTAGATCACATAGGCGCCAACAAGTGTAATACCGGGCCAAATCGCAGCTTGAAATAGGTCCCCTACCGGTACGCCAAGTACATCCCCTAACAAGATCAACACGATAGAAGGTGGGATAATTTGGCCCAACGTGCCAGACGCACAAATAGTCCCACACGCTAAACCTTTGTCGTAATTGTATTTAAGCATCACAGGCAATGAGATCAACCCCATCGCAACAACTGATGCGCCGACTACGCCCGTTGACGCGGCAAGTAATGCGCCAACTAATACTGTCGAAATAGCAATACCACCACGGACGCCGCCAAACAGACGTCCCATCGACTCAAGCAGTTGCTCTGCAAGCTTCGTCTTCTGAAGTACTAGTCCCATGAAGACAAACAATGGTACGGCCATTAGCACCGTATTTTCCATAATGGATTGAATACGATATGGCATGAAAGCAAACATCTCGATGCCTTCAGCCCAAACACCAAAAATCAGTGCAATACCGCCAAAAGTAAAGGCAACGGGGAATCCCAATAAAAGCGCAAAGAGCGCGACAAAAAACATCACTATACCGATCATAATGACTTCCTTTTACGACTTACCGTTATTACCGGCATAGATAAGATGAGGGTTAACAATCTTGTTGATCGAATGCAGCAGCAGTCCAATGCCACTAACTGCCATAAAGAAAAATGACAGCGGAATCATCGCTTTGATGATCCAACGATATGGCAATCCGCCTGGATCACCAGACGTCTCGCCTAGCGCGTAACTTTCTTTGGCGAAATCGATACCAAACCAAGCCACCAGTAGGCAAAAAGGGAATAAGAAAAATAGCGTGCCTATGATGTCGATGATGGATTGTGCTTTGTAAGATAAGCGTTCATAAAAAATGTCGACGCGAACATGGCCACCAGACTTAATCGCGTAAGGCACACCAAGCAGAAATACGGCGGAGAATAGATGCCATTCCATTTCTTGGAATGCAATGGATACATCGTTGAATACATATCGCATCACAACGTCGTAAACCACATTCACCAACAATAAAATAAACAGGATGCTGGACAACCATCCGAGGAAATCGCTAAAGCGGTTAAATAATCGCTCAATATAAATAAGACTTCTCATTCCGAACTCCGTGGAACGTTTGGATACGCTCCGCTATGGTGCGGAGCATTCATTATGAAGTTTTCTTGGGCTTCGTTCGCAGGCTAAACCTCTCGGCGTCGCCTGCGTCATAACGTTATTGTTGAGCTTGACTGTTTAAGTAAGCTCGGTGTGAAATGTCTGACCAAGGTCGAACTTGATTCATGTAGTTCGCTTGCGACTCTTGAATCTCTTTCGCCAAAGCATCTTTTTCTGCGTGCTCTTTCAACAAACGATCGTTTGCTTCTCGCAACGCAGCCACTACTTCAGGCGGGAAGTCTTTGACTTCAACATTTGGGTATTCAGATTTGATAGATGCCCAGTTTTTGCCACTTTCGTGTTTCGATTGCGTGTACATATCGTAAGCGGCGGTTTTCATTGCTACTTGTAAAATCGCTTTTAGATCATCAGGTAGACGGTTCCAAGTACGCTTATTAACAAGGAACTGAAGCTCAGTTGCTGGCTCATGCCAACCTGTGTAGTAGTATGGCGCGATTTTGTGGAATCCCATGCGCAAATCCAATGATGGACCAACCCACTCCAAGGCATCAATTGTGCGACGCTCTAGAGAGGTATATAGTTCACCAGGGGCGATATTCGTTGGTTTTGCACCTAGCTCTGCCAAGATCTCACCAGCAAAACCTGGGATACGCATTTTCAAACCCTGCAAATCCTCGACGGACTTGATCTCTTTCTGGAACCACCCGCCCATCTGAGTATCGGTATTACCGCCAGGGAAAGACATCAAATTATGTGGAGAGTACACCTTCTCCATCAGCTCCATACCACCGCCGTAGTAAAACCACGCATACTGCTCAGTTGGTAGCATACCGAAAGGCATAGAAGTGAAGTAAAGTGTGTTTGGAACCTTGCCCTTCCAGTAGTAAGACGCCGAGTGGCCCATGTCGTATTGGCCAGACTTAACCATATCAAACACCCCAAAAGGCGCTTTGTGCTTGTTTGCGGAATCAATACGGATTTGCAGACGCCCGTTGGACATCTCCTCTGCCATTTTTGCCATGTTTTTTGTCGCATCACCAAAAATAGGGAAGTTAGGTCCCCAAGTTTCAGCAAGCTTTAAACGATAGACTTTTTCAGCAGCATTTGCAGAAGTCACAACGAATGTCATCGCGGCAACGACAGCGGTTGTTTTGAGCACTCGTTTTAAAGATTTTTGGATTAGACTCATCGTTCACGTCCTTTATCACCAAGGTTATTGTTGTCATCCATTTCATTAGGATTGGCTGTATTCGGTATAAAAGATGTAACAATGTTGTCGAATGCGAAATGGGCATGAACACGGAAGCGAGTAATTCATCAATAAGACATTAGCCTTAGGTATTACGTATAACTACGTAGGACAGCCGTTATGCGACAAGTTTAACTATCATAAAATTAATGAGTTACTTTTCCCTTAACGATATAAAAAGAAAAATGATACGTACGTACTTCTCTGCCAAAAAATTTACATAGTATTTAAGAAAATGTGACAAAGCACTTATTGGCAGCGTTAAAATCAATTCCTAATAGATTATTTTCAATACGAAGATAAAAAAATACCCCGGCATTGGCCGAGGTATTCAAGCTAGAACGGTAGCGGTAATTAAACTGCTTTGTAGATAACTTTGTTACCTGCTAACTGCTCTTTTTGAACTAGGTTTTCTTCAAGAAGCTTCTTCAGTGCGCCAGTAGCCCATGATGCCGCTTTAGTATCTTCTTGACCTGCAGCTAGACCAATGCCTTTAGGGTTGATACCTTCAGCATTTGCTACAACGATGTCTAATACTTGTTGTTGCTTAGGAGTAAGGGCAACATCAACTGTTTTCACTGCAGCTACTTTTTTCTCAGCTACTACTTTCTCCGCAACAGCTTTTTCAGCAACAGAAGGTGCTACTGCTTTTTCGGCAACAGGCTTCACTGCTTTAGGTGCTGCAGCTAAGTTTGCTACTGTCGCTTTAATGCGTTTTTGCAGTTTCATCTGCACTTTACGCTTATGAGCAAGTCTCATTGAATATTTCTCCAGTTCACTGCATCTCAGCAGGGATGAAAATTTGAAGCGCGTTTTATACCAAAATTCACAAGCAATTTGTAGGTTTTAGCGGCGAAACGCGATGAAAAATGCGCTCAAAGCATAGAACGTCTACTATTTAATCAGATATTTTATGAACGGATTTATTGAATACTGGGTATAAAAACAGAGGTTTCTTTTATTTCAAATGCAAGTCAATGCACATTTAGTCATCCACGCATTTTTGATCAAGTATTCGATGAGGTTATAAGCATGGAAACGCTGCACCTAACAAATTCACATTTCAAACCCGACTCCCCTATCAACAGAATACTTTTGTTGCTCGTTGCACTGATAACCCTGTTTTTGGTTGTCATTTCTCCGGGATGGAAGCAAGCCATGTTGTCGATCATTTTGATGTCTGCAATTGTTGGTTTCGCCATCTTGATGATCAAAAAAAGCCAAGTCACTTTTACGCTGACAGCTTCTCACTTCCAACAACACCTTTTTAAAGGCGGATGGGTCGTCCGATGGCGAAATATTGAGTCAATAGGGATTTGTAGCTACCAGCAGGAAGGGTGGCATCAGCCGCTACCTTGGATTGGTATTCGTCTAAAACACTACTCACCTTATTTGGATTCGATCTGCCCTCGTATAGCGACAGAAATTCTCCTTAGCCAACGCGCACTACTTTATTTAGGTGCGAAGCAAAATCAGTGTGAAGATAAGTTTGAAGATATGGTGCTTGATCCTAAGCCATACATAAACAGCAATGGGATTGAGTATAAAGGCTTACTGGCGATGCTCGCCAACCGTATGAAATATCAAAGAGGATTTTACGGCTACGATCTGTTTATATCAGCCAGTGACCTAGATCGTGAAGCAGAGGATTTTGTGGGACTGACTCGGCGATACTTAGCTGCCGCCGAGCCAGAATAATGCTTACTACACGCGCTTTTAGTAAAGCGGCATCTCGTCAGCAACGAACGGGTTAGTTTTACGTTCGTGACCGAAAGTCGATTGAGGGCCGTGACCAGGGACAAACGTGACATCATTGCCTAAAGGCCACAATTTCTCTTTGATAGAGCTAATCAAGGTATTGAAATCACCTTGTGGGAAGTCAGTTCGGCCAATGCTACCGTTAAACAATACGTCGCCCACAAACGCCAATCGCGCTTCTTCACTATAAAGAACAACGTGACCAGGGGTGTGACCTGGTGTGTGGAATACCTTTAATACTTGATTACCAAACGTGACAGTGTCACCCTCATTTAACCATTGATGCGGTTCAAAGGCTTCAGTCAATGGGAAACCAAACATTTGGCTTTGCCCTTCTAGACCTTGTAGCCAAAAATTATCCGCTTTATGAGGACCAATGATCTCAGTACCACCAAGCATTGCAGCCAGCGGCTCTGTTCCGCCAACATGATCTAGGTGACCATGAGTTAGCACCAAGTTGACGATCTCGATGCCAAGCTCTTTAATGAGCATAGCAAGTTGCTTTTCGTCACCGCCTGGGTCAATAACGATGCCTTTCATCGTTTCATCACACCACACGATAGAACAGTTTTGAGAAAAAGATGTCACTGGGACAACTTGGTATTTCAGAGCCATAGAAAACCTATTACCAAACAAATTTGCGTTAAAACTGGCGCAACTATGACACTAACCCCATGCGACTTCAAGACCTGCTGAGGCTTGCTATTGACTTACCAAGAGCGCACAGCACCTGTGTCGATATGGACAAAGTTACTACTTGGATAATACCCAACACCACCAGCTTTCAAGCTAATTGCTGCATCGCGTACAGTAGACAATTTCACTCCATCAAGACGGAAGTCTATGGCCTTACCTTCCATATGAAGACTTTTCTTTGCCACTCCGCTAGCCCCTTTGCGCAGAGACGCATTGGTCAAAGGCGAACGGTAACCAAAAATTACAATGACTTCTGCACCTGTACCGATCAGCTTTTGAATCTGGCTGATTTGATCGAACAAGCGTCGATCCATAGGATGAACTTCGTTTCGACGGTGATCACGACAAAACTCATTCAGCTTTTTTAGTTCATCATCAAGATAGCGTCTACCATCGAAATAGCATGTTTCGAGGAGCTCTCCAGTATTAAGGTTGTTCATCGCCAACTCACGTGGCTCGTCAGGCAATGAAGCCCATGAAATCGACGGCAAGGCAGATGCCAATACTACGCCACCTGCGGTCATTTTAAGGAAATCTCGGCGGGAAAAATTACGACTTACCATTTCAAAAAACAATGCTCAACAACTAAACAAGTCGCGGACATTACCCAAACACATTTGTCACGTCAAACGCATAAATCGCTCCACCCTAATTTTAAGACGTGGCGATTAACGCTTAATTATTGAACAAACAGAAGATTCTTAGTTTTGTAAATTTTACTTAAAGATTTCAACTACGGTGATCGTATTTATAGATATCATCTCGGTAGTAAAGTGTTCCCTCTTCTAGCCATGCGGTTTGATAAATAATGTGCACTTGGATGCGTTCTCCTAAAGGGACCGACGTGTTAGAGCGACGCGTACTTTCCCGTTTTTTCGCTAGGCGTTCTTCTAATCCCTGAGTTTTGAATAAGAGCTCCGCCAGTTGGTCGGCATGTTCAACGCGGACACACCCGGAACTGAATGCGCGTCTATCTCGTTCGAACAAGTTTTTACTTGGCGTATCATGCAAATAGATAGCTTGGGGGTTTGGCATATTAAACTTATACAATCCCAATGCATTGTGTAAGCCCGATGCCTGCCGCATACGATAAGGAAATGTTCTCGGATTCACCGTCGCCCAATTGATGGTTGTAGGGTCAATAATTTCGTTTGAAGTCCAAGACCGGATGATTTGAATATTGTGGTTAATCAAATACATCGGATTACGTTTCACTTTAGGAATGATGTCTTTCACCATTATGGTCCATGGCACATTCCATGTGGGGTTGAGAATGACGGAGTCAAGAGTCCCCGACATGATTGGTGTTTTTCTTGAGGCTCTGCCAACCACAACTTTAGACTCGAACAACGGTTGACCATCGTGCCAATACGTTACTTCGTATCCAGGTACATTTACAAAGACAACATTATCTCTGTCTTTGGACCAAATCCTTGAACGTTCTGAGTTCAGCGCCAATAGATGCAATCGTTCTTGAGGAGAAAAGTTGATCCATCGAATGGTATTCGGGCCAATCACCCCGTCCTCTTTCAAGCCATGAATACGCTGAAACTCTTTCACCGCTAACTCTAATTCTTCATCATACTGTTGGGTCGTGATATCTAAATACGATACATCCACACCGACCACTTCCATACGCTCAATCAGAAGCGGTTTATTTTCTAATTGGTCACCGACACGGGCAAGGCCCGCTTGTTCATAGATTGGATATTGATACTGAGCGTGCTCGGATAAAGAGGAGTAAGCGGAATAAAAAGCTTCGTCCGTTTGTAAAGGAGAGCGAAGGCTTGCTAAGAATTGACCAAGTTTGCCAACCGTAATTTCGTTACTCAGTACGGACAAAGTATCGATACTAGGAGCAGGTAAAATCACGTGGGTTTTGTTAGCAAATAACCAGTTGATGCCTTCTTCAGGGAGCTGCTCGAGATAACTGAGATACATCAACAGTGAATCTGTCATCACCAAATCAAAGTCGAGGTTATCTCCCTGCCATCGAACTTGGTTTATACGATGGAGTTGATTCTCGAATTCGTCCGTCACGCCTGCAAGAGCAACCAGGTTTACTTGAAAAAGAAACTGCTCAATATCGCTTTCATTTTCCCAGTTCAAACGGTAATTGGTACTTTGATAAAGCTGGTCAATCACCTCTGGATAATGGATCATTTTTTCGACAGACAGCTTTTGTACCGCTCCCTCTTGCTCTGTTTGTGCAGAAGCTTCGAGAGAAACGACGGTAGAAAAGCTGCAAAACGGCACCATAAGTGCCGTCATGATTAAAACCCTAGCAAACACTGAAACGATCCTTGCGCTACTTGCCATAATGAAAAGTATGGCAAATATCTCACAGCTTGCAGGTTTAAAATTAAGAATCTGATGTCGAAATTAACATCAAGTTTCTTTATCTATTTGGGTTCAAACAATCTTTGACCAATGGTTATCCCATTGAACACCACTAAAAGAAGCGCTTTTATGTGTCGTTGGCCTTTGCTCAATCACTTTGCCAGCACCAGAGCTGACCCTGAATTCCTTTCCATATGTCACCACTCCCGATGCATCTGGCAAAGCACTTAACTCAACCAACTTCCCTGTAGCTTTGGACCATATCCCATAACAACTGCCCGGAGGAGAAGTCGCAAGGATCCATTCATCCGTCGCCGCGATACTCGCGACATAGTGATTAAATCTCGCCCACTCTTCGGGTTCCGCATGCAAAGATTGCATCACGCCTCCACGAGTGTGCATCGCAAGTAAAGCTGGGTATTCATCCGGCTCTCCACGATATTGCTGACCACACAGTACCGTCTCTGCACCATCATGCGCTAAATGACGGATGCTCAACTTATGATCTGGTAAAGAGACTTGATCCAACAGCTCACCTTCTTGTGAAAGGTAACTCAGGCTTGGTCTCATGCTATCAAGATTGAGCGGTTCACGGCCGTTGGTGTGTACGCCACCGACGCCAATCGCTAATGCGCCATCAGGCATCATGATCACTTCATGAGGGCCAAGGCCAAAACCCGTTAACTCATCGATCTTTTGATATTGCTTTTGCACATCATAAACACCGATGATCCCACGGCTTGTGCCCCTTTCTCCTTCTGTCGCAAATAGCAACGTGCCGTCACGGGAGTAAACACCATGACCATAGAAATGGCGATCCGGTTTTGCTAGCTGCAGCTTGATCATCTGCTCAGAGCGATAATCAAACACCATGAAGAAAGTTCCTGGTCGACGACCAAAGACCACAGCGTGACCTTGTGGGTTGGTCGCCACACCATGACCACGCTCAGGAATCGGCAACGAAGATAGCGGCATACCATGCTCATCGGCCACTACCGCTGCGTATTTATCTCGGCCGATGATTGAGCAGCCAATCAACGCTGGTTGACGTGAACGTGTTGAAGCACAACCAAATGGCATCATAGGTGCGGCCGCACCAAAGAGTGCGGCTTTCAGTAAGGTTCGGCGGGTTTGATCAGTCACCATCGGTTGCATTAAATCCTATAACCACGCCAAGCTCGATCGCCACCTCTTCATGGATCAAGTACTTCAATTGCTCTAGCTTATTGTATTGAGCGAGTACCATGCGATAGCCTTCTTTTGTTTGTAGTTCAGAAAACAAGCTCTTATCTTCTGGCCAAGTTTCTAACGCCATTTCAAACTGATTAACGACACGGTCTGCGAGATCTGCATGGCCTTGCTCTCTAAGTAGCGCATCTAGACCATTCCCGTTAGCAAAGTACAACGCTTCCATCCCTTGAAGGTTTGCTTTTAAGTTTGAAAGCGACGTCTCTGAACGCCAAGATTCAGAAAAGTAAGGACGAGGCTGACCAATTTTAGCTAACGGTCTGCTCAGCTTTTTCATGCTGTAGTCAAGCTGATTAGAGAGCAGCGAAATGTACTCGGATTTCCATTCCGTCATCTCTAACGACTTCCAAGGGTTTTGTGCCCAAGAATCTGCGATGATCTGCGCTTTGTTCTCTAGGTTTTCAGCAATTGCAACACCTGTCGCACAGGTATTGCTGTTGCTAGATAAGGTCGACGCTTTATCGTAAAGCAGCCATTCTAGTGCACCTAGGCCTTGCACAGTAACACTTTGCATGGAGATCTTTTCCGCACTCCAAACTTGGTCAGATTTCGTCAGCACAGACATTTTTCGGCCGGTGGTGTTCTTTTTATCTGGCCAAAACTGGACATTCCAACTTTGCTCCAACGCCGTAGCAGGGCCACGCTCTTGACCTTGTAATGCCATCCACGTCAGCATAGTTTGGTGCCATTGCTGTTTTACTTGCGCATCATCTTTCGTCTCTGATGTGCAGTAATCCGCGAAGCTTTGTTCTAGTTCTGTGGTTTGCCCTAAAAATGTCTGCGCTGATTGAAACTCAACTGCATAGACCGCTTGAGAAATATGACTTGTACTCTCAGGCTTGGCAGAGCTCGAACCGACTGTCGATTGGCAACCAACCAAACTTAACGTTGCGGCAACCGCACTCACTAATCGTGTTATTTTCATGGTTGGTTCCTTATAAAGAATTCAGAAACGCAATCAATGCGTCACGTTCTTTTTTGTTCAGTGCTAGCACGTTTTGTTTCGCCGTTTCCGCTTCACCGCCGTGCCACAATACCGCTTCCATCAGATTACGGGCGCGGCCATCATGTAAGAAGTAAGTATGCCCGTTTACTTCTTCGGTATAACCAATGCCCCATAGGGGTGCCGTTCGCCATTCACGGCCGTTTGCTAAGTACTCAGGACGGTTATCGGCTAAACCTTCACCCATGTCGTGCAGAAGCATGTCTGTATATGGATGGATTAACTGCTCAGAAAGCGCTGGCAATTCTGTTCGCTTCGCCGTTTTGACACTGGTCTTATGGCAGCTTTCACAGCCAGATGCAGCAAAGATTTTCTGACCGAGTTTCACGCTAGGATCGTTCACATTTCGGCGAATAGGTACGGCTAAGTGCTGGCTGTAAAACTCAACGAAGTCGAGAATATTTTCACTCACTTCGGGTTTGCCGCCATTTGGCATGTCGTCACAAATACTTTGTTTCGAGGTACAGTTTTCATTGGGGAATAAATGGCTCGTCAGACCCACATCACCATTGAATGCTGCTGCATTTTGCTGCATTAACGTCGGTTGTCCGGCTTTCCAGCCAAAACGACCAATTGAGAAGTCGCCCTTCTCAATCTCCCAAACCTTGTTTACTTTGCCTGAGATGCCATCTTTGTTGGCATCTTGTTCATCAACCCAAGCCAGTAGCGTTTCGTCAGGAATACTCTCTAACAAACCAAGGCCGATCATTGGCGGTGCCACGCGTGCTGAAAATTCCGTATCAGGGTGCATATCGCCGTAACCTAGATCGGTAATATTCAAATGAGGTTTTCTTAGTGTCACCGTCGTACCGTCTTTAAACTTCACTGGCACATCGGTGTACGTGATTTCGATTGTTCCTTCTGGCGTTTGATCTTGCAGGGCAAAGTCTTGGAGCTGGCCGCCATAAGTCGGCTCAGGTATAACGCCGTCTCTGATGTACGCTGTTTTTTGTTCTGACGTCATCGCAGGGATGCTCAAACGCACTAACATGGACACCGCATGCAAATCATTTTGCTCTGGAGGGTGACCACGACCATCTTTGATGTGGCAGTTTTGACAACCATTTGTATTGAAAAGAGGTCCCAAACCATCTCTGGCATCGGTAGACGCTGGCGCTTGTACCCAAGGGTTGCGGAAAAAACTATTGCCCACGCTAAAATCAAGACGTTTACTCATAGGAAGGTTCGCGGCAGGAAGAGAATACGCGTTGGCGCCTTCTTTTTTCACGCTCGTTTGTCCACCAGATTTCACATCATACGCGATAGCAGTAGAAGAAAAGATCACGGCCAAGGCCGAAATTAAGTAAGGCTTCATATCATTGCTCTAAAACACAACAAGAGGAGTGGGATAACAGCGAGTTAAAACGGTAAAGGGCTCAAACGAGCCCTTTCAATTATTTTTTGTACTTTGATTAAAACTCGTGGTCAGCAGTATCAGGGCTTAGGCTATCAATGCCAATGATACCCGCAGCACGCTCAATTGAACCGGTTTGAGCAACCAATGACATGATGGTGTCATTCACTAACGTGTTGCCTTGTGCATTACCCGCTGCAATTAACTGGTCGAAGTGTTGGTTGTTCTTCTCCGCAGACGTAACCAATTTACCAACTTGGTTACGCGTAACATCAAACTGCTTCTGGATCTCTTTAGCTGCTTGTTTGTCTTTTTGAGCCACTAGGTCAGCAATACTCGGACCAGAAAGCAATGTGCCGTCTTCACGCTTGTAAAGACCTGTGTAAACGTTATAGATGCCCTGCTCGTTGTAGTAATGAGAGTTGTGCGTATTGTCTGAGAAACAATCGTGCTCATCTTCTGTCGAGTTTGCTTCCAACGCCACCTTCATGCGCTCACCAGCAAGCTCACCCAAAGACAATGAACCCATACCGAACAACATTTTACGTAGGCCATTATCCGCAGAATCATTAAGAAGCGTTTCACGGTAGTTGCCTTTCACTTCCGCAGACCACTGTTTTTCCATCCATTCAAGGTCTTGAACCAGTAGATCGGCTGCCGCTTTTAGGTACTCACCACGACGGTCACAGTGACCATTCGTACACTCAGAACCGACAACGAAGTCTGTGTAAGCGCGCTGACCTGCGCCTGCGTTTGTGCCGTTTAGGTCTTGACCCCAAAGTAAAAATTCAATCGCGTGGTAACCTGACGCAACGTTTGCCTCAGAACCACCTACTTCGTTGAGATCCGCTAGCAATTCTGGAGTAATTTTTGAAACGTCTAGTTTAGAAGCACCAATCTGTAAACTGGTGTTTGCGATGATGTTTGCAGCAGCGCCTTCGTTACCGAGTTCATATTGGTAATCTGTCGCGACGTAGTCAATTAGGCCTTCATCAAGTGGCCAGGCATTCAGCTGACCTTCCCAGTCATCAACAATCGCGTTACCAAAACGGAATACTTCAGATTGTTGGTACGGAACGCGAGAGTCTAGCCACGCTTGTTTTACTTCTTCAAGCTTATCCGCTGTTGGCGATTTTAGGAATTCGTCGATTTTTACGTCGAGCGTTTTCGCCGTTGTCACTGAGTCAGCAAAGACTGCATGTGCAACGTCTGCATAATGTTCAACGACTTGTTGTTTCGTTACTTGGGCAGCAACGGTAGAACCACTGGCAATGAGGAGTGATGCAGCAATAGATTGGACTAAAACTGTTTTTGCATTCATCTGAAGCATCCTTGTTGAGCAATTTATTTGTTTTATTCGTAGTGCTAATTATTCTTATTTGCACTATTAGTCACGAGATAATACAAATTTACAATTTATTTTCAACTCTAGATACAAAAAAAGCCTCATCATTGTGAGGCTTTTAACATGCAAAACTGATAATTTAATAAATAAAATCAGAATTTTAGATTGTGCTTACCATGAGAAACTTTTGCTTTTAGGTAGCTTTCATTACCATCTTTAATATGTGCAGAGGTATTGACAACCTCAACAATCTCGATGCCGTATTCTGCTAATTCACGGATTTTCTTAGGGTTGTTGGTCACAAGGCGAATTTTACTTACACCTAATGCTTCGAGCATTTGCGCTGCTTCAGTGAAATCACGCAGGTCATCGTCAAAACCCAAATGGTTGTTTGCTTCATAGGTGTTCATACCTTGGCTTTGCAAACGGTACGCATCAATTTTGTTGTATAGACCAATACCACGACCTTCCTGACGTAGGTATAAAATAATACCGCCAGATTCGCCCATGCGTTGAATGGTTTCTTCTAATTGCTCACCGCAATCACAACGGGATGAGTGAAAAACATCACCAGTAAGACATTCTGAATGCATACGCACCAAAGGCGTTTCTTGCGTTTGATCCGCTTGCCTAAAGATAACTGCCACATGCTCTTTATCTGTCTTCAGGCCACGAAAAGACAGGATTTCAGCATCGATATTACTTTTAGCCCCGACTTTAAAATCTACTCTGGCACGTACTTCCGCCATATCTATACTCACTCGATTTATTGCTTGATGCGCTTGATGCGTTTTCGTTATTGCATTCATGGGATTCACTCATTGCTCTTCAACTATGGGGATTGATACCGCATTTTTCAATATAGAGATCACAATTGAGAGCAGTTATCCCCTAAAGACAGCCAAAGAGAACAACTCCCCACGCTGACGAATTGTTATAGTATAACAATTTTGAAAAACTACAATAAAAAACCCCAGACAAATTTTGTCTGGGGTTGATAATGAGTTGTATGTAGGGGTGATGATTTAATGTGTTTGGCTACGTTTCCAAACCGTAAGCTCTATCCATACCGCTTCGAGTTCTTGAATTTCTTCTTCGGTTAATACGGCAAGAGACGATGTAACTTGAGGCAGTTTCGAGGTTTGCAATGCACGAATCTGCGAATAAAAGTCTTTTTTTAACTGTAATATAACTGAATCCACTGCGTGCACCTACTTAGTTCTTTTATTACTTCTCCAGCTCAAATCGTTGATTTTCTTTATACTGGAATCTTCATAAATTCGGAAAAATGATAACATTCTGTTTGTTATCTGCACGATTTATTTCCCATAGTGGAATAGTGGTCACATTATTGACGCTTTATCATTTTGACCGAAAATAGGATAAAAAAGATCAAAAGTAATAGAGGAAAGATCCACAACGCTGCTGTCGAATAATTAAATGGTGGCTGATACAAAACGATATTCCCATATCTCTGAACCAAATAATCTTTTACCTCTTGATCCGTACTTCCTTCGTTTACCATCGAGTACACTTTCAATCTTAAATCTTTAGCGGCTTGTGCATTAGATTCAACAAGGTTTTGGTTTTGACATTGTGGGCATCGCAAAGCCTTGGCTAATGCATTTGCTCTTTGTTGCAGTTCAACGGAATGAAATTCAAACAGATCAACATGCTGCGTAATTTGCTCTGCTTTGACCCAAGAAGAACACAAAGAAAACAAAACAATAATGAAGTAAGCATATTTAAAGTGAGACATTAAAATACCTTGAAAATAACGAGTTCCATTTGTCTATTGTTAACTTACCTCTATATTTGATCAAAACATTGCCATTTTGATCAATTAAGTAAGTTTCTGGCGTTCCTATTACACCAAGTTCAACCGCCAGTTGCCCATTAGGATCGGATATAACTTCGGTATATGGATTGTGTGAAGAGCTCAAATAGCGTTTAGCCGCGCTCTCTTTATCTCGATAGTTAAGACCAACGATGGGCACACCTTGTCGAGCTAAGTTGAGCAAATCATCATGTTCTTGTTTACAAACCCCACACCAAGACGCCCAAACATTCAATAGCACATAACCTTGATTTTCTAGTACTGCATCGGTAATTCGATTGCCTGAAATAAGTGAGTAAGCGGTAAAATCCGGGATAGATAACACACGATTTTGTTGTATCTCCACGTTTGGTCTATCGGACAATGCCATTGTCGCGGTGACAACAAAAATCGCAACTAACAATATGAGAACGATCAGTTTAAGCGTATTTTTCGATCTCATTACCTTTTCCCCTTAGATTCATCATACTCCCCAAAGCACTTATTACGATTAAAGCGCCACCAAACCATATCCACCATATGCCCGCGCGATATTGCACTTTAATTGCGTAGGCGCTGTTGTCGAGCTTGTCACCCAAAGTGATGTAGTAGTCTCCATGCCATAGTGATCGAATAGCGGGCTCGGTCATATTCATCACGCGTACAGGGTAATGCCGTTTCTCGGGTTGAAAGTTCAGCGCCTTACCGCTCTCCAAATAAAGATCAACACTCCCCTGTTCTGCGGTGTAGTTCGGCCCAACTAACCATTCAATTCCATGATAATCAACGGTGATACCCGCTTTTTGATACGAGCTACCAGGCTCTACCCGTAAGTTGTATTCATACGAATAGTCACTATTAAATACTGCCCCGCTTGCACCCAACGCAAAGCCAACATGAGCAAGAAACATAGGCATTAATTTGCTCTTGTTTTCTGCACAAAACAGCAATAGCACATGAGAAACCACTACCCACGTCGCTAATACCAGAGTAATCAAAGTCGTTATATGAAGCTCTTTAGTAGCAAAAACGAAAATAGCGCTAACCGCAATAACATGAATACCGACAAACCCAATGGTTTTAACGGCATGAGGACTGGCTCCTTTCGTCCACTTCAACACGGGCATAAAGGCGAGAAAGGTCAGAGCAAGTAATGTAAGGGGAAAAACGAGGCTTTTAAAGTAAGGTGCCCCAACGGATATATTACCCAAGCCAAGCAGTTGATAAAGCATTGGGTAAAAGGTACCGAGGAAAACAATCGCCATACAAACAACGAGAAGTCCAATAGCGATGTATACCATGTAGGCACGACTTATTAACGAATCGAGCGTAAAACGAGGAATATGTAGCCCTCGCATAATGAGCACACCAAAGGTGACAATCACCAAAATGCTGAGAACAGCAAGAAGTACTACACCTTTGGTTGGATCAACCGCAAACGCGTGTACTGAGGTTAATACACCCGATCTCACCACAAATGTGCCGAGAATACTCAAACTGAACGTCGCAAAAGCCAATGCGTAGGTGCTCCAAATTGCTCCTTTATTACGCTTCGACAACACACCGCTATGCAGTAGTGCGGTACCCATTAACCAAGGCAGCAAAGACGCGTTTTCTACCGGGTCCCAAAACCACCACCCGCCCCAACCTAACTCATTGTATGCCCACCAAGAACCGATCAAAATTCCAATTGTTAGCGTACCCCAAGCAAAGAAAGCGGCACTACGGGCAACACCATACCATTCATTTATAGGTCGTTTCGCTAATAACGCAGCTAAGGCGAACGCCAGTATCGCGGCATAACCAACGTAACCCAAATACAACAGCGGTGGATGAATAATAAGCCCGATATCTTGCAACATCGGATTGAGATCTCGTCCCTCCAACGCTAGCGTCTGAGCATACTCAAAAGGATTGGACGTGGTGAGGGTAAACCAAGCGAAAATAGCAATAAGTAAGTTCATGATACCCAAGCAATCGCCTGTATATTGAGTGCAAACTGGCGACTTGATAGCAATAAAAGACGCCCATAAGCTCAACGTAACCACCCAAAACAACATAGACCCTTGATGGCCGCCCCAAGCAGCTGCAATCTTAAACGCGATAGGTAACTGGCTGTTCGAGTGTGTAACCACATACTCAAGCGCAAAATTATCCTGAATAAAACAGACTATCAAAAGCGCCAAACAAACTAAGGAGGCTAAGCTGATAATATGAGACGTTGCGGTTTGGTGTGGCAACACTCCCTTCTTCCGCAGCGTAAAGCAAACCCAATGCAGCAGCGTCGCACATGTCGATGCGACAGCCACCAATATCAACAAAAAGAAACCGAGCTCAGCCTCCATTTAGCCTCCTTACACGATGGTCATTTGACCAGCATAGAGAATGAAAGTACGCAGCATGAGTACGCCAACCAAACTCAACGTTGTGACCGCAAAAACGTAACTTCCTCTATGACGAACTTCTGAAGGCGTCAACCAATTGAGAGTCAAAGGCGTTATCATGCCGATGAGCACCACTCCAACCCAGAACCACTGAGCCCAGAATCCACTCGAAATGGCATTCCAAGCCGCGGCTTCATTTTGCCCGCCACTAAAGATAAGCCCGGTAAAAAACGTTACTAAGACGAACAACTCAAATAGCACCACAGGACGCTCAAATCCGTGTACCCAAGACACGCTTGGTCCGTCGGCTGATTCTTTAAACACCAGAATGCCAAACATCAAGCAGGCTGCAGCTCCCGAAGACAAGCTTGAGAACAAGAACAAAATTGGCAGCACCGGGTTATTGAGCATTGGGTAAGTCTTCAGCGCAGACAATAAGAAGCCCGTGTATGCCGCAAGCACGATGGCTAAGAATCCCAATAATAATTCAATGGCGTTGTTGGCTTTCCCCGCCTTAATTAAAATGCCGTCAGCAAAATCCAACAGTTTGCTCGGCAACTTCCCTTCACAAAAGCTGATGATTTGATGGCGGAAGATAACGCCGATCCAAACAAACAGCACTAGCATGTACACTTGGAACAAGATCACGCCCATCGACATTACCGACGTTGGGTTGTAGTAGATCATGATCTTCCAAAACTCTAAAGGCTTGGTTAAATGGAAAATCAAAATTACCAACCCAGCAATGATGCCAAATGGTGCGAGCCAAGCCATCGCTTTCATGATGCCGTTGTTTGCGGGATCACCTTCAATCACTTTGCGTTTTAAATAGATAGAAATCATCACCGCACCTGCTGACATCCCAGCAAGGAATAAGTAAATCGCGATGATCCAATCCCAGACTAGTGAGTCAAAGTGGAATGCACTTTCGAAGCCGTTCATGATGACACCTCCCCTTTGCTATGCGGAATTTTGTACAGTTTAGGTTGCGTACCTAAATGCGATTTATCGCGATAGACAACATGGCTTTCGATAGCTTTGCTCACCTCGCTAGTTGGATCGTTCAAATCACCAAAGATGAGTGCTTTTGTTGGGCAAGATTCCACGCAAGCTGGCTGCTTACCTTGTGCTAGGTTGGTATCACGGCAGAAGTTACATTTATCCGCAGAGTGATCGACTGGATTAAAGAAACGCACTTGGTAAGGGCAAGCCGCTAAGCAATAACCACATCCGACACATTTCTCTTTGTGTACATCCACAATGCCCGTCGCTTCATCTTTGTATGCTGCGCCTGTTGGGCATACGTACACGCATGGTGGGTTATCGCAATGCTGACAGGATTCGCGAGTAAACTGGTATTCCACATCTGGGAATTCGCCAATCGGTTCACTGCGATGAATTTTAAGTCGCGTCACGCCTTCAGGGACTTTATTTACTTCGCGACAAGCATCAGTGCAGGCGGTACAGCCAATACAGGCATTTTCATCATGAACCATACCCATGCGCTTCGCTTGTTCACTGTTGCTGGCATAAAGAGAGGAGCTAACAACGGAAGTGCCTGCAACGCCTGTAGTTAAAATCAACGCGCCGCTACCGGCTAAAAAGTTTCTTCTCGAACATTTCATGCTATCTCTCCTCTTCTTTGGCAAGTTCAGGTTCGACGGCAAATTCAGAGTGACAGTCGACACACTGCTTAATCAGCTGTTTTCTGTCGTACGACAACGCTTTGGTTTTCGCTGCGTGTACATCGTGGCAATTTGAACAAGTGAGGTTTTTGGCGTGCACATCGTGCGTCCAGTGGCTTTCTCTAAGCTGTGTCGGTGCATGGCAATCCACACATTGGCTATTAGCTTTAAGAATCATGCTTGGATCAAGGAACACTTTGTCGTGCACCGCTTTCGATTGCGCGGCAGAAAACTTAATCACATCAGGTGCCCCTTCACGATGGTCGGGACCAATGTTGCTATGGCAATTGGTGCAATTAAGTTGCTTCCCTTGGCCGAGTAGAGCTTGCGGGTCATGCGATAGATTCAGAGTATCTTTAGCATCCTTATGACATTGAAGACATTTATAGTCTCGGTCACGGATCAACTCGACTTGATGACGCTCAGCTTGAGCACCTTCAACTGGCTCTGAAGAAGTCGCATGGGCGGCGGTGAAAAAACCATAGATGGCAAAGATGAAGAGAAATTTCAGCATTGTCTCTATGGTCAATTTTATATTGCCCATATTTTTCTTTCCTTAGCTCGATAATAATTGATAACTCTTATCAACTATTATTTGAGCAACAATTAATTTCCTCTGAAGATATTTTTACACCTTCAAATGACATCAATTCTTATTTTGGAAAGCCACAACGCTAAACCTGTATTTATAATACCTCTATAATTCCTAAGAGGTAGAATCACATGTTCAAAAAGCGAACTTAATCACCTTATTTTTAAAATGGTTACCACCATAACACACTGTGATTAAAGGGGATTACAACATACCACTTTAGGGGTATATGAACTTAAACATGATTAAGATCACTAGCATAAATTGATCTAAAACAAGGCCAATTTCGGTCACTATTTCATCTATTCAATTCACTATTAATATTAACGATAGATCTCCGATTCTTATTTGGAATAGCTCCTCACAACGCTGCTAATAAAAACGAATATGGAGATAACACCGTGAGCATAAAACACTGGATGAGCGCACCTATCGCGGTTGCGACCTTATTCGCCAGCCAATTATTTTTGGTTGGTGCTCCTTTGGCGGCAGAGGATACTGGTCTCATAGAGCCTCGCAATGATACCTTTGAACAAAACCATCCTGACCAATATCACTCTTGGAAAGCCACATCGGAAAGCGAGCATATTGAAGATGCCTTAAGTGAAGACCCAAACATGGTGATCTTGTGGGCCGGTTATGGTTTTGCTAAAGACTACAACAAAGCGCGCGGTCACTTTTACGCGCTTGATGATGTGAGGCAAACCCTCAGAACTGGCGCACCAGCAGACGAAAACTCCGGGCCAATGCCGATGGCTTGTTGGAGTTGTAAAAGCCCAGATGTCGCCCGCGTAATTGAAGAGCGCGGTGAAGACGGCTATTTTGAAGGTAAATGGGCGCGCTTGGGCTCAGAAATCGTCAACCCTATCGGTTGTTCCGACTGTCACAATACGGGTTCTGAAGCCTTCAAGAAAGGCGAACCCGCACTGGCACTGACTCGCCCATACGTCGAGCGTGCTTTTGACACCATCGGCAAAAATTTTGACCAACAATCTCGCTTAGATAAACAAGCGTCAGTCTGCGCTCAATGTCATGTCGAGTACTACTTCACAGGTCCGACTAAAGCAGTCAAATTCCCATGGGACATGGGGACCAACGTCGCTGATATGGAGAAATACTACGACGCGTTGAACTTTAAAGATTGGACGCACGCCGTTTCTAAAGCACCAATGCTTAAGGCGCAACACCCAGGTTTCGAAACTTGGAGAGCGGGTATTCATGGCAAAAACAAAGTGGTGTGTGTGGACTGTCACATGCCTAAAGTAACCAAAGAAGACGGTACGGTATACACTGACCACAAAGTGGGTAACCCGTTTGATCGTTTTGAAGACACCTGTGCGCAATGCCATACTCAAACCAAAGAGCAGCTACAAGGCATCGTTTCGACTCGCAAAGCGCAAGTACTAAACATGAAGCTAACCGCCGAGAAGCAAATTGTGGCAGCGCACTTTGAAGCTGGTGCAGCATGGGAAGCAGGGGCAACAGAAGAAGAGATGCAACCTATCCTACAAGATATTCGCCATGCACAATGGCGTTGGGACTACGCGATTGCTTCTCACGGTGTTCACATGCATGCTCCTGAGGTAGCACTTGAAGTACTCGGTACCGCAGTTGATCGCGCTGCTGACGCTCGTACTAAGTTAGTTCGTTTACTGGCAACAAAAGGCATTACTGACCCAGTTCAAATTCCAGATATCTCGACCAAAGCAAAAGCGCAACAAGCACTAGGTATGGATATGGAAAAGATGAATGCAGATAAGAAGCACTTCTTAGAAACGGTGGCACCAGAATGGGATAAAGCAGCTGCTGAGCGCGAGGCAACGTACTGATCAGTATCGATTACACTAGCTTAAATGGATAAAACGAAGGGCGCACGTTGCGCCCTTTTTGTTTGATAGAAGGCAGAGGAAAACAGATTAGCGACGAGGAAGTCTCGGCCTAGGCTGAATATGTGGACGTGTTTTAGGCACCTGCACATTTGGGCGTGTAACTGGGCGCTGGATCTTCGTTTCCGGCAATGCTTTTCTTTGTTGAACCTTTTCTGCCACGGCTTTGTCTTGTAAAGCCGTAGACTCGATGCGCTCGGGGCGGTTCTCCCACTTGGTTTGAATCTCCTGCTTTTGCTCGTCAGGCAGCGATTGCCAATGATCGTCAAGCTGTCGCTTCATGTTATCGATATTGGCGGACATATCGTCGTCTTTCCAATCTTCGACTTTGTCTTTGATGGATTGCTGTTGGTCTTCATCTAAACCATTCCACCACTCTTCCAGTTTCTCTTTGTATTCATCGTCGTAGTCGCAACAACCCGGATAGTAATAAATCCAGTAGTCGTCATGATCGTACCACCAAGGGTCGTAATAACCGGAAGAGTAATAAACCGTAGATGAGGTGCCAGAATGTTCGGAAGAGCTACAACCCACTAACACGGAGCCGCACAGCACCACCAATATTCCGAACGCTTTATTCTTCATTCGTCCCCCACCTTTCTTCTACTACTTATTAGAGTCTACTCCTACAACAGCTCTTTAGCTTTATTGATCGAGTTAATAATTTGTACTCGATCCAAGCTTGGATCGTTCGAGTCGAGTAATAGCACCCAAGTATCAATGGCTTCCTGAAAGCGGAATGACAAAAAATGATCATTGGCGATCAAAGACAAAGCCGCTTCATTGTGCGGTTCTATCTGCAAAGCTTGTTCTAGAAGCAAACTGACTTCTTGCGTCATTGATTGCTGGTGAATGTAGTATAAGGTCGTCGCTTTCGCAGCAAGTTGCGTGGCACCGACTGGCTCAGTTAGTTGGATGGCGTAATCAAAACAAATCAGTGCGCCATCCAGTTCTCCCTCTAGCAGGTAGCCCTGCCCTAACTGAAACCACAATTCGGCATTGTTTGGTTCTTCACGTAATTGGTCTTGAATTTCCTGCATGATATCGCGAGCAGTCATCATTCGAGAGACTTCAGCTTGAATAGGTTGTGGAGGAGATTGACGCAACAATAAGAAGCTAGCGCTGGTTAACACTAGTACCAAAGCACAAAAACCGAACCATTGTGTCGCTCTTACTCTTGAAGCGCTGAGCGATAATACGACGACGAATAATCCCATCAAAGTGATGGCAATGAAAAACCAAACAGACATAACGCGCTCCCTAGACAAACTGAGTATTAGTGTACTGGTTTAATGCTTGTATTGCGTTGATACAGGTACAAAAAAGCCGAGCAACTGAGGCTCGGCTTTTTACATTAGAATAGTAACGAAAGATTACTCTTCGTTACCTTCCTCTGCATCATCAGCGGCTGGCGCTTCTGGAGTATCTTGCTGCGTATTTTCGTCTGTTGACTCTAACGCTTCTGCTTCTTCACCAGCAGGCAGCTCTTCGTCATCAACTTCTTCAATACGTTGCAAACCAACAACAGATTCGTCTTCCGCAGTACGGATAAGCGTTACACCTTGCGTGTTACGACCAACCTGGCTAACTTCACCCACACGAGTACGTACTAGTGTACCAGCGTCGGTGATCATCATCATTTCATCACCTTCAACAACCTGGATAGCACCAACTACCGGGCCGTTTCGCTCAGAAACTTTGATAGAAACGACACCTTGAGTGCCTCGACCTTTTGTCGGGTACTCGCTCAGCGCTGTACGTTTACCATAACCGTTTTCTGTAACCGTTAGGATGTCGCCTTCGTGCGAAGGAACGATAAGTGATACAACTTGGTCATTTTCAGCCAGTTTCATACCACGAACACCAGAGGCGGTACGCCCCATAGGACGAACACCTTTAAACTTGATCTCTGGCTGACCGTTCTCATCAAGAACTGGCTTACCATTTTCGTCAAGTACTGGAATTTCTTCTGCTTCTTTAAAGCGAACCACTTTACCCGCTTTAGAGAACAGCATGATTTCGTTTTCGCCGTTAGTGATATCCACACCGATTAACGAATCGTCTTCACGTAGGTTTACCGCAATCAGGCCATTTGAACGAACATTTGCAAATTGGTTCAACGGCGTTTTCTTAACCGTACCGTCACCTGTTGCCATGAAGATGAATTTGTCTTCAGAGAATTCATCAACACGCAGAATCGCGGTAATGCGCTCACCTTCTTCTAGTGGAAGGATGTTCACAATTGGCTTACCACGAGCAGTGCGGCTCGCTAGAGGCAATTGGTAAACTTTCAGACGGTATGTTTTACCGCGAGTAGAGAAACACAAGATGTTATCGTGGGTATTCGCCACTAGAAGACGCTCAATGTGGTCTTCATCTTTCATCTTGGTCGCACTCTTACCTTTACCACCACGGCGCTGTGACTCGTAGTCGCTCAGTACTTGGTACTTAACGTAACCACCATGCGATAGAGTAACCACAACGTCTTCACGCGCGATCAGCTCTTCCATGTCGATATCATGGCTCGCAGCTGTGATTTCTGTACGACGAGCGTCACCAAAGCCGTCGCGAACGGCTTCAAGTTCTTCGCGGATCACTTCCATCAAACGCTCAGTGCTTGCAAGGATATGCATGAGTTCAGCGATTTCTTCTAGAAGTGTTTTGTATTCGCCAAGAATCTTCTCGTGTTCTAGACCTGTCAGTTTATGTAAACGTAGATCTAGAATTGCTTGTGCTTGTTGCTCAGTCAGGAAGTACTGACCATCGCGGATACCATATTGAGGCTCTAGCCACTCAGGGCGCGCAGCATCTGTACCAGCACGCTCTAGCATTGCTGAAACGTTGCCTAAATCCCAACCACGAGCGATAAGGCCCGCTTTTGCTTCAGCCGGTGTTGGCGCCTTACGGATAAGCTCAATGATTTCATCAATGTTGGCAAGCGCTAGCGCTAAACCTTCAAGGATGTGGGCACGTTCACGCGCTTTACGTAGTTCGAAAATAGTACGACGAGTCACAACTTCACGACGGTGATCAACGAAGCACTTCAACATATCTTTCAGGTTGAATAGCTGTGGTTGGCCATTGTTTAGGGCCACCATGTTGATACCGAAAGTGGTTTGCAACTGAGTCTGAGCGTATAGGTTGTTTAGAACCACTTCGCCCACAGCGTCGCGCTTACATTCAATAACAATACGCATACCATCTTTATCTGACTCGTCGCGCAGTGCACTGATGCCTTCAACTTTCTTATCTTTAACTAGCTCAGCGATCTTTTCGATCAAGCGAGCTTTGTTTACCTGGTATGGGATCTCAGTGACGATGATGGTTTCTTTACCATTCTTCTCCACTTCGATGTCCGCTTTCGAACGCATGTAGATTTTGCCGCGACCTGTTTTGTACGCGTCTACAATGCCTTTACGACCGCTGATCAGCGCCGCCGTTGGGAAATCAGGACCAGGAATGTAATCCATTAGTTCATCAATAGTGATTTCTTCATTATTGATGTATGCAAGACAGCCATCGATCACTTCGCCAAGGTTATGAGGCGGGATGTTGGTTGCCATACCTACTGCGATACCAGAAGCACCGTTAACCAATAGGTTTGGAATTTTAGTTGGAAGAACCGCTGGGATCTGCTCAGTACCGTCGTAGTTTGGTACGTAGTCTACGGTCTCTTTGTCTAGGTCAGCCAATAGTTCGTGGGCAATTTTTGCCATTCGAACTTCGGTGTAACGCATTGCCGCAGCAGAGTCGCCATCGATAGAGCCAAAGTTACCTTGACCATCGACCAGCATGTAACGAAGCGAGAACGGTTGAGCCATACGTACGATTGTGTCGTACACAGCACTATCACCGTGTGGGTGATATTTACCGATTACGTCGCCGACAACACGGGCTGATTTTTTATATGGTTTGTTCCAATCGTTGCCTAGTACGTTCATCGCGAATAAAACGCGGCGGTGTACTGGTTTTAGGCCATCACGCACATCTGGAAGAGCACGACCCACGATGACTGACATCGCATAGTCTAGATATGAACCTCTAAGCTCATCTTCAATGTTTACGGGCGTGATCTCTTTAGCTAAATCGCTCATAGAGCCATTATCCCTCTATTATCTGATCGTAATTACGATACGTGTAAGGTGCAAAAATATAACACACAATTCATCACTTCGGCATCACTTTCCCTCTCCTTTTATCAGGTTGTGAGCTTGGTTATGAATCAAATGTCGAGAATTTGCACACTCATCCCATATCTTTCTGATTAGTGGTTATATTTCGGTCAATATTGAGCAAAATCGGACTCTGTACGTATGGAACTTAGTTGAAATCGTTAATCCCAATATATCCACACAACGTCAAAAATGCCGGTTTTAGAGTATTGTCACTGGCACTAGTTCAAGGATGAACCAAAAACATGCAAGCCCTTTCAAAGTTACAGAAACCTGTTGTTGCCGCGCCAGTGAGCTCTGTCATGTCCCTTCACTAAGCACATCGAGGTTGTTTGGTTATAAAACGTTGGAGTATACTGACGCCCTCTAAAGGACTCAGATTGAATGCAATAAAACCAATTATGACTAAAGCACAAAACGTCGACCCAAGTGAAATTAAGAAATTCGAGGACATGGCTTCTCGATGGTGGGATTTAGAAGGCGAGTTTAAGCCCCTTCATCAAATTAACCCACTTCGTTTGAACTATGTACTTGAAAAAGCAAATGGCTTGTTTGGCAAGCGCGCACTTGATGTCGGCTGTGGTGGTGGCATTCTTGCTGAAAGCATGGCGAAAGAAGGCGCTATTGTGACTGGACTTGATATGGGCAAAGAACCTTTAGAAGTCGCACGACTACATGCATTAGAAACAGGTACTCAACTGACCTACATTCAGAGCACAATAGAAGACCACGCTATAGAAAACGCAGGGACTTACGATGTCGTGACTTGTATGGAGATGCTTGAACACGTTCCAGATCCTCTCTCCGTTATCCGCTCTTGTGCTGCGCTAGTAAAACCTGGTGGTCACGTGTTTTTCTCAACCTTGAACCGAAACATCAAGTCATACTTGTTTGCTATTGTCGGTGCAGAGAAGCTTCTTAAGATTGTTCCTGAGGGGACTCACGAGCACGAGAAGTTTATCAAGCCTGCCGAAATGATGAAGATGATAGACCAAACAGACCTAACAGAAATGGGCATTACAGGCCTGCATTACAACCCTCTTAATGACAGTTACAAACTCGGCCGTAATGTAGATGTAAACTACATCGTTCATACTAAAAAATACTGAACGCCGTTATGTTAAAAAATGCGTTTTGTAATTGACATTTTTTGTAGAAAATGAATCGAAAGCGGTAGCACAAAGTTGCCGCTTTTTTTGTCTTTTTATGCCTAAAATTCGTGCTCTAGATTCCATTTTAACCAACCTATTTTTCGTAGATAAAAACGGCCAAAGATCAAGGAAAATATTTTTGCATGCGGTTATTTCTAAACCGATCTCAAAACCGTGCTTTTAACCATTCAAGTCTGCCCTTTTCTCATCGGTTAGTGTTCACTTACTGATTTTTTTCATTTTGTCAGTTATCCACAAGTCATCCCCGATCTGTACCTTGATAAATCAGTGTAATAGCACTATCTTGTAACCCGCAAACAAATGAACCCCTATATGTTGTGTTTAAGCGACAATATATAGATAGACTTTGATCACAAAGCCGCCGCAAGCTTTACTCATATTGCACATAAACAAACAAAAATACGGCTTTTATCAGTTTTCTTAGGGAAATAAAGCAGAATGAACCAACAACTTACCGTCACCAAGCGTGATGGCCGTAAAGAAAGTATCGATCTGGATAAAATCCACCGCGTTATCACTTGGGCTGCAGAAGGTCTAGATAATGTTTCGGTTTCTCAAGTAGAACTTCGCGCTCACATCCAGTTTTACGACGGCATCACAACGACAGATATTCACGAGACAATCATCAAGTCTGCGGCAGACCTGATCTCTGAAGAGACTCCGGATTACCAATACCTAGCTGCTCGCCTAGCGGTATTCCATCTGCGTAAAAAAGCGTATGGCCAATACGAGCCACCAACGCTTTATGATCACGTGTCTCGCCTCGTCGATATGGGTAAGTACGATCAACATATTCTAGAAGACTACACAAAAGCAGAACTCGACGAACTTGATGCGTACATCGACCATAAACGCGACCTAAACTTCTCATACGCGGCAGTTAAGCAGCTAGAGGGCAAGTACTTCGTACAAAACCGTGTAACGGGCCAAATTTACGAAAGTGCTCAGTTCTTATATATCCTTGTAGCAGCGTGCCTATTTGCGAAATATCCAAAAGCAACGCGTCTTGATTACATCAAGCGTTTCTACGATGCGACATCGACATTTAAGATTTCTCTACCTACGCCAATTATGTCTGGCGTGCGCACCCCTACTCGCCAGTTCAGCTCATGTGTTCTGATCGAGTGTGGCGACAGTCTTGATTCTATCAACGCAACAGCAAGCTCGATTGTTCGTTACGTATCTCAGCGCGCTGGTATTGGTATCAACGCTGGTCGTATCCGTGCATTAGGCTCAGAGATCCGCGGTGGTGAAGCGTTCCACACTGGCTGTATCCCGTTCTACAAATACTTCCAAACCGCAGTAAAATGTTGTTCGCAAGGTGGTGTTCGTGGTGGCGCAGCGACTGTATTCTACCCAATGTGGCACGGCGAAGCTCGCTCTCTAATGGTGCTTAAAAACAACCGTGGTGTTGAAGAGAACCGCGTTCGTCACATGGACTACGGTGTACAGCTGAACAAACTGATGTACCAACGTTTGGTTGAGGGTGGCAACATCACACTATTCTCACCTTCAGACGTACCGGGTCTATACGACGCATTCTTCGAAAACCAAGAAGAGTTTGAGCGTCTATACGTGAAGTACGAGAACGATCCTTCAATCAAGAAAGAAACGGTTAAAGCGATTGAAATGTTCACTCTGCTAATGCAAGAGCGTGCATCAACAGGTCGTATCTACATTCAGAACGTGGACCACTGTAATACTCACAGCCCATTTGATTCTGAAGTAGCGCCAGTTCGTCAATCGAACCTATGTCTAGAAATCGCACTGCCAACGAAGCCATTAACTAACGTTGAAGATGACTCGGGCGAGATCGCACTATGTACGCTTTCTGCCTTCAACCTTGGTGCTATCAAGTCTCTAGATGATTTCGAAGAGCTATCTGATCTTGTTGTTCGTGCGCTAGATGCACTGCTTGATTATCAAGATTACCCTCTACCAGCGGCATACAAATCGACGATGAACCGTCGTACGCTAGGTGTTGGTGTGATCAACTTCGCTTACTACTTAGCGAAACATGGCGTGAAATACTCTGACGGTAGCGCAAATGGCCTGACTCACCGTACGTTCGAAGCAATGCAGTACTACCTACTAAAAGCATCGGTAGAACTGGCGAAAGAGCAAGGCAAGTGTCCTTCATTCGACGAAACGAACTACGCGAAAGGCTTACTGCCGATTGATACGTACAAGAAAGATATCGACCTAATTTGTGACGAAGCGCTGCACTACGACTGGGACAGCCTACGTAAAGAAATTATGGAGCACGGCCTACGTAACTCAACACTGACTGCGCTAATGCCGTCTGAGACTTCTTCTCAGATTTCAAACGCCACTAACGGTATTGAGCCACCACGTGGTTATGTTTCAGTAAAAGCTTCGAAAGACGGTATTCTGAAGCAAGTTGTACCTGAGTTCACTGAACTTAAAGACAACTATGAACTGCTTTGGAACATCGGTTCGAACGACGGTTACCTACATCTTGTGGGTATTATGCAGAAGTTTGTTGACCAAGCTATCTCTGCTAATACTAACTACGATCCGTCACGCTACGAGACTGGCAAGGTACCAATGAAGAAACTACTTCAAGACCTGCTAACAGCGTACAAGTTTGGTGTGAAAACGCTTTACTACCATAACACTCGTGATGGCGCAAAAGATGAACAGAAAGACGCTGTTCAACCACAAGATGACGATTGTGCTGGCGGCGGTTGTAAGATTTAATCTACCCGCACCTAACACTCCGTAAAGACAGACTATCGATAACCTCCCCTTATGGGGAGGTTTAAAAGGAATTGAGGCATTATGGCTTACAGTACTTTTAACCAAAAAAAGAATGACCAATTGAAGGAACCAATGTTCCTAGGTCAATCAGTAAACGTTGCACGCTACGACCAACAAAAGTTTGAGATTTTCGAAAAGCTTATCGAGAAACAACTTTCTTTCTTCTGGCGTCCAGAAGAAGTAGACGTATCTAGCGACCGTATCGATTACAACAAACTGCCAGATCACGAGAAGCACATCTTCATCTC
Organism: Vibrio chemaguriensis; assembly: GCF_012275705.1. Lineage (NCBI taxonomy): Bacteria > Pseudomonadati > Pseudomonadota > Gammaproteobacteria > Vibrionales > Vibrionaceae > Vibrio > Vibrio chemaguriensis. The sequence goes on from NZ_SHOE01000009.1 coordinate 129,553, forward strand.
TAACTTGAAGTACCAAACGCTTCTAGACTCTATCCAAGGTCGTAGCCCTAACGTGGCACTGCTGCCGCTTGTATCTCTGCCGGAACTAGAGACTTGGATTGAGACTTGGTCTTTCTCTGAAACGATTCACTCTCGTTCTTACACGCACATTATTCGTAACATCGTGAACGACCCTGCTGTGGTATTTGATGATATCGTTGAGAACGAGCACATCCTGAAGCGTGCAAAAGACATCGCGCACTACTACGACGATTTGATTCAAGCGACGAATGATTACCATCGCTACGGTGAAGGTGAGCATGTCCTTAACGGTGAAACGGTTAAGGTTAGTCTGTACGACCTTAAGAAGAAACTGTACATCTGTCTGATGTCTGTGAACGCTCTAGAAGCGATTCGTTTTTACGTAAGTTTCGCATGTTCTTTCGCTTTCGCAGAACGCGAACTAATGGAAGGTAACGCGAAAATCATCAAACTGATTGCACGTGATGAAGCGCTTCACCTGAACGGTACGCAACACATGATCAACCTGCTACGTAACGGTCAGGATGATTTCACTTTCATGCAAATCGCAGAAGAAGCAAAACAAGACTGTTTTGACCTATTCAAAGAAGCGGCTGAGCAAGAAAAAGAGTGGGCAGAGTATCTATTCAAAGATGGCTCGATGATCGGTCTAAACAAAGACATCCTAAGCCAATATGTTGAATACATCACCAACATCCGTATGCAAGCAGTAGGTCTACCTGCAGCTTATCCAGAGGCAACAACCAACCCAATCCCATGGATTAACGCTTGGTTGTCTTCAGATAATGTTCAAGTTGCGCCTCAAGAAGCGGAAATTTCTTCTTACCTTGTGGGTCAAATTGACAATGAAGTTCGCGCAGACGACTTCGAAGGATTCGAGCTGTAATGGCAACACTCAAAATCAACAAACTCATCAGTATTGAATCCAACCCTTCCAATACAATTTTGGAAACAATGGAGCAAGCTGGCTTATTACCAGAATACAACTGTCGTGATGGGCACTGTGGCGCTTGTCGCTGCAAGTTGGAATCTGGTGAAGTGGAGTATGTTGGTTTTGCCATGGCTTACACGCAAAGTGATGAGATATTACCTTGTATCTGTAAAGCAAAATCGGATTTGTCACTCAGTGGCGTTAACTACGCGATGAAAGAAAAGCAGCGCGCATAACGTGACTCGACGGTATAAAACGCAAAAGCCAAGGTGATTACCTTGGCTTTTTTGTATCTACGTGTTTTATCTCTCAGGCTGTTATAGGTCTCTGGTTATAAAGCACTACCTGGGAGATGCATCTCTTTAACTTTCTCTAAAAATGCATAATGTGCAAACATCGGTTTACGTTCTAGGTAACGACGCAACAAGTCTAGTGCTGCCGTGCTGATCACTTTAACTTGATCATTGCGCGGATACTTTTTCGAGAGTTTATATAACGCTCCCCACTCGCCTGACGGTGTCGATAAAGCGACGGAAAAAACACCCTCTTCAATATCACCAGTGACGAGTGATAAATCCGTCCCACACTTCTCTCGCGTCGCTCCTGCCAGAGCAAACGTTTCTGCTAATGGGTCTCCGCTGTTGCTCATCGCTTGAGTCTGGCTTGGTAGTACCCAACCATGTCCAAGTTGCCTTTCAGCGTTTTCATCACTATTTAACCAATAAGTTAAGTATCCACCACTGCTTTTTTCGGAAACCGACACGGTTAACTCTTTATCCACCAACAGCTGGCCGACATTTTCAACCATAGGTAAATCAATACTAACGGTATTGCTTTCAAGATGCTTATTGATCATCTGTACCAACTTCAAACGCTGTTCAAACTGGTCAGAAGGGCCAAAGAGTTTCACTTCAATAAAAGGTAAGTAAGAGCGATAACCAAGCTCATACCCTTGAGGAAGTTTTAGCTGATCAAGCTTGTCCGAGATGCCGGATTCGGAAAGGCCAAACGTATAGATTCGACTACAACATGAACCTTGCACCTCTGGAAAAGCTCTTCTCAGATCAGGCAAAATTTGCGTCTCTGCCATAAGCTTAAATTCACTTGGCACACCCGGCGTAAAATAAAAAATGGCATCATTAATCAGCATCTTGAAACCACAGGCCGTGCCTATCGGGTTATCCAGAATCTCAGCCGTTTCTGGTAGCATGGCTTGTTTTAAATTACTGTCTGGCATTGGGATGCCACGTCGAGCATACAAACTTTCTAGATGCTGCAACCACTCTTTGAAAAGCACGAGTTTACACTCAGCAGCTCTCGCTGCGGCGGCCGCACTCATATCATCGGTCGTTGGCCCTAAACCACCATTCACGATCACCACGTCATTGTTGAAGCTCAACATTAAAAACTCTTCAACCAAGCTCGACAGGCTATCACCAACCGTTGAGCGCTTTGTTAAGCCAAATCCATGTTGATAAAACAGGCTAGATAACCATGCCGCATTAGTATCAACAATATCACCGTGGAGCACTTCCTCACCGGTACTAAGCATTGCTATTTTCACAACTGACTCCTGAACATAAGCACAATCCTATTATTCGTTATAGTGCTTATTTTTCTTTTTATTTGGACGAATCTCGACGAGATATATTGGGACTAAATAAGGATCAAGTATTTAAATGGTTGATGTTTTGAGGGATAATTGCGAGCCCGATCATCACACCATCAACTCGGAGACCTTTGTGTCAAAATCATCCATGTTCAAGAAAACTCTAACTGGCCTTTGCTTGACTTCGTCAGCGCTTGCGCACGCAAGTCAGTACGATATGACCAGTCATACGGAGTTTTCTTACACACCTGATTGCTTGTCAGGTTACTGCGAAACGACGACTCTGTACACCTTCGAGTCTCAAAATCGCGGTCTTATGTTTGAACAGAATAATGATGATTCATTAAATCTTGATGCAGGGCTTCAGCCTAAACATCTCATTATCCCTCAAGATAAAGACTGGGATTACCTCATGGGTCAAACATACACCATTCTTGGCCTGAGTATCGCAACCGTTGGTATGATGACTTTCCTTCCAGAAAGTATCACTAAATGGGACGAAGAAGACCGAGACATGAGTAAGCTGGGTCAAAAATGGAAAGATAATGTCTCTGACGGGCCTGTTTGGGATCGTGATGAACATGTCCTCAACTACATCATGCATCCTTATTTTGGCGGCGTTTACTACACAGCCGCACGCCACGCTGGCTATAACGAGTTTCAGTCATTCTTGTACTCCGCAACCATGTCAACGTTCTTTTGGGAGTACGGAGTAGAGGCATTTGCAGAAGTGCCATCTTGGCAGGATATTTTTATCACACCATTCTTTGGTGCTGTGGTTGGCGAAATGATGCTCACTGCTGAGCAAGATATTGTAGCAAACGGCGGCGAAGTCATGGGCTCTGAAACCGTCGGTGATGTATCACTCTTCTTCCTAAACCCTGTTGGGCATATCCATTATTGGGTAACCGATGCATGGGGCGGTAGTGCAGAACTACAATTTAATTCATCACCTTGGTTTGGTAATCAAGACGTCGCAAAATTCGCAATGGACGCAGGCGCCAACTACGACAGCCAATTTTACGGTGTCGAACTAAAAGTAACATTTTAGCCTTGACTTGAGTTGATACTCAGTAGAAAAGCAGCCTTATGATGGCTGCTTTTTTGTGCCCTAAACATCGTTTTAATTATTTGCTTCACGAATTAGTGTCAAAAATTGACTTTCATCAAACATAACCCTCCCCTAGCACCTACACTAAATAAAAGGATTTATTCCAATAACTTAAGTAGCACGTTTATTCGTACTGCGTCCAAACCTTATTCCAGGAGGGGACATTATGAACACCGTATTTATTGTTAATTTTGTCGGACAAGCGTCACCCGCAACCATCAAAGAACTCGCAGCAATCACTCATGAAAATGGCGGTAAATGGCTGATAAGCAAAGTAAACTTTATTGAAGATCAAGTTGCAGGTGTCATCAAAGTAGAGCTTCCAAGAGAAAATGCCGACATCGTTAAAGAGGCGTTCTCTTCATGTCAAACTCTTGTGGTTAGGTTCGTTGACTCGGATCCTCACTCGCATCGTGAAGACACTATCTTTCAGCTTCGCTTAGATGCCAACGATAGAGCAGGTATTGTGAATGAAATTACTCACGTTCTCGATAATCAAGGCATTTCAATTCTAGATATGGATTGCCAACGCGTATTCATTGCAGGCGGCGGTGGGGTAAGCTCCAGCTTATTCAGCGCAAAAATGGCGATTAAATTGCCTAGCGAGCTAGAGATAGAGGACGTGGCTAATGAGTTAGAATCTCTGAGTGAAGACACTCGTGTAATTGTAGAAAGCTAACTGCATACCTTTAACGCTTCCCCAATAAAAAAGAGCAGCAATTCAGCTGCTCTTTGTCGTTCTAATACTCAATACGTTTTATTTCACCGACCACTGAGATAGTGAACGTTTGAAATCAGAGTAGTCAAATTCATTCAGTTTTTGAATGTCACCATTCGAGCGTTCACAGTAAACCGAAGGCATACGTAGACCGTTAAACCAGTTCAGTTTCACCATGGTGTAACCTGCACTATCTAGAATGTGAAGACGCTGTCCGATCTCGAGAGGCTGTTCGAAGTTCGCCACGCAAAACTGGTCACCAGCTAAACAAGAGCACGATCCAATCACGTATTCATGTTCACCGTTTTCAGATGCTTCAAGAATTGACGCTGGCTCGTTGTAGATAAGCGTATCCAAACGGTGAGCTTCTGTTGCTGAATCGACAATCGCCGTCTTCTTCACGTTCTCCACGATATCAACCACTGTTACGACAAGATCGGTTGTCTTAGTGATGATCGCTTCACCCGGCTCTAGATACATTTGTACGCCGTGTTTCTCTGAGAATGCTTTAAGCGCTAAACCCAACTTCTCGATGTCGTACCCCGGCCATGTGAAGAAAACGCCGCCACCCATGCTTACCCAGTCCAGCTTATCTAGGTACTCGCCAAACTGCTCTGAAATAGCATCGAGTAAGCCGATAAACGCATCCACGTCTTTGTTCTCACAGTTCATGTGGAACATCACGCCATCAATACCATCAAAAATTTCCGGTTTGATGTGGTCAGCCTGAACACCAAGACGAGAGAATTGACGAGCTGGGTTTGCTAAGTCTTGCCCTGCGTAGCTCACACCTGGGTTTAGGCGCAAGCCAATCGATGCTTTACCTTCGACAATATGACGATAAGCCGCTAACTGTGACTGAGAGTTAAAGATCATCTTGTCACAGATGTCCGCCACGTCGCGAACGTCATCTTCGCTGTAACCCACACTGTATGCGTGTGTTTCGCCGCCAAACGTTTCGTAGCCAAGCTTCACTTCAAACGGGCCAGAGCTGGTTGTTCCGTCTAAGTAAGGCTTGATGATGTCGAATACACCCCATGTTGAAAAGCACTTCAGTGCTAATACAAGCTTCACACCAGAGATGTCTTTTAGCTGTTTTGCTTTCTCTAGATTCTCAATCAGCTTGTCTTCATTGATCATGAAGTATGGCGTTTTTAGTTCGTTTTGTTGCATTTTGATACCTTACGTCCCTTCGCCTTAGCAAAGGCACTATAAAATCGAACAAAGCCGACGCAAGTGCATCGGCTTAAACGTACAAATAAGAGTCGCTAAATTCTTACTTCAATTTATGGATAACAGGTTGTCCTGGCTCCAGTTCTTGAACATGCCAATCTAGACCAATCGATGGCATGGTTTCTAGGAATGGGTCTGGATCTAGCTGCTCCATGTTGAACACGCCTTTGTCTGCCCACTTACCACGGAAAAACTGCAAAGCCGCGGTGATCGCAGGTACGCCAGTGGTGTATGAGATAGCTTGGTGTTCAACATCTTCGTATGCAACTTCGTGATCTGCGTTGTTGTAGATGAACACACTGCGCTCTTTACCGTCTTTTTTACCTTGAACCCAAGTACCGATACACGTTAGGCCAGTGTAACCAGGAGCTAGTGATGTTGGATCTGGCAGCAACGCTTTAAGCACGTGCAAAGGTTGAACAACCGTGCCGTCGTGAAGCGTTAGTGGATCTGGGCTGAGTAGACCGATGTCACGCATTACATTGAAGTAATTTAGGTAACGGTCACCAAAGCCCATCCAGAATTCGATACGTTTCGCCGGGATGAACTCTTGCATAGATCGAACTTCGTCGTGCGCCATTGAGTACACTTTATGTGAACCACAGTTCGGGAATTCAAACTCAAGCATACGTGAGTGACAAGGTACTTGTTTCCACTCGCCGTTTTCCCAGTAGAAGGAATCACCTTGAATCTCAAGCATGTTCGTTTCTGGGTCAAAGTTAGTTGCGAACTTCTTACCGTGGTCACCTGCGTTTACATCCATTACGTCGATAGTATCGATTTCATCGAACAGATGTTTCACCGCGTATGCAGCAAACACCGATACTACGCCCGGATCGAAACCGGCACCAAGAATACCTGTGATACCCGCCTCTTCAAACTTCTCACGGTAGCCCCACTGCCAATCGTAAGCTTGAGGTACTTGTTGGCCTTCAGAACACAAATCAACCGCAACAGATGTATCAAGGTATGACACTTTAGCTTGGTAACATGCTTCCATAATAGACATGTTCACCCAAGGAGGACCTGCGTTGATCACTAAGTCAGGTTGTACTTCTTTAATTAAAGCAACTAAAGAATCTACGTCGTCCGCGTTTACCGCACGAGCTTCTAGTTTCTTAGTTGAATCTTTCAGATTGTTTTTCTTCTGAATCGATTCGATGATTTTCTCACACTTACCTACGGTACGTGATGCGATTGTGATATCACCCAGAACGTCGTTGTTTTGTGCTGCTTTATGTGCAACTACCCAGCCAACACCGCCTGCACCAATCTGTAGAATTGCCATAGTTTTCCGTTACCTTTGTTAAACTAGCTCTGCCGCTAGCGTATTGATTTTTGAGAGCAAAGATTCAAAGTCCGCCGTCGTCAGACACGGGTTCAAAATCGTAAATTTCAATGCAGTTTTATCGTCAACAATGGTTTCACCCAATACCGCGATACCGCGTGTTAACGCTTCTAAGCGCAACGTTTTGTTCAGTTCGTCAAGATCCGCTGATTCATGTGTCGCGCGGAACAGAACCGTAGATAGTGATGGTTCAGCCAACAACTCAAAGTGTTTGTTATCTCGAATCATGTCCGCAACTTCAAGCGTCTGATCAAGCAAATGATCGTACATATCGCCTAGGGCTTTTGGCCCCACGCTTTGCATCGTCATAAACACTTTTAGCGCATCAAAACGCTTAGTTGTAGCAATAGACTTATCCACTAAGTTCGGCAGTTCGTCGTGTTCGCGGTTCAAATAGTCTGCGTGATGAAGCAGGAATTTAAAGTTAGACTTGTCATTCACCAACAGCGCGCCACAACTGATGGTTTGGTAAAACAACTTGTGGAAGTCTACGCTGATGGAGTGTGCACGCTCACAACCTTTCAGACGGGCTTTTTGGCTACTTAGAATCAGAGCTCCACCGTATGCACCGTCGACGTGCATCCACATGTCATGTTTCGCTGCCATATCGGCGATAAAGTCTAGGTCATCAATAGCACCGTGATCCGTTGTGCCCGCTGTGCCGACAATTGCAAATGGGATCAAACCTTCTGCTTTTGCCTGATTTAGAACTTCGTCTAACTTAGTGACATCCATCGTTCCATCGGCATTAGCATCGACGGTCATAACCGCTTTTTCACCCAATCCCATCCAAGACGCTGATTTTTGAACCGTGAAGTGGGATTTTTTCGAACACACTATACGCAGCTTGTCTGCGTATTCAGGAAGGCCAAGCTTTTGAATTGAGTGTGCACTGAGTTTGTCAGCAATCCAATCACGCGCAAGCATCAAACCCATTTGATTACTTTGCGTGCCGCCGCTCGTGAAGATACCGTCCGCTTTTCCACCTAACTCGTATTTATCGCATAGCCAGTTCACAACTTTCTGTTCAACATAAGTCGCTGATGAAGCTTGATCCCATGAGTCCATTGATTGGTTCAAAGCCGCAATCATTGCCTCTGCGGCAATAGCAGGCATCAACGGTGGAGTATGAAGGTGAGCGATACAATCTGGATGTTGAGTAAAAATCGCGTTTTTCGCGACCAACTCGGCTGCATCATCAATAACCGTTTTGAGAGGCGCATTTTTATTGTCAAGATCAACAGCATGGATCGCTGCTTCCAATGCTTTTGGATCCATACCTGAGTATGGTGCAGCAACCTGTTCAAACACTGATTTCATTGCTGTCGTAGTGTGATTCATCACCGAAGCAAACTCATTGCTGCCCAACTCTCCAGTGTGGATGAAATGCTTCTTCCATTCATCTTGTGGCTGAGTTTCGATGTGACTACCGCCGGCGGCTAAAATCGCGTCTTCAAATACACGTAAAGCAAAGTCGATTTGCTCAAACGAGATGATAAGAGGAGGAAGGAAGCGAATTACTGCGCCTTCACGTCCGCCTTTCTCAACGATCAAGCCACGCTCAAGTGCTGCGCGTTGAATGGAAAGAGTGAGTTCACTATCCGCTTGAGGTTCGCCAAATTTATTGAGCTCACCGTTTGGATTTTTAATCTCCACACCAAGCATCAAGCCTTTGCCACGTACTTCTGCGATACAGTTCACGCGCTTTTGAATGCTTTCAAGACCATAGCGCAAATACTGGCCCGCAATATTGGCGTGCTCAACCAGATTGTCACGCTGGATGATTTCTAATGCTTTCGCACCAGAGACCATGGCTAACTGATTGCCACGAAACGTACCTGTGTGTTCGCCCGGCTTCCAAGTATCATGCTGCTTGTTGATAACCAATAACGACATTGGTAAGCCACCGCCAATAGCTTTTGATAAACACAGGATATCTGGAACAATGCCCGACTCTTCAAATGCGAAATTGTAGCCAGTTTTACCAACACCACACTGGATCTCATCGAAGATCAGTAAGATACCGTGTTCATCACAAATACGACGTAACTCTCGCAGCCAGAATGCTGGCGCAGGAACAACACCACCCTCACCTTGCACTGGCTCAACGATGATCGCAGCAGGCTTCATAATGCCCGATTCATCATCGTTTAAAAGACGATCGATATAGCGAATGCTTGCTTTCGCACCTTCATCACCGCCAAGTCCAAATGGACAACGCAAATTGTATGGGAAAGGCATAAAGTGCACGTCTGACATTAAACCAGTTCGACGCGCTTTCGTACCTAGGTTGCCCATCATGCCCATTGTGCCGTTAGTCATACCATGATATGCGCCACGAAAAGCAAACATGGTGTTACGACCAGTAGTCTGCTTTGCGAGTTTGATCGCGGCTTCAACTGCATCGGCTCCAGACGGACCACAAAATTGGATAACGCTGTTCTCACTTAACTCTTGAGGAAGAAAGGATTTAACAGATTGAATAAACGTCGTTTTTGCTGATGTTGCAATATCTAGCGTCTGATATGGCAGACCCGAATCTAATTGCTCTTTCAGAGCTTGGTTTATTTCAGGATGGTTATACCCCAAAGCTAGAGTGCCCGCCCCCGCAAGGCAGTCTAAAAAGATCTGTCCACGTGTATCTTCAACCAAGCAACCAAAAGCTTGTTTGATTGCGATTGGCAAGCGACGTGGATAAGAACGTACTTCAGATTCATGCTCAGCCTGATCAATCAATACTTGATCTGGCGTTAAGTCATACGTTCCCTCGACGATAGGAACCTGAGACGAAAAAATGTTTGCGATATTGCTATCGACTTCAAAGGCAGTGCTCATACTACATAATCCCTTGAATTATAATAATTCTATATCCTGTATTAATAATCATTGGAATGAAGTTACAGGAGGTGTGTATACCCCTCCGCATTTGTCAGTGCAAAATGACAAATACAGATCATCTGCCACGATATTCGTGACTTTATATGTAAAAGGGATTAATCAAGGTTCCGTAATGCACCCGTTTTGTAAAACAGGACATTTCGGCAGTATGAAGCTGATTAGTGTGTGTTTATTCAAAGGTTTCAATGTTGGGTTTCCCATTAATATGCCGCTTTTACAGCATTAGTATCCCGTCTATCGACAAAAGGCTTTGCCGATACCTACCCTACGCAGTGTCACAATCAGCTTGAATGGTCACTACGCGTATCCCCCAGAGATCAAACGTTGTTAATTACGCTCCGAGATTGCGCGCGAATTTATCACAAAATAAAATCTTCTGGCAACGATTTTTCATATTAGTAACAGTGACGCAAATCACAACAAAGTTCCCCCTAGTGATATTTGTACATTCATACTCATCTACAACGCTTTTCTTCTTTTCTCAAATACCTGTTATTTAAACAAATATCCTTACAATATCAGCGCCATGAACCAAAACGGTTTATGAACATACCACTCTCTAATCGTAGAACATTATTTTCAGTATCCAAGGTATTTAACAGAGCTAGTATTTACGTTACTGCTCAGCCTAAAGCGATGAGTCTTTATTCACAGAACTTTGATTGACTAAACTTAAACTAGCTGGATGGGTATGGCCATGAAGTGACGTTGCTATGACTAAAATTAACAAGAAGTTAAGTTAGTAAGCTGAAGGAGCTCAGTGCTTAACGAAATCCATCACAGAGAAGAAATTTAAGATTTGAAGAAATACAAAAAAGGCCCAACATTTTCATGCTGGGCCTTAAATCTGGAGCGACACACGAGGTTCGAACTCGTGACCTCAACCTTGGCAAGGTTGCGCTCTACCAACTGAGCTAGTGTCGCGTTTAATATGAGATGGTGCCCCGGGCCGGACTTGAACCGGCACAACGCGAACGTCGAGGGATTTTAAATCCCTTGTGTCTACCAATTCCACCACCAGGGCACACAAATATTCTTTGTGATGCCTTTACAGAAAAGTAAAACACCATCTGATACCGCTAACGCCATATCAATAAAATTTGGAGCGACACACGAGGTTCGAACTCGTGACCTCAACCTTGGCAAGGTTGCGCTCTACCAACTGAGCTAGTGTCGCATTTATTCTCGAAAGCCATTCACTCTCAAAAGAATAATGGAGGCGCCTCCCGGAGTCGAACCGAGGTCCACGGATTTGCAATCCGCTGCATAGCCACTCTGCCAAGGCGCCTCATTTGTGAATAAAGCTAAGCTTTTTCACCACCCTACTGAGCTGTGCTCTCTTGGGTACGGGATGCATTCTACGGATTCGAGCGATCGAGTCAACACTATTTTTATTTTTTTAAATCGTTTGACTAGAATTTGTGCGAAAGACGGTAGATTGCTTAGTTTTAATACTAAAAATCGCTTAAATACACTTGTTTATCATAAAACTTTGGCTACGCCTTACACTGCTGGCCGTGCGTTACGTGTATTGAAGCGTTAACAATCAGGAGACTCGCTTCTCTGAGACTCTCCAAGGGCAAAAACAAGACTTAGATCACATATGGAATTCTATCGAAACAGGAACTCTCAGATAGAAATTTCAAGCATGGCCGTTAGCAAGCATTAAAAAACGTGAGAAGCAAAGAAATGCTGTAGATTATCTTAGATACAAAAAAGCAGGCTATTAAGCCTGCTTTCTAATATCAGAATTTAATGATGCTCTTCATTCAACAGATCATCTTTCGCAGCTGCTAAATATTGAATCATTGACCAGTACGTCAAGAAAGTTGCCACATACAAGGCCGCAAAGCCTAGCCAAACCATCCATTCATCGTAACGCCATATCAACACCCATAAGGCGAACATTTGCGAAACAGTTTTTACTTTGCCAACCCAAGATACCGCAACACTCGCTCGCTTACCGATTTCAGCCATCCATTCTCGCAATGCTGAGATAATGATTTCTCGCGCAATCATCGTTACCGCAGGAATGGTCACCCAAATTGAATGATAATGTTCCGTGATTAGAATCAATGCCGTTGCCACTAGCACTTTATCAGCGACAGGATCAATAAACGCGCCAAAACGAGAAGTTTGGCCAAGTTTACGGGCCAACATACCGTCAAGCCAGTCAGTAAAACCCGCTACCCAAAACACCATTGCTGCTGCAAACGGTGCCCATGAATAAGGTAGATAAAAGACAACCACAAAAACAGGGATTAGGAACAGTCTAAGAAGAGACAGAATGTTCGGGATATTCAAACGCATTTTATTATTCTCTTACACATTGCGGCTTAATGTTGCGCGATTTTCCTTATTGTTTCAATGCTTGGAAAATAATTTCTGCTAAAGAGTGACTTATTCCCGGTACTTTGGCGATTTCTTCGACACTTGCACGTTTAAGTTCTTGTAACCCACCCATGTACTTGAGTAACGCCTGACGTCGTTTAGGGCCGATTCCCTCAATCCCTTCAAGTGCACTAGTACGTCTGGTTTTACCTCGCTTAGCACGATGCCCCGCTATAGCATGGTTATGGCTTTCATCACGAATATGTTGAATAAGGTGCAGCGCTGGAGCATCGCTTGGTAAATGAAACTCGTCCCCATCGACTGTAATCAGCGTTTCTAAGCCTGGTTTGCGAGTGACCCCTTTCGCAATACCAATCATGATGGGACGCTTTGGCCAATCACCCCAATATTGCGAAATAATATCATGCGCACGATTTAACTGACCTTTACCACCATCGATAAAGATGATGTCGGGAATTTTCTCTACGTCCAATTGCTTCGAATAACGGCGCTCCAACGCTTGCCCCATTGCAGCGTAATCATCACCACCGGTAATCCCAGTAATGTTGTAGCGACGATACTCTTGCTTTACGGGGCCTTCGTTGTTGAACACCACACATGACGCAATCGTGCTTTCACCCATAGTATGGGAGATATCAAAACACTCCATTCGAGCTATAGACTCCAACTTCAATGTTTCGCGAAGCGCATGAAAACGCTGATTAATCGTCATCTTGTGATTGATTTTGGTGGTAATCGCCGTTAGTGCATTCGTGTTCGAAAGCTTGAGATACCTTGCTCTAGAGCCAGTTGGCGAGGTATGGAAATGAACCTTACGACCAGCAACTTCACTTAACGCTTTCTGTATTGGCGCGATATCTTCTGCCAACTCTTGATTCAAAATAATACGAGAAGGAATCGTGCGTGCTTCGTTATGGCTCAAATAGTATTGAGTCAGAAAACTATCGAACACTTCCTGCTGGCTTGTATTTTGTGGGATTTTCGGAAAATGGCTACGGCTACCAAGCACTTTGCCTTGGCGTATCATCAGGATATGGATACACGCGATACCATTCTCCTGAGCAAACCCGAGTACATCCATATCATCCATGCTGTCTTCTGAGACGTACTGCTGCTCTTGAACACGTCTAATCGCTTGGATTTGATCGCGAAATTTAGCGGCATCTTCAAAGCGCAATTGCTGACTGGCAACTTCCATTTTCTCGATCAGTTGTTTGAGTACTTGCTGGTCTTTGCCTTGCAAAAACATGCGCACAAAGCCAACCAACTCTGCGTATTCTTCATCAGAAATGATGGTATCAACGCATGGCCCTGCACAACGGCCAATTTGGTACATCAAACATGGGCGCGTTCGGTTGGAATAGACAGTGTCTTCACACTGGCGCACAGGAAATATCTTTTGCAGCAAATGCAATGTTTCTCTTACTGCACCAGAATCTGGGTAGGGGCCAAAATATTCACCTTTGCGCTTCTTGGCGCCACGGTGGATAGAAAGCCGTGGGTGCTTATGACCGCTAATAAAGATATAAGGGTAAGACTTATCATCTCGCAGCAAAACATTGTATTTCGGTAAATACTGCTTGATGTAGTTATGCTCTAAGATGAGCGCTTCTGTCTCAGTGTGAGTCACTGTGACGTCAATTTTGGCGATATTACTGACAAGCGCGCGAGTTTTCTCACTGTCTACTTTTTTCCGAAAGTAGCTTGAAAGGCGCTTTTTTAGGTCTTTGGCTTTACCTACATAGATGACAACAGCTTCGGCGTTGTACATTCTGTAAACGCCGGGCTGATGAGTTACTGTCTTGAGAAAGGAAGCCGAATCGAAGGGAGGATTCACACTAAAGGGTCTCGGTGTCCAGCATTCCGTGGCGAATCGCTAAGTGAGTTAACTCAACGTCACCATTAATGTCCAATTTACTAAAGAGTCGGTAGCGATAGCTGTTGACTGTCTTTGGACTTAAATTAAGTTGCTCAGAAATATCCGTTACCTTTTGACCTTTGGTGATCATAAGCATGATCTGCAATTCACGTTCGGATAAGTCTTTAAAAGGGTTCTCAGAGGCTGGAGAAAATTGACTCAATGCCATCTGCTGCGCAATCTCTGGTGAGATGTAACGCTGCCCACTATTAACTACACGAATCGCATTCACCATTTCATCAGGGCCAGCACCTTTGGTTAAATAACCAGACGCACCTGCCTGCATCACCTTGGTTGGAAACGGGTTTTCTGTATGAACGGTAAGTACGATGATTTTCACATCAGGATTCACGCGAAGAATTTTTTTAGTGGCTTCCAAGCCACCAATTCCTGGCATGTTCATGTCCATTAAAACGACGTCAGCATGATTACTGCGACACCATTTTACTGCATCTTCACCGCTGTCAGCTTCTCCTGCTACGTTCATTCCACGGACGTCTTCAATAATACGTCGTATCCCTGTGCGAACCAGCTCGTGATCATCTACAAGGAAAACATTTATCAAACTTGTATCTCCACACTTTGTATTGGTTCTGCACCCACATAACCATTATTTGTTAAATGTGGATATCAGTATGACTGCCTATATACTAACGTAATCGACAAAAAATTGCTTTCTATGAATATGTGCTGAAACGCAAACTTTAGCAAGAACTTATTCATAAACCACTCTATTATTTTAGAGCGTGATGAGCAGAACCGAAATCTAAGAAAAGACAATTAACAACATTAAGTACAATAAATCAAGTAACTAGGTTTCATATTGCCCAGAGAAACACGCTATAACTTAAAATGACACTATCCCTCTTGCACCAAAGGCTAACTTGTAATCACTAATTCCAGCAAAAATTTGAACCGTTTTCTTTACTGGTTATTTTTACAGTTCTTAATGTTAAACTAGCGTTCTTCAAGTTTTCTAAGGTTTCTCACATTTGAATATCCAACAAGGCTTTCTGCTTACTCGACAGGCACGAGACATCAAAGGTCAAACTCAAATCGAGCTGTGGCTTTCGACAGAAGCAGGTCCTACTCAGTTAATTATTAATGGTGAGAAGCCAGTATTTTTCATCGCTCAGAAACACTCAGAGCAAGCAAAAACACTCGCGCGAGAAAAAAACATACCCGTCGACATCCGCCTTTTGGATCTCAAAACGTTTGAACATACGCCTCTTTCTGCATGCTATACCAACGTAACCAGAGACGCTCTCACACTTAAAGACACGTTCGCTCAAAATGATATCACTACGTACGAAAGTGATATTCGCCTCGCCGATCGCTACCTCATGGAGCGTTTTATTAAAGGCAGTATTGAGTTTACAGGCAATGTGACTCGTACCAATGGCTACCAACGCGTCCAGAACGCAAAATGCCGTACGGGGCAATATGAGCCGAAGTTAAACGTTGTCTCGTTAGATCTAGAATGCTCTGAGAAAGGCATTCTTTACTCCATCGGATTAGACAGCGTCATGGATTCCCGCGTTATCATGATCGGAGAACCAGAACCTTCGGATACACCGATACAATGGGTCCAGGATGAAAAGGCGCTTCTAGAAGCACTCATCGATTGGTTTAAACAATTCGACCCCGATGTCATTGTCGGTTGGAACGTCATTGATTTTGACTTTCGCCTGCTACACAAACGAGCAGAATGGCACAACATGAAGCTAATGCTTGGCAGAGCAGAGCAAGCCAGCTTTTTTAGAAGTTCATCTCAAAGCCAACAAGGGTTTATCTCCATTCCCGGGCGAGTTGTGATGGATGGTATCGATACGTTAAAAACGGCTACTTATCACTTTCGGTCTTGGTCATTAGAGTCTGTATCTCAAGAACTCTTGGGGGAAGGTAAAGAAATCCACAACGTTCATGACCGTATGGATGAAATCAATCGTATGTACCGCTCCGAAAAACCATCGCTGGCTAAATATAACTTACAAGACTGCGTGTTGGTGAACAAGATTTTCAATCACACTCACCTGCTCGACTTTGCAATAGAGCGTTCTCGGCTCACTGGTGTAGAACTGGATCGTGTAGGCGGTTCGGTTGCAGCATTCACAAACCTATACATGCCTCAGATACACCGAGCAGGCTACGTTGCCCCAAACCTACACCCTGAAAATTGGATTGCGAGCCCCGGCGGTTACGTGATGGACTCCATCCCTAACCTATATGACTCCGTTTTAGTATTGGACTTTAAGAGTCTATATCCATCGATTATTCGCTCTTTCTTGATTGATCCTATGGGTTTGGTTGAGGGGTTATTACTCGATATTGGAAAAGAAGATAATCAGGCTGTACCTGGCTTTCGCGGTGGTCAGTTCCATCGTACGAAACACTTTTTACCAGAAATGATTGAAAAGCTTTGGGCAGCACGTGATGTTGCAAAGAAGAACAATGAAAAAGCTTTTTCTCAGGCAATCAAAATCATCATGAACTCGTTTTATGGCGTACTGGGATCATCGGGATGTCGTTTCTTTGATACTCGGTTAGCTTCTAGTATTACCATGCGCGGACATGAGATCATGAAGCAAACTAAAGTGCTGATTGAGGAACAAGGCTATCAAGTGATTTACGGCGATACGGATTCCACATTTGTGTCGTTGAATCGACCATACAGTCAAGTAGAAGCCGACGCTGTTGGAAATCAATTAGTTGATTACATCAACTCTTGGTGGCAAGAACATCTGCGCTCTGAGTACAACCTAACATCTATGTTGGAAATTGAATATGAAACCCACTATCGCAGATTCCTTATGCCAACGATTCGTGGCGCAGAAACTGGCTCGAAAAAGCGCTATGCGGGTTTAATCGGTGAAGGAGAGCAAGAGCGGATTGTATTTAAAGGGTTAGAAAGTGCCCGTACTGACTGGACCTCGTTAGCACAGAAATTTCAAAATACACTCTATAGCATGATTTTCCATGGTGAAGACCCAAGCGACTATGTCCGAGAGATGGTTGAGAAAACTAACAACGGTGAATTTGATGAACAGTTAGTGTATCAAAAGCGACTGCGCAGAAAACTGCATGAGTATCAGAAGAACGTCCCGCCACAAGTGCGTGCAGCTCGTTTAGCGGATGAGATAAATGCCAAGCTTGGACGCCCATTACAGTATCAAAACAAAGGACGAATTGAATACATTATAACCGTGAACGGTCCTGAACCTTATGAGTACCTCAATAGCCCGATTGATTATCAACATTACATTGATAAACAACTCAAACCCGTTGCAGATGCGATTCTCCCTTTCATTGGGACGGATTTTGACAGGCTTTCAGCGCCTCAAATGGGGTTGTTTTAACCGATACGAAACTCTGTTTTCTGGTACTGTTTGACTAACCAATCACCAAACGCATCAATTAGCCCGATAACAGAACGCTTGGGAATACCCCGGCCAGAAAGTAAAATTTCTAGCCGCTCGATCTCAAGCTGCTTTTCAGGATGATAAGTTAAGAATACCTTGCCACATTGTATAGGGTCATCAAACCAACGTTTATCTCGATACATCACCAAAGAGTATGACGCCCTTAGTAGCTTTTTAGCAATCACGCGTTGAGCGGCCACCTGCTCTTCTATCGTCTTCGCTTGGACGATTTTTTTGCGATACACCGTAATCCAATCTTCCACATCCATATTCCAGTGCTTAGCAATTTCCCAACTTGGGACGTAATCACCAAAACAGTCTGCTAGATCATCACCATAAACACAGACACAGCAATGCTTAAGCATAAAGCCCCAAGTGAAAATACTATCTAAATTAGCTACTTCGCTCACTAAGGCTGTACGGACCGATACACCATTAACTTGAGGGTAACTCTGCTGCGCACGCCACTTAATTGTGTTGAGCAAAGTCGCGCGATTGTGCTCAAAGGATGATTGAGTAACGACAACCAGGTCTAAGTTCGACCTCCCAGCGACCGCTGTTTTGCGAGCGACGCTACCATACACATAAACGCTGTGTAAGTTTTGCCCCAGTCCACCTTTGAGACAAGCGGTGACTTCTCTAATTAAAGGCGCAAACTCTGGTTGAAATGGTTGTTTAGGATCGATAACAGGCAGAGACATGACTTAAAACGTGTTCTCAGATGGTTCAAGAAGTTGGACTATATGTTCTCTTAGCCGACTCACTGAATCAAGTCCATTCAGGTGTTTAGTCATGGGAGTAACAACAAATTTCTGCAATGAATTTTAATGCTAGGCGGCTAACTTAGCGCTATAATCACCGAGTTTTGCTTAATAAGTATGAATAGGAATATACAATGCCAAAGGCAAGTGAAATCAAAAAAGGCTTCGCAATCGAGTCTAATGGTAAAACTCTTCTAGTTAAAGACATCGAAGTAACGACTCCTGGCGGTCGTGGCGGCGCTAAAATCTACAAAATGCGTTGTACAGATCTAAACACGGGCGCACGTGTAGATGAGCGTTACAAGTCTGATGACGTTGTTGAAACGGTAGAAATGAACAAACGTGCAGTTGTGTACTCATACGCTGACGGCGATGAGCACATCTTCATGGATAACGAAGACTACTCACAATACACATTCAAGCACAATGAAGTTGAAGACGACATGCTGTTCATCAACGAAGATACACAAGGTATCCACATTATCCTTGTTAACGGTGCTGCTGTGGGTATTGAACTACCATCTTCTGTTGAGCTAGTGATTGAAGAAACTGACCCTTCAATCAAAGGTGCTTCTGCATCTGCTCGTACTAAACCAGCACGCTTCGCTTCAGGTCTTGTCATCCAGGTTCCTGAGTACATTGCAACTGGTGACCGTGTTATCATTAACACAGCTGAACGTAAATACATGAGCCGAGCATAAGCATGTCTGATTTGATTTCTTACGACGACGTCATCGACGCAGCGTACGACATTTTCCTTGAGATGGCTCCAGATAATCTAGAGCCTGCTGACGTGATTCTGTTTACTGCGCAATTTGAAGATCGTGGTGCCGCAGAACTTGTTGAAACTGGTGATGACTGGATTGAACATGTTGGCTTCGAGATCGACAAAGAAGTATATGCAGAGGTTCGTATCGGCCTAGTAAATGAGGAAAATGACGTTCTTGATGACGTATTTGCTCGTATGCTAATCAGCCGAGACCCTGAACATAAGTTCTGCCATATGCTTTGGAAACGCGATTAACGTTTCTTCATCATGATAAAAAATACCAGCCTAGCGCTGGTATTTTTTTATCTGCTGTTTTTGTTTAGCTGCGATATTTGTTTATCCAAACACCCTTCTCTATATCGGCTTTAGATCCTTTCGCTATGTAACAGATAAGAAAAAGGCTTGCCAAGTTGGCAAGCCTTTCTGATGTTTTGCTATCGATTAACGATGCTTGTTACGTGCACCTTGATCACCAGCGGTCTTCTTCGGCTTACGACGAGAAGGGTTGTTGCTGCGACCTTTTGGCGTGTTAACACGCTCTTCATGGCGCTTAACTGCGCGACGAATTTTTTGGCTGCGTGCACGCTCACGTTTGCGTGACGTGTTGTCTTTGTTCAGATCAAGCATGGTTTCTTTCTCTGGACGAAGCTCTACAAGCTCACGCAAGTAGTTTACTTCTTTCAGGTCAAGCTCCATCCAACCACCACGAGGCAGTTTCTTGTCTAAGAAGATGTCGCCGTAACGAACACGTTTCAGACGACTAACGGTACACTCTTGCGATTCCCATAGTCGACGAACTTCGCGGTTACGACCTTCGTTGATAACAACGTAAAACGTGTGGTTCATGCCTTCACCACCCGCGTAAACAACATCTTCGAAGCGAGCTAAACCGTCTTCCAGTTCAACACCTTTTACTAGATTACGAACTTTCTGTTCAGTTACTTCACCGAACACACGTACTAGGTATTCACGTTCAACTTGGCGGCTTGGGTGCATTAAGCGGTTCGCCAGTTCACCATCCGTTGTGAAAAGCAGAAGACCAGAAGTGTTCGCATCCAGACGACCAACTGAAATCCAACGAGAGCCACGAATTTTTGGCAGACGATCAAAAACAGTACGACGACCTTCTGGATCGTGACGAGTACACAGTTCACCTTCAGGTTTGTAGTACGCAAGTACACGACAAATCACTTCTTCTTGAATCTTTGCAGAGACAATGTGACCATCGATACGAACTACGCTGCTCTCGTCTTCAAGTCTTTCACCAAGCTTAGCGACTACACCGTTCACGCTAACGCGACCAGATTTAATTAACGATTCAATCTCACGACGAGAACCGTGACCAGCACGTGCTAATACTTTTTGTAACTTTTCGCTCATTTATCTACCTATGTGTCGTCTTCACAGACGTCTAGACCAGGATTGGTCTGTATTTTGCTAATTACCCATTTCAGTGGGATTTTTCGGTCCGACATTATACGTAACTTTCTCAGTTAATGTAAGCTAAATCGGCGCCATTCTCCACACCCAAAATTCACTTTAAAACATCGAAAATATTTACTCTATTCTGCAACTTTTTTCCTACTTAATGCTGATATTGCCCAGCGAGAATCCCACTAATATCGGTCTTCCCGAGCCACTTTAACCGTGCAGTACCTGATAAAATTGTCAGGGTTACAACGATAACCACTTGGGGTGTGTTTACTGTTCGTGTTGCTTTAAAAACAACGAAGAATAAGCCGTCCCTGTTTGCTGCTAAGTAATACCAATCATCGTGGATAAATGAGCACTCATAGCAAGAAAGAAGCATCGGTAAGTCACTATTTACTATTACGTTATCGTGTATTTTAACTAGCTAGATTGGCTCTGCATTTTCGGCGATTGGCATAAATCAGACAAAAAGGAATAGAACAATGTCTATGCTAAATCTAGACCTAAATTGGATTTTTGGGACATCTCAAGATGACAATATGACCGGTACAAAAGGGTCTGAAACAACCGATATTTTCTTCGGCTTCTGTGGTGATGATAAGTTCGTAGGATACGGAGGAAGTGATGTTGTCTTCGGGGGCTGGGGAGACGATACCTTGCTCGGTGGCCGAGGGAACGACTTTGTTTCTGGCGGCTTTGGCAACGACTTCCTATCAGGCGGATTAGGAAATGACAAGCTCTTTGGTGGTTGTGGCGATGATACAATTTTTGATTACTCAGGCAACAACTACTTGAGTGGGGGTTGGGGTAACGACACGCTCGTCGTTGGCGATGGTGAATCAGTACTGAGCGGCGGCTGTGGAGACGACACTTTCGTGCTTACAAACCGCCTGGCTATTGGTGTACCGGATCAACCTGTATCCTCCAACGATATTGATATTAAAGCCGATATTGTCGATTTTAATATTTTTCATGACAAACTTGTCTTCGATATGGGCAGAGACACCGACAATGATGGCATTCGCGATACGTTCTTGGATTCAGCGGATGATCTGACTTTATCTTATAATGAGTGTGGCTGGGCAGTATTCTCTAGTGATGAATACAATGTCGAAGTAACATTAAACGGCGTGAGCTCTGCATACATCAACTATGCTGAACAAAATGGTATCGACATTTTCGATTTCGCTTAATCTCAAACAGTTAAGTTCAATGAGATATTCGATATGACAACTAAAATAGGAGGCGCGATGCCTCCTATTTTGTTTGACGGTGGTGTACGTCTATTAGTCGAATTATTCGAATGGTGCCGGGTCACCTGATCCCAAACGCACCACAACAGGTTCACCTTCGCTAAAGTCAATGACGGTCGTAGGTTGTTCACCTAAGTAACCGCCATTAAGAATCACATCAACCGCATGTTCTAGTTTATCGCGAATATCTTCCGGATCAGACTCTGTTACGTCACTGCCAGGTAGAATCAACGACGTAGACATCATCGGTTCACCTAATGCTTCCAACAAGTCCAAGGCAATTTGATTGTCTGGAACACGGATACCGATGGTCTTACGTTTCGCGTTCATCAAACGACGCGGCACTTCTTTCGTGCCTTTGAAGATGAAGGTGTAAGGACCTGGTGTGTTGTTTTTCAGTAGTCGGAATGCAGAGTTATCTACTCGCGCATATAGAGAAAGCTCCGACAAATCACGACACAATAAAGTAAAGTTATGCTTATCATCCAGACGACGGATCTGACAGATTCGTTCCAGTGCCTGTTTGTTCTCCAACTGACAGCCAAGTGCGTACCCTGAATCGGTAGGGTACACCACAACGCCGCCGTTACGAATGATTGCTACTGCTTGATTAATCAAGCGAGCCTGTGGGTTTTCTGGGTGAACGTAAAAAAAACTGGCTCATTGTAATTCCTCATTATCGAGCCTCTCGGCTCTATATTCTTATGTGGAGCTTGAATGCCGCCTTGTTGTGTTTTATCAAGTGACTTCAAGATTCAAAGTGTTGTTCAGTTCCAACGACAAGGAAAGCCACATTAATACCCAATATACACTTTCCAGTTATTTGATGCTGAAACCCACGCTTTGAGGTTACTTTGATATATCCAACGAAGGATCAATACCCCAACCTTTCCAAACTGGTTCGACGCCTGCGGGCAACCAAAGGTTCCTTCCTAGCTCCATCCAAGGGGATGGGTAGTGAAAATCACTGCCTTGAGACGCTAATAGTTTGTATTGTATAGCATAATCAGCCAAGTTGCGCCTTTCTTGTTGCGCTTGCTGCGGCTGTGCAACTTCCATCGCATCGCCGTTTGCTTCTACAAACGCTGCTAGAAGACGCTTAATCCACTTCGCTGTCAACTTATATCTTCCAGGATGCGCTAATACCGCCAAACCACCAGCAGCATGGATAGCATCAACCGCATCTTTCATCGAGCACCAATTCGGTGGTACATAACCTGGGTTATTACGCGTTAGGTATTTTTTAAACACCATTTGCATGGTTTTTGCGTAACCATTATCCACCAACCATTTCGCGAAGTGCGCTCTCGTAACAGGCGCATCACCGGCGATCTGCCTTACTTCTTCGAGCACACCTTCCCGAGTTGCTTTTTGTAGTCGCTCTGCAATCAACTCTGACCTTGTTATGCGGTGCTGCTTCTGCTGCTCGATGAGGGCGGATAATTGTTCATTTTCCGGTTCGATATTCAAACCAACAATATGAATGTCTTTGTTTTGCCAGACAGTCGATATCTCAATGCCGTTGATGATTTTGATCGGTAAATTATTGTCTTGAACGTGTTGCTTGGCTAACGCCAAACCGTCAACCGTATCGTGATCAGTGATCGCCAAAACCTCGATATCAAAACTCAGCGCCCTTTCCACTAAATCTTTAGGCTCTAACCGACCGTCCGATGCAGTGGTGTGACTATGTAAATCAATTCTCATATTTTTATCGTTTTAATGCTGTTTTGGGGTTGACTTTTTACTCTCGCACTAGTTAACTAGTACACAAATACAAAGTACGTAATTTAAGGTTCACCATGTTACAAGAATTTAACCAAAACCAAAAAGCGAAAGTTGCGGTTTGTCTTAATAAGACAAACTCATCAGATCTTGCTTGGTGGCGCACTTGGACTAGTTCTTGGTGGGCAAACGTATACTTCTAGTTTATAGAACCAAACGTTGTAAAGCCCGCTACTTAAGCGGGCTTTTTTGTTTTGTTGCTCATTTCACATTCAACTGCCTAAACATTAATCGAATATGGCTAACTCTAGATTGGGAGAACGTTTGCTTTATGCGACTATGTACGGCAGGAAGATTTAGACAGCTACAAGGAGGTCTTGTGAATAAGGCCATAGAAATCAAGAAACTTGGATGCCTAGAAGTATTAAAGACTTCGGTTCCTTACACTCAAGACCCAACACGTTTGTTCCATACCATTTGTGAGAACAAAAGAGATAGCTTGCTTCTCGAATCCGCTGAAATTGATTCGAAACAGAATCTAAAATCACTTTTAATCGTAGATTCAGCGGTGCGCATCGTTTGTTACGGCCACACTGTTAGCATGCACGCCTTGACCAACAACGGTAAAAACCTACTGTCTCACCTAAACCAGAACATCCGTGGTGACGTTGAAAGTAAGTTCGATGGCAAAACGCTGACTTTGGAGTTTAGCCAGCCATGCGACACGTTAGATGAGGACTCTCGACTACGTGAAGCTTCTTCTTTTGACGCACTACGTTTAGTGCAACACAGCTTCGATATTTCACAGCAAGACAAACACGCTATTTTCCTTGGCGGTCTGTTTGCCTACGACTTAGTCGCAAACTTCGAGCCGCTTGGTAATGCAGAAGCAACCAATCAATGTCCAGATTACGTTTTCTACGTCGCCGAAACACTGCTGGTTGTCGACCATCAAACGGAATCTTGCCAGCTTCAAGCGACGTTGTTTGTTGACGGTTCAGAGAAAACAGCGTTAGAGACTCGTATTGCAGAAATCTGTGCACAATGCGCAGCGCCAAAACTGCTGCCAAATGCAGAGCAAATAACAGATGTAACGGTAGAGCCTAGCGTGTCTGATGCAGACTTCTGCCAAACTGTTCGCGACTTAAAAGAGTTCGTAGTGAAAGGCGATGTGTTCCAAGTTGTACCATCTCGCCGATTCACTCTACCTTGCCCTTCTCCACTCGCGGCTTACAAAGAACTGAAACAAAGTAACCCAAGCCCTTACATGTTCTACATGCAAGATGAGCTGTTCACTTTGTTTGGCGCATCACCAGAAAGCGCGCTTAAGTACGAAACCGACACCAACCAAATTGAAATCTACCCAATTGCAGGCACACGTCGCCGTGGTAAACGCCCGAATGGAGAGATCGATTTCGACCTAGATAGCCGCATCGAACTTGAACTGCGCACCGACATGAAAGAAAACGCAGAACACATGATGTTGGTTGACTTAGCACGTAACGACGTCGCTCGTATTGCTCAAGCTGGCACTCGCCACGTCGCAGACCTACTAAAAGTCGACCGCTACAGCCACGTAATGCACTTAGTATCTCGTGTGGTTGGTCAACTGCGTGAAGACCTAGACGCCCTGCACGCATACCAAGCTTGTATGAACATGGGCACGCTCACTGGCGCACCAAAGATTCGTGCAATGCAGTTGATTCGCGATGTAGAAGGCGCACGACGCGGTAGCTACGGCGGTGCTGTGGGTTACCTTACCGGCGAAGGTACACTCGACACATGTATCGTAATTCGCTCAGCTTACGTTGAGAACGGCATTGCTCAAGTTCAAGCAGGCGCAGGCGTTGTGTTCGACTCAGACCCACAAGCGGAAGCAGACGAAACGCGCGGTAAAGCACAAGCGGTAATCTCTGCTATTCAAGCAGCGCATTCTCAACCTACGAACAAGGAGTAGCAGACATGGCGAACATCGTATTCATCGATAACTTTGACTCGTTCACCTACAACCTTGTGGATCAATTCCGCTCGCTAGGTCACTCAGTCAAGATTTACCGAAACAACATCCCAGCAGAAACCATCGAACAAGCGGTAAACGAGCTTGAAAACCCAGTGGTTCTGCTATCGCCAGGCCCTGGTGCACCGTCAGAGGCAGGCTCAATGCCAGAACTTATCCTACGCATGAAAGGCAAAGTTCCGATGATCGGTATTTGTCTTGGTCACCAAGCGATTGTTGAAGCGTACGGCGGCACCGTCGCTGGCGCGGGTGAAATCATTCACGGTAAGGTCTCTATGATGGAGCACCAAAACCATGCGATTTACCAAAACCTACCATCACCACTTGCGATTGCACGTTACCACTCGCTGGTTGCGACCAAGGTTCCTGAGAGTCTAACCATCACGGCAGAAGTGGATGACTTGGTGATGTCTGTTGTACATGAAGAAGATAAAGTTTGCGGGTTCCAGTTCCACCCGGAATCTATTATGACGACCTACGGAGCAACACTGTTGGCCAATGCCATTGAATGGGCGCTTGAAGAATCAACTTCAGTGAACCCACTCACTGCTTAAAAAGCACTTGGCACATAAGAAATTTAGGAGAGGAAATATGGAAGCAATCATCAACCCTATTATTACCAAACTGTACGAGCAAGAATCGCTTACTCAGGAAGAGAGCCAACAGCTGTTTGACATCATCATCCGTGGTGAACTAGACCCAATTTTGATGGCATCAGCACTGACTGCACTAAAAATCAAAGGCGAAACGCCAGATGAAATTGCAGGCGCGGCCAAAGCACTGCTGGCAAATGCAAACCCATTCCCTCGCCCAGATTACGATTTCGCAGATATCGTAGGTACGGGCGGCGACGGTCACAACACCATCAATATTTCAACCACCGCGGCATTTGTTGCTGCAGCATGTGGTCTAAAAGTGGCAAAGCACGGCAACCGCAGCGTTTCAAGCAAATCGGGTTCTTCTGACCTTCTTGATTCATTTGGTATCAACCTAGCCATGAGCGCAGAAGATACGCGCAAAGCGGTCGACGATATCGGTGTTGCTTTCCTATTTGCACCTCAATACCACGGTGGTGTGCGCCATGCTATGCCTATGCGTCAAACCATGAAAACACGCACCATCTTTAACATTCTTGGCCCACTGATTAACCCTGCTCGTCCTAATATCGAATTGATGGGCGTTTACAGTGAAGAACTGGTTCGTCCTATCGCAGAAACCATGCTACAAATGGGTATGAAGCGCGCCGCTGTAGTACACGGCAGTGGCTTGGATGAAGTAGCGATTCACGGTGAAACAACCGTTGCCGAAATCAAAGACGGTAAGATCACAGAATACAAACTAACGCCTGCAGACTTCGGTCTAGAAGCACACCCACTAGAAGCGATCAAAGGTGGCGATCCTGAAGAAAACAAAGCGATCATTACCAATATTCTGACAGGTAAAGGTACAGACGCACAATTGGGCGCAGTGGCAGTGAACGTAGCTCTGCTAATGCGTCTATTCGGCCACGAAGATTTAAAAGCCAACACGCAACAAGCGATTGAGGCAATGAATTCAGGCAAGGCGTACCAATTGGTACAACAACTTGCCGCACACGCTTAAGGAATTGAAGAAGATGACTGACTTCAACACTCAGCAAGCTGACAATCTGTCTGAACACGTTTCTAAGAAAGAAGCAGAAATGGCAGAAGTACTGGCGAAAATTGTCCGCGACAAATATCAATGGGTAGCAGACCGTAAGGTGTCTCAACCGCTAAGCACATTTCAGTCTGATTTACTGCCATCGGATCGCAGCTTCTACGATGCACTGAGTGGCGAAAAGACAGCATTCATCACCGAATGTAAGAAGGCATCTCCTTCTAAAGGTTTGATTCGTGATCACTTTAACTTGGATTACATTGCATCGGTTTACAACAACCATGCTGATGCAATTTCAGTCCTAACTGACGAGAAGTACTTCCAAGGTAACTTTGACTTTCTTCCTCAAGTGCGTGGTCAAGTCAAACAACCAGTTTTGTGCAAAGACTTCATGGTAGACACCTACCAAGTTTACCTAGCACGTCATTACAGTGCTGATGCCGTACTTCTGATGCTTTCTGTCCTCAATGACGAAGAGTACAAAGCGCTAGAAGAAGCAGCTCACAGCCTGAATATGGGCATTCTGACCGAAGTCAGCAACGAAGACGAGCTTCATCGTGCCGTTAATCTAGGCGCACGCGTTATCGGCATCAATAACCGTAACTTGCGCGACCTAAGTACCGATTTGAATCGTACTAAAGAATTGGCACCGACCATTCGCGAACTGGCACCAAACGCGACGGTAATTTCAGAGTCTGGCATTTATACGCATCAACAAGTTCGTGATTTAGCGGAATACGCAGACGGCTTCTTGATTGGTAGTTCGCTGATGGCGGAAGACAACCTTGAACTTGCAGTACGTAAAGTGACGTTAGGCGAAAACAAAGTGTGTGGCTTAACGCATCCGGATGATTCAGCAAAAGCATATCAAGCTGGCGCGGTATTTGGTGGCCTGATTTTTGTCGAGAAGTCGAAGCGTGCGGTCGACCTTGAAGGTGCTCGCTTAACCATGAGCGGTGCTCCACTGAATTACGTTGGCGTTTTCCAAAATCACGATATCGATTTTGTTGCATCCATGGTGACCTCTCTGGGTTTGAAAGCGGTGCAATTGCATGGTCAAGAAGACCAAGCTTACGTAAACCAACTCAAAGCCGAACTGCCAACAACAGTAGAAATTTGGAAAGCTTATGGCGTGACTGATGCCAAGCCAGAACTGCTTGCAGACCACATTGACCGCCATCTATTAGATGCTCAAGTTGGCACCCAAACTGGCGGAACTGGTCAAGTGTTCGACTGGTCACTGATCGGCGACCCAAGTCAAATTATGCTAGCGGGCGGACTGTCGCCAGAAAATGCTCAACAAGCAGCGACACTCGGTTGCTTGGGGTTAGATTTAAACTCTGGTGTAGAAAGTGCACCAGGCAAAAAAGATTCACAGAAGTTGCTTGCGGCATTCACCGCCATTCGCAACTACTAAAGCTGGATATCAGCTAAAAAATTTAAAGCTATTCGTAGCGAAAAATACGAGAAGGAATATAACGATGGCAAAACTGAATGCCTACTTTGGCGAATACGGCGGTCAGTACGTTCCGCAAATTCTAGTTCCTGCATTGGAGCAACTAGAGCAAGCGTTTATCGACGCGCAAGAAGATCCAGAATTCCGCAGTGAGTTCATGACGCTTCTTCAAGAGTATGCGGGCCGCCCAACGGCTTTAACTCTAACTCGTAACCTAACTAAAGGTACGAAAACCAAACTGTACCTAAAACGTGAAGACCTGCTTCACGGTGGTGCCCACAAGACTAACCAAGTGTTGGGTCAAGCGCTACTAGCGAAACGCATGGGCAAAAACGAAATCATCGCTGAAACTGGCGCAGGTCAACACGGTGTTGCAACCGCACTAGCGTGTGCACTACTTGGCCTTAAGTGTCGTGTTTACATGGGAGCAAAAGACGTTGAGCGTCAGAGCCCGAACGTATTCCGTATGAAGCTAATGGGCGCAGAAGTCATTCCGGTTCACTCAGGTTCAGCGACACTTAAAGACGCATGTAACGAAGCGCTGCGCGACTGGTCTGCAACTTATGAAGATGCGCACTACCTACTAGGTACAGCAGCTGGTCCTCACCCATTCCCAACCATCGTGCGTGATTTCCAACGAATGATCGGTGAAGAAACTAAGAATCAGATTTTGGCACGTGAAGGTCGTCTTCCTGATGCAGTTATCGCGTGTGTGGGCGGCGGTTCAAACGCGATTGGTATGTTTGCTGACTTCATCGAAGAAGAAAGCGTTCGCCTCATTGGTGTTGAGCCAGCAGGTAAAGGTATCGATACTGACCAACACGGTGCACCACTTAAACATGGCAAAACGGGCATCTTCTTTGGTATGAAAGCGCCATTGATGCAAGATCCAAACGGCCAAGTTGAGGAGTCTTACTCTGTATCTGCGGGTCTTGATTTTCCTTCAGTTGGTCCACAGCACGCACACCTAAACGCAATTGGCCGTGCAGAATACGACAACGTAACTGACGACGAAGCGCTCGAGGCATTCCAAGAACTGGCTCGCAGCGAAGGGATCATCCCAGCTCTAGAGTCTTCTCACGCTCTAGCTCATGCATTGCGCATGGCTCGTGAGAATCCTGAGAAAGAACAACTATTGGTCGTAAACCTATCTGGTCGTGGTGACAAAGACATCTTCACCGTACACGCCATCCTAGAAGAAAAAGGAGTGATTTAATGAGCCGTTATGAGAAGATGTTTGCGCGTCTAAACGAAAAAAACCAAGGCGCATTTGTACCGTTCGTAACGGTTTGCGATCCAAACGCAGAACAATCTTACAAGATCATGGAAACCCTCGTTGAGTCTGGCGCAGACGCCCTTGAACTTGGTATTCCATTTTCAGATCCGCTTGCAGATGGCCCAACCATCCAAGGCGCTAACATTCGTGCGCTAGATTCAGGCGCAACACCGGATATCTGCTTCGAACAAATTGGTAAGATCCGAGCTAAATACCCAGATCTGCCTATTGGCCTTCTGATGTACGCGAACCTTGTTTACTCTCGTGGTATCGAGAACTTCTATGAGCGTTGTGCAAAAGCAGGCATCGATTCTGTTTTGATTGCAGACGTACCAACCAATGAAAGTGCAGAGTTTGTTGCAGCAGCAGAGAAGTTTGGTATTCACCCAATCTTCATCGCACCACCTACAGCCAGTGACGAAACACTGAAGCAAGTATCAGAACTGGGTGGTGGCTACACTTACTTGCTTTCTCGTGCTGGCGTGACAGGTGCAGAAACCAAAGCAAATATGCCAGTTGGTCACATGTTAGATAGATTAAACCAGTTCGATGCACCACCAGCGCTGCTTGGCTTCGGTATTTCTGAACCAGCACAGGTGAAACAAGCAATAGAGTCTGGCGCAGCAGGGGCTATCTCCGGCTCAGCTGTGGTGAAAATCATTGAAGCGAATGTCGAGCAGCCACAAATTATGCTCGATAAACTTGGTGATTTTGTGTCAGCGATGAAAGCTGCCACTCAGAAATAATTTCCATTTGATGTAACGCTATAGCGCCCGCTTAACATTCTGTTTAGCGGGCGTTTTCTTGTATGGCGTTTATACCATATCATTTTTTATTCAACGCCCGCACTTTCCAAACCAATCTAAAGCAGAGCAATCAAAGAGTGATAAACTTTGCCACTTAACCAGCACAAATAATAGCTAGAGCAGGATGCAGTAAGGTTGCACATGGAAGAAGTCAAAGCATTATTAGCCAAATGTCCTGTATTATCAGGGCTGCCCGAGAAAGGACTTAGTGAAGCAGCACAAATAGCTAAAGTTCGCTGTTTCGACGAAAAAGCACTGATTTGCAATAAAGGGGAACCTCAATCTTCTCTTATGGTCATTGCACAGGGTGCCGTACGAATTAATTCGATGAGTTCAAAAGGCAAAGAAGTCACATTAATGATTTTCGAGGCAGGAGGCTGGTTTGGAGACAATGTTTTTTCTCCCGGCATGCCCCGTATTTTTGGCGCAACCGCGCATTCGGGCGTGACCTTACTGGAACTACCTGGTGATAAGTTTCGCCAATTACTCGCCAAATATCCTCAAAGTTACCCTACGATTCTCGACTTACTTAGCCGCCGCTTATGGTCTGCAATTTCTGTTATCGAAGATGATGCGATTAGAGGAATCGAAGAGCGGATTGCAAGAAGGTTGCTGTTGCTTGCTGAATACCAACACAACCAAGCTATCAATACTCAGCCGTGTGTCGTGAGAGTGACTAGAGAGCATATCGCCAACATGATGGGGCTAACTCGTCAAAGTGTTCATAAAGTACTAAAAAACTTAGAGAGTATTGGGATGCTAGAACTGAAATATGGTTCAGTGACCATTACCAATCCAAAACGCTTAGAAGCGCACATAAAACAACTCGAACAATAGAGTAAACAGATAGTTCATGTGTACACGCTAGCGAGAGATTGCCATCTTCTATTCTTGAGTAACGTGCACAACACCACTCGCTCCAGACAAGTGGCGCTGTAACCCAAAGTTCATTGAATTGACTAAGCCACATTCAATTCAGATTTCAATTCACGCTTTAAAATCTTTCCTGTCGCACTCATCGGGAGATGCTCACGAATTTCAACATAACGAGGATATTTAAAAGAGGCTAACTGCTCTTTGCCCCACTTTTGTAATGTTTCCGCGTCAATGTACTCTCCCGGTTTAAGCACAACGTAAGCTTTTATCTCTTCGCCATACTCTTCATTTGGAATCCCTATCACCGCTACCATTGAGATTGCAGGATGAGTCATAAACACTTCTTCAATTTCTCTAGGGTAAACGTTAAATCCACCTCGAATGATCAGATCTTTCATTCTATCGACGATAAATAGATTACCTGAGCTGTCAAAACGGCCAACATCACCAGTATGGAACCAGCCATTTTGTAGCGCGGATTCAGTGACTTCCGGGCGGTCAAGGTATCCCTTCATAACATTATGCCCACGCACAACAATCTCACCTTCTTCACCGATCGGTAGCGCATTGCCTTCAATGTCGACAACTTTTACTTCAACGCCTTGAATCGGTTGACCTACCGATCCTGGTATACGTTCCTGATCTAAATGATTAAAACATGCAATAGGACTTGTTTCTGATAACCCGTATCCTTCAAGAATTGGGACATTAAATTGTTCCTCAAAGGATCTAAATATTTCGGTTGGCAACGGGGCTCCACCGCTGATAGCAACACGTAGTGAGGATGTATCAAATTGGTGTTGGACATGAAGCAAACCGATATACATCGTTGGCACCCCAGCAAACAACGTCACTTTGTGTTTTTCCATCAGCTCAAGAACATGTTTAGGCTCAAACCTAGGCACTAACACCAAGGTTGCCCCGCCCAAAACACTAGCATTTAAGTGGACGGTTTGACCAAAGGTATGAAATAAAGGCAAAGTTACTAAGTGAATATCATCGGCCTGGCTGCCCATAATGTTTTGTGCCACCAGAGCATTCATTATGATGTTCTGCTGCGTCAGTTCAGCTCCTTTTGGTAAGCCTGTCGTCCCTGATGTATACAAAATAACACAAGTATCATCTGCGTTACGCGGTACATAATCTGACAATGGTTCTGCATCCGCTATAAACGCATTGAGAGTTGGCACACCATTCCATTCGTTTTCACTTTGAGATTGAGTCATCACGACCATATTTTCACATATATCAGCCTGCTCAAACGCTTTAACCCCCTCTTTTGCCATTGGCAGTTCTGCTGTCCCTTCAAAACAGAAGTAAAACTTCGCTTTTGAATCTTCTAAGTGATACTTAATTTCTCGCGCTTTCAAAAGCACATTTAATGGGACAGCAACCGCGCCAGCTTTTTGTATCGCATAATAAACAAACGCGAAAAAAGGAATGTTTGGGCATGAGAGCGCAATACGATCGCCCGGAACGACCCCTTTGTTGATTAAAGATGCCGCGATCTTTCCGGTAATCGCATCAAACTGCGCATAAGTTATCTCGACATCACCACATATCAACGCCGTCTTATCTGGTTTACTCGCAGCATTTCTTTGTAATGCAGCAGCAAGATTCATCATAATCGCTTCACCTCTTACTTGTTGATTTTCGTTTTATCGGCTCGGGAGCATTAACAGAGAGAGCACTCCCCTACACTAAAATGTTGGTACTTAATATTTGTCTCGCCCATTTCTGATTAACATTATGTTTACAATGCAATCAAAACTAAGAATGTAAAACAATTAACATTTCACAAAGCTAATTGGTAAAAGTGTGAGCTTGAAAGAAATTAATTGTTATAAATATCAATCCAAGTCACGCAAGACGCAGACTACGCTCGCAAACACAAAACTCATCTCAGTTAACAAAAAACAAACAAGAAAAAGAAATAAACAAAAACAATTACACAGCTAAAAGGCATAACAAAAATCAATAGCAAACGTTTGCCATTGAACAAAACTTTATCGTTCGTCAATAAAATATCGATTAATCCATCAATAATACCTTGCTGCATATTGCCAATTGTAAACGATAAGTGTAAAAAGCAAGGCGAGATAATTATCCATAAAACCATTTATGGTTAGTGGGTAATTTTAGGATTTTACATTTTATTAGCACAGAGGTTATGGAAGTGTTAAAAGAAAAGAGTTTGCTAAACAACATTGGCGTACAAGTCGTAATCGCCATGATCGTGGGCACAGCCGTTGGTGCCATGATGGGTCATGATGCGACAGTGTTCGCTCCTTTAGGTGCTATCTTTATCAACTTAATCAAAATGTTGGTTATTCCTTTGGTCGCTGTAGCCTTGATTTCTGGTGCAGCTGGTCTTGGGAACAGCCAGTCAGCAGGTAAAGTTGGCATCGTCACTCTAGGTTATTTTGGTTTAACATCCGCCCTAGCCGTTGCGCTTGCACTATTTATGGGTGAAGTATTCCAACCAGGCATGGGTATCGACGTCTCTGGCGTTGAAGGAATGTTCTCAGCAGAATACGCTTCAAAAGGTGAACTACCTACTTTCTGGGCAACCATCACTGGCATGATCCCAACCAACGTTTTCCAATCACTAAATGAAGCAAACATCCTACAGATCCTCGTTTTCTGTATGTTCTTTGGTATTGCAATTTCTAAGCAAGCAAAAGAGCGTCGTGAGCCAATCATTAATGGTGTTAACTGCATCGTTGACGCAATGGTTTGGATGATCAACAAAGTGATGATCATTGCCCCTATCGGCGTGTTCGGTCTGATGGCAGAAGCAGTCGGTACATTCGGTTTTGGCGCACTAATGGTGGTATTCAAACTGTTCGTTGTTTACGTTGCCGCAATCCTAATCTTCGGTTTCGTTGTTTACCCAGCAATGGTGCATATTTTCACCAAGACATCAGCGAAGAAGTTCCTGTCTTCAATGAAAAAGCCACAAGCTGTTGCGCTTTCAACGGCCTCTTCTATGGCGACACTGCCTGTCACAATGGACACCTGTGAAAAAGAACTGGGCGTAAAAAATTCAACCGCGTCATTTGTTCTGCCTCTAGGCGCAACGATCAACATGTCAGGTAATGCGATTTACTATGGCTTGGTTGCTATCTTCTTTGCTCAACTGTTCAATATCGACCTAGGTATGGGCGCTTACATTGCAATTATCGTAACGTCTACATTGGGTGCGGTTGGTCAAGCGGGTGTTCCTGGTCCTTCTTTCCTAGTGGTTGCCGTACTTCTTGCCGCTGGCATTCCAATTGAAGGTCTACCACTGCTATTCGCTCTTGACCGTATTTTCGATATGATTCGTACAGCACTAAACATCACTGGTGATGCAGCATGTGCAGTTATCGTTGATGCGCTAATAGAAGAGGAAGCGGCAGAAGCTGAGCTTAAAAAGCAAGAAGCTTAGTCCTTTCTCGAATGAACTAAAAACCGCTCACTATGAGCGGTTTTTTTGTCTTTTCTTGCATTACGTAACTATACAAATAGAAACCAATAGCATAAATTTATCAAAATGATATAAACCATTACAAAATATAAAAAACGTCAGAACTAGGTTATATCATGAGTCTTAAGCTGTCTTTGGAGCCCCTCGCCAGTACAGATTTGCCGATCGAATCAAAACAAAAGGCGCTGGTTGACACGGTTCTTCTTACTCTTACACCGCAAGAAAGGTCTTCTCTTTTTCAACAAGTTGCTTTGTATAGAATAAAGCTTCTTAAATCCCTCTTTCCTAAATACGCATCTAAGAGTCTGTCCGTACTGTTTGAATTAATGGATTATCGAAATTTAGTACAGCAGTATCCAACGCCTTTCTCCGAAGAGGCGCTCTTAATTGAACAAATTGCCGCAGATTGTTACCCGCATTGGATGGTTTTCTGGTGTGAATGTGAGATTGCTGCGATCAAGCAAAAGCACCCTTTAAATGAAGCGACAAGACCAACTCAGCTCTCGTTTGACGACCGCGACTATTCAAGCATATTGATCGAAGATATTGCCGAATGCGACCTAAAGGTAACACTGCCAAATCACGCTGCATTAATGCCGATTTCCGAAGCAATCACACTGAGCAATCTTGAGCTCTTCGTCCAAACTGAACAATGGTTTGAGATATTGCCTCTATTATCACTCTCGCAGAAAGGTCAACACTTTGTGCTATTGTTCAAGCAGTCATCTACACCAATCATGGTCTCCTCCGCTTTGGTGCAAAACTGGCACCAAAGAAATACCTGGCTCAGCTATTCATCACCATTTAGTAGTGAGCAATGGCAGTTTTGCCTTCCTGATTATGGCTACATTACTCTTAATCAATTAGGCCTTTTTGGAGGTAACGATCTAACTCGCCAACGGACTCTTATTGAATTTGATGCGCAGTTCCAATCTCACTTGAAAAACACTGAAGCGGTTTGCGAAGTGCTGCGTCTGACAGTGGGTGGCAACATCCAACAAAAACTGTACTTTTTGTATTTGGCACAAAAAGCATTGATGAGTGAGCTATATAAAGCAGGCTATAAGCTCAGCTTTACCATTATTGAACAAATATTTATGTTAAATTTCTATCAATCTATTGATTTAGAGGCCTACTTTCACTCAGGATACCGCGACATTAACGGTGACGGTACCAAGACATACCGCGGTTTCTGGAATTTAGGTATGATGGTTGAAGCATTTCAAGACATACAGTTTCGCGACTACAAACACCGCGTACGAACAAAAAGAATTGATGAAAAGGTGAATGAACATGCTTGATATTCATCTTCACGGCCTTTTTTA
This sequence comes from Vibrio chemaguriensis, assembly GCF_012275705.1. Taxonomy (NCBI): domain Bacteria; kingdom Pseudomonadati; phylum Pseudomonadota; class Gammaproteobacteria; order Vibrionales; family Vibrionaceae; genus Vibrio; species Vibrio chemaguriensis. The sequence continues at coordinate 165,913 of NZ_SHOE01000009.1, forward strand.
TCCAAAAGCAATGACGCTATACGCCACTGTACTGGTGGTGTTCGCTTGGTTGTTATATTACTGCTATCGCCTAAAACAGAAGAGTGAAACGATTTTAGGCTCGCATCATGCGCCGTACATTGCTTATTCTAGTTGCATCATCGTTTGGATCAGCAGCAACGCATACTTCCATACCGACTTATTGCCGGAGTTGGGCTCCGCTGGCGGTATTTTTATGGCTAAGTTGGCGAACTTGGCGTCATTCTTTGCCTTTGCATTCGCGTTCTATTTTTCTTGCCAGCTAGCGGCTGATATCAAAAAAACTGCGGTCAAAGCCTGGCAAAAAAATCGTCTTTGTGGCACTAGCAACGTACTCGCTTTACATCAACTTAGTACCAAACCTTACTGTCGAAAATGTCACCATTAGCGGCCCAAGCCAGTTCGTGATCGAGTTTGGTCCCCATACCTCATATTTCTTTATTAGTTTGCTGACATTTGTTGTATTAACCCTGCTGAACTTGATTACCATGCGAGCGAACAGCAGCAAACTCACGCTGGCAAAAAGTAACTATATGATCGCCGGCATTTTGGTCTTCATGTTATCAACTGCAGTGATACACCTTGGAATGACTTACTTCCTTGGTGACTTTTCCTTAACCTGGTTACCACCAGCACTTTCAATTAGTGAAATGTTGTTTGTAGGCTATGCCCTGCTTACCTCTCGCTTTTATAGCGCTAAATACCTCACATACTTAACCGTTAGCGCGCTGTTTGTCTGTGCCATTTTCGTCCTCCCGCTGGGCGCAATATTTATTCCTATCTCAGAAGATAACCAATGGCTTGTAGCGGTGCCTTTATGCGCACTCATCGGTATCACTTGGCACTTGCTTTACAAACGCGTCAGTCGTTTCGCGTCCTATTTTATTTATGGGAAACGACATACACCCGTTCAACAAATTCTTGGATTAGAAGAGGAATTTAAACGCTCAATAGATGATGCAATGCGCCAGTTAGCAGCGTTACTGAATATACCAAATAATAAATTGCAGCTCGTCACCAGCAGTTACACCGAAACGTTTTATGAAGATTATCTGCCGTCAAGCAAGTCTGTTCTCGTGCTTGATGAACTGTCTGAAGAAATTGATTATGCCTCCTCGTCTAAAGGCTCAATGCGCAAGCTCTACGAACGTATGCGATCCAGCAATACGGCGCTCGTAATGCCTCTTTTTGGTCGTGGAAAGTCCGTTACGCACTTACTGATTTCTTCACACAAAATGGATAATAAGCTGTTTTCTAATGAAGAAATTTCAGCATTGCAAACCTTATTAGTTCGCATCCAGAGCACCATCGAGGCCGATAGAAAAGTACGCCAAAGCCGTGCGCTCGCTAACTCTATTGCGCATGAAATGCGTAACCCTCTCGCTCAAGTTCAATTACGATTTGAAGCTTTAAAACAGCATATCGAATCAAACGCTTCACTTGAGACGTTAAAGAGTGAGATTGATAAAGGAGAAGCAGCGATTCAGCGTGGTCGCCAACTCATCGACATTATTTTGCGAGAAGTCAGCGACAGCTCACCAGAGCACGAACCCTTAACTATTACGTCTATACATAAAGCTGTCGATCAAGCGGTCAGCCGTTATGGCTTCGAAAACGATCAAATAATTGAAAGGATCAATCTGCCCCAAGAGCACGATTTTGTCGCGAAATTAAACGAAACTCTGTTTAACTTTGTCATTTTCAATTTGATTCGCAATGCTATCTACTATTTTGATTCTTATCCCGATAGTCAAATTGAGATTCGTAGCCAAACGGGGGCCTACGAAAACATTCTGGTCTTCAGAGATAGTGGCCCTGGCATAGATAGCAGTATCTTACACAAGATATTTGACGACTTCTTCTCGTTTCAAAAAAGTGGCGGCAGCGGCCTTGGCTTGGGCTACTGTCAACGCGTTATGCGCTCTTTTGGTGGACGAATTGAGTGCCAGTCTGAATTGGGCGAATTTACAGAGTTCTACTTGTATTTCCCGGTCGTTCCAAACGCACCCAAGCCAGAGACGTTGAGAACACCGGACTTCAATGGCTGGAAAGTAAATGCACCACATTCTGAACCTCGCACAGCCCAACACGTACAAGTAAGTAACGATGCACCAACAGTGCTCATTGTTGATGACAAAGAGGTGCAGCGTACTTTGGTTCAAATGTACTTAAAAAGGCTGGGAGTCAACAGCTTACAAGCAAATAATGGCGCTTCTGCGGTGGAGCTATTTCAGTCGCACAAGATTGATTTGGTGCTTATGGATGTACAGATGCCAGTGATGAATGGATTTGACGCAAGCCAACGAATTAAGCAAATTGCGTCTTCCGTTCCGATCATCGCACTATCTGGAGAGTCTGGAGCCAAAGAGCTGGAGCTCATTGCGAAACTCATGGATGACAGACTTGAAAAGCCAACCACGTTAAATGCGCTCCAAACCGTCATCAAGCGCTGGTTGCAACATGAGAGTTTTGCTACTTCCAACACTTTCTAATTTGCGAAGATAAAACTGGCACTAGATGTGCATTACTGAAGTAAATCGAATTATCCAGAGGGTCAAGCAAGCTGCAAATGGTTAGCGGATGAGCTTGATAAGGAGATCGCCATGTTACTTCATCGACACACATACTACGGCTTGATTCATCATGGAATCAAAGCACTACTACTCGATCGCTTAGGCCACTATACAGAAGAAGAATACCATCAGTATTTGAGCCTGATGACCGGCAAATCCACTTGCTTTACGATGTCTCTCGAAGAGCTTGAAGCAACCGTTGATAACCTGTTACGTGAAGGCTATTTAGAAGATTTCAAAACGCTTATTTCTCAATATCAACGTGTTGCTTGAATCTTAAATTCTATCAACTCAATTGCCGCTCTATCGCGGCAATTTTTATGCCTTCGATTTACTACTTCATCTTTGCGAAATGTTGCTTGTTGTATCATTCAGTCAGGGGATTACTTCTCTTACCTCTTACCTTGACGGTATTCACATCTTGTCAGATTCCGTTAGACTGTCTTCAATTCACTAATTAGGTAGATTTTGCCACCATGAAGCAAATCCTAGATTTTATCCCACTCATCGTCTTCTTCGCTTTGTACAAGATGTACGACATCTACGCAGCAACAGGAGCGCTGATCGTTGCAACGGCAATTCAGCTTGTCGTCACCTATGCTCTTTATAAAAAAGTCGAGAAAATGCAGCTAATTACGTTCGTTATCGTGACGATATTCGGCAGCATGACCCTTTTCTTCCACGACGACAATTTCATAAAATGGAAAGTCACCATCATTTATGTGATTCTCGCTATCGGTTTAGCAGCGAGTCACGCAATGGGGAAATCAGCCATCAAAGGCATGTTGGGCAAAGAAATTTCACTACCTGATGCTATTTGGGCGAAGATCAACTGGGCTTGGGTCGGCTTCTTCTCATTCTTTGCTGGTCTGAACATTTATATCGCTTACGAGCTACCACTGGATGTTTGGGTCAACTTCAAAGTATTCGGAATGTTGATTGCGACATTTGCCTACATGATTGCGACTGGCTTCTACATTTACAAACACATGCCAAAAGAACAAAAAAACAACTCATCCGATGTGTCGACTGATGATTAAAAACTCAGTTTTGCTATAATCCGCGCACTTTGCAGCGACCTTCGGGTCGCTGTTTTGCTCCATGTATCACTAAACCGATCAAACGGCATACCGGAATCAGACCATTCTTGCTGCTGTAAACCAACTTTCTCTGGTCCGGTGTCTGCGGTTTTTTTAAGGACCTTTGGTTCTAGGTATTTACTATGTTGGCGCTTAGTTTGAGCGCCTTTAAGATTTAGGATGTCACAATGAGTCAAGAAATTAGCTCTCCGAGAGGTCAACTGCTGCTTCGTACCCTTGCAATGCCTGCCGATACTAATGCCAATGGCGATATTTTTGGTGGTTGGATTATGTCTCAGCTCGACCTAGCAGGTGCGATTCTAGCCAAAGAGATCTCTTCTGGTCGCGTTGTTACCGTTTCAGTGTCCAGCATTACCTTCAAGAAGCCTGTAGGTGTTGGCGATGTCGTTTGCTGCTATGGCGAATGCACTAAGATTGGTCGCACCTCAATGAGTGTCGATCTGGAAGTATGGGTCAAGCCGGTAAAAGCACACGGTGTCGGCGAGCGCTTCATGGTTTGTGATGCGACTTTCAACTACGTAGCCATTGACAGTGAAGGCAAACCACGCCCAGTTCAGAATTAGTCAACCTACAGCGCTAACTGTTAGAAAGGATCTCACATTTTCTGTTGTTCACTTGTGAGAGACACAAAAAAGGCGTTAAATTAACACTTTACCCTACCAATTAAGGAACTATGCTATGTGGTATGTCATCTTTTCTCAGGACGTCGAGAACTCGCTGGAAAAACGCATGAGCGTTCGCCCGCAACACTTGGAGCGCTTACAAAAGCTTCAAGACGAAGGTCGCCTTCTTACTGCTGGTCCTATGCCTGCGATAGACTCTGACAACCCAGGAGAAGCTGGATTTACGGGCTCGACTGTCATCGCTGAGTTCGCCTCTCTAGAAGACGCTAAAGCGTGGGCAGAAGCCGATCCTTACGTAGCGGCTGGTGTTTACGATAATGTCATCGTGAAACCGTTCAAAAAAGTGTTTTAATTTATGAAAAAATTACTGTGTCTTTTCTTGGCATTTGGTGCGTTAGCGGGCTGTTCATCTACCGATGATAATCAACGCCAGCTTGAGCTATTGGCATCAAACCGAGCGGGAGTCTTGTCCGCAGGTCTCCCTTTGGAATACGGTCCACTGCAGATAATGCGTGTCTCATCCAACAAAAATGTTGTTGAAATGATGATGATTTATAACGATGACGCACTCGGTGCAAAGCCGTTAAATCAAGTACTGAATACCAGTATCTACACCTATTGCAATAACCCGGAAGTTCGTAAGCAAATTGATATGGGCTTAATGTACCGTATTAAAGTGCGTAACTCTCGCGGTCAGTTGATGGCAGATGAGTTGGTTTCCGCGCAAACTTGTACTCAAATGAAATAGTCACAGTGAGTGCGTTGTTTTCGATACGAGTAATTCATCCGCTATTGCGGGATAGTATAACGACGAGAATGAACGGCTAAGAATAGAAAAACGGAGACAACGGTCTCCGTTTTTATTTGCTAAAAAGGTGCCTTACGCCAGCTCAGCACGAAGTTTCTTTGCCGCTGACACGAGGTTCGCCAATGCCGCTTCTGTCTCTGCCCAGTTACGTGTTTTCAGACCACAGTCTGGGTTCACCCACAAACGTTGTACCGGAATCTTTTCTGCCGCTTTCTTTATTAGGCTTTCAATCCACTCTTCCGTCGGAATGTTTGGTGAGTGAATGTCATAAACACCTGGACCGATTTCGTTCGGGTAATTGAACTCTTCAAACGCTTTAAGCAGTTCCATATTTGAGCGTGATGTTTCAATGGTAATCACATCCGCATCGAGCGCTGCAACAGAATCGATGATTTCATTGAACTCGCTGTAACACATGTGAGTGTGAATCTGAGTTTCTGGTTTTGCACTCGCTGCTGAGATCTTAAATGCATTCACCGCCCATTCTAAGTACGCTTTGTGATCGCGCTTTTTCAACGGCAGACCTTCACGAATCGCAGGCTCATCGATTTGAATGATATTGATGCCTGCATCTTGCAAATCAGAAACCTCATCACGCAGTGCTAATGCCAGTTGTTGCGCGATTTCTTGACGAGTGATGTCTTCACGCGGGAACGTCCAACATAGAATCGTCACTGGGCCAGTTAACATGCCTTTCATCTGCTTGCTGGTTAGCGATTGTGCGTACGTCGACCATTCAACCGTAATCGGCTTTTCACGCTCAATGTCGGCAACCACAATGGCTGGTTTCACACAGCGCGAACCATAACTCTGTACCCAACCAAACTTCGTCGTTTGGAAGCCCGCCAAATTCTCCGCGAAGTATTCCACCATGTCGTTACGTTCTGCTTCACCATGCACAAGTACATCTAGGTCGAGCGCTTCTTGGCGTTTTACGGCATCCGCAATGTGTCCTTTAAGTGCGTGGATATAGTCGGACTCAGATAACTGACCAGTACGATAAGCACTGCGCTGAACACGGATTTCACCTGTTTGAGGGAAAGAACCGATGGTCGTGGTTGGCAACAAAGGTAAACCCAACACTTCAGCTTGATGCGCAGCACGCTCCGCGTAAGGTGCGCTGCGCTCGGCAAGTGACGCTGTAATACTGTTTAAACGAGCTTGCACTTGGGGCTTATTCACATGTGTTGCCGTTTTACGTGCTTTGATTGGCTGGCTATAGGTATCACAAGCGAGAATCGCATTTTGATCACCGTCGAGTGCTCGGCCAAGCAAAGCGACTTCTGTCACTTTTTGTTTTGCGAATGCAAACCAGCTTTTCACTTCTTCACTTAGCTCTGTTTCCAGTTCCAGATCAACTGGGCTATGTAATAGAGAGCATGAACTCGCAACCCAAAGGTTGTCGCCCAGCTTTTCTTTTACTGGCTGTAGACGTTCAAGTTGCGCACTCAAATCCGAGCGCCACACGTTACGACCGTTGACCACGCCAGCAGACAGCACCCACCCCTCCGGTAGTTTGGCAACCACGTCGTCAAGCTGCTGAGGCGCGGCAGATAAATCGATATGTAAACCATCCACTGGTAGCTTTACAATTTTGTCTAGCGTATCGCTTATAGAGTCAAAGTACGTCGTTAGCAGCACTTTTACATCGCTTCGAATCACTTGGTACGCTAGCTTGAACGCATCAGCCCACTGACTTTCAAGCTCTAGTGACAAAATTGGCTCATCAATCTGAACCCACTCAACACCTTGACTTGCGAGCTTTGCCAAAATAGCTTGGTAAGCCGTAAGCAATCGTGGCAGTAGCGTCAGGCGATCGAACCCTTCTTCTACCTCTTTACCTTCTTTACCTAAGTAAAGATAACTGACTGGGCCAAGCAAAACTGGCTTCACTTTATGCCCAGCTTGGGTTGCTTCGTTGACTTCTTCAAACAGTTGAGGCCAACTCACTTCAAATGTATCGTCCTTGCTAAATTCAGGTACGATGTAGTGGTAGTTTGTGTTGAACCATTTAGTCATATCCGATGCTGCAGCGCCCGCACAGCCGCAACCCGCTTGAGATTGACCGCGACCCACTTTGAATAGCGTATCCAAATCAGGGAAACCGTCTGCGTGACGTTTTGGCACGTGACCCAGTAACAACGTGGTCGTCAGTACATGATCGTACCAAGCGAAATCGCCAGCGATGGTAAAACTCAAGCCAGCATCTGTTTGTGTTTGCCAGTTTTTAGCGCGCAGATCTGCCCCAACCTTTTTAAGCTCTGCTTGATCAATTTCTCCGCGCCAGTATTTTTCCTGAGCGAATTTTAATTCTCGTTTTTCACCGATGCGTGGATAACCTAGTACGTGCGTTGTTGTAGCCATGTCCCTATTCCTTTTTCAATCTTGTTCAATTTGTTTAAGTCAGAGCATCTTTCGTCATGAAAGATGTCTGGATGGCTAAACTATCACTCTCATCTGCGGTTTGAACAACGTCCATTTATTCAACTTGTTTATTAAAAAAATTCATCATGAGGCGACATGATTCGCAAATAAACACAACAAACAGACGTCTAGACGTTTACATATCCATTTTTTGTCGTTAAGTTATTTATACGATTGCTATTCTGTTCATAGCGAGCAACAAAGGATGAAAGGAATTCATGATAGAGCTAAAACATTTGCGGACACTCACTTCGCTTCGAGACACCGGCTCTCTAACCGCGACCGCGACCGCGTTGCATCTCACTCAATCGGCCTTGTCTCACCAGATCAAAGATTTAGAGGCACGGATTGGGGGACAATTATTCCTTAGAAAAACTCGTCCGGTAAAGTTCACTTCAGAGGGAGAAATCCTATTGCGTCTTGCAGAAGATATTCTTCCCAAACTCGCAAGAGCAGAAAATGATTTGGCAAGCTTGAAAGAAGACGTCAATGGTCGGTTGCATATGGCGATTGAATGTCACTCATGTTTCCAATGGCTCATGCCTGCTCTTAGGGAATATCAACTTGCCTGGCCTAGCGTAACACTGGATTTTTCATCAGGTTTTGGCTTTGAACCACTTCCTGCACTGTTAGCTGGCGAGTTGGATCTCGTTATCACGTCAGATATTCAACCTCGTTCTGAAGTGCATTATGAACCTTTATTCGACTTTGAAATGCGCTTAATTACCGCGACCAACCACCCACTGGCGGAAAAAGAAGTTATTGATCCGCGAGATCTCGCAGATCAAACCATGCTCTCTTATCCGGTTCAAAAACAAAGGCTAGACGTCGTAAAACACTTCTTGCAGCCAGCGGGTGTAGAGCCCGCCAAATGGAAGCAAGCCGACAATACTCTGATGTTAGTGCAAATGGTCTCCGCAGGATTAGGGGTTGCAGCACTGCCAAATTGGGCGATTTCTGAATTTTCGCGCCAAGGCCTTATTACCAGTAAACCTTTTGGCCAAGGCTTATGGCGTCGCTTATTTGCTGCAACGCGTCACTCAGAGAAAGATAAACGTTACTTACAAGCCTTTTTCGCAACCGCAAGGCTACAATGTAAAAGCCACCTTGACGGAATCAAGATGGCTTAGGGATATGGATTAAGAAAGGTTTAGCGTTGATATGCTTTAAATTGGTTGGTCAATGGATCGTACTGATAACCAAGCATATCAAGCTTGCCTACGACGGACTCTACATCCATTTCATACACCGATACTAACTCGTCAAAACTGTCGCACTCTAAACGTAGCTTTTCATTGACGATACCTAGCAAAATAATGCTGTCCAAATTACCTACATTGCTTAAATCCATCGCGACTCTCCTCTTCGACAAGGTATATAAACAAGCGTAGACGTAATCACGTGAATTTAAAGTGAGCGCGATCCAAAACGTGAGTGCCTTATACTCAAGCAACTTAGAAAGGACTTGAGTACAAGCAGTATTGCTCTGTTTCTCGACTCGCGATTAAGCCGCCAGAGAGAATAAACCTTGTAGGCTCGTCATTGACGCAAGCGCGAGCAACAGGGCGACGCTCAGTTGAACCTTTTCCGGTTTTTTATGTGTGAAGATATGCCAGCACCAAACAATGATTGAAGAAATGAGCATGGCTAAAGACAATAAAATTGGTTGTGTTGCGGCGCTCAATGTCGCTTCATTTAACTGGTAAGAAGCAAATAGAGTTGCGATTACCAGCAGCATTCCAGACACAATGCCCGTAACGGGCAAAATGCGGTGAAATGCCTGCAATCTGCTACGAGCGATAGTCAGAAGCAATTGAGAAAATGACGCCCCAAGGAAAAATATCATTATTGCCATCGCAATAGACGCAGGCCAGCTTGGCTGTTCAAATGCTTGAATACTTACATACGCAAAAGCCAAACCATTCGCTAAATGCATCGCCCAAAGAGGGCCTTTTTCACGCGTTTTCTTGGTTTGAACCTGAGAGTAGAAATAGAAAATAGCGAACACGATCATAAATGCTTCAATACGAAGAGAAGCAACCGCAAGCCACAATAACGCCACTGCTGGCAACATTTTATGAAGACGGCCTCTCTGACCCGGACAAATATCGCCCTTGATGAGAAGCAAAGTCAGTAGCGCTTGCGCGCCAAATAGCATCGGAGGAAAAGTAACCAGCAATTGTTGAATCATGTTAAATGCACGCTCAAAAGTCATTTTGGGGTGCGATAATAGCAAATCACCTATCGTCAAACCACCGAAAGTCTATCCCCAAATGTACTAGAACAGCGAGACTTTTTATTCAACAAGAAGCGAGATACTTCAACGCATCTTCTTGAGTTAACACGCCTCTGTATTCTTCTTTTTCATCACATAAAACCCACGGGAAGCGAATGCCTGTTTTGATTAGCTCTCGAATAGCAGCGACAGATAAGTGCGCATTGACGAGCACAAACTCCGTGCTCATTATCTGGTTCACCGGGCGTTTCCAAATCCAATTTTCTCGCTCAGTCTCTAATTCTGTCCCCATGGAAGGCGTTAGGTGTAAGTTAACTTGCTCTTTGGTAACTAAGCCAACACAGCGCTTTTCGTTAATGACAACCAACGGCGAACTTGGACTTAAATTCATATATTCCACCGCCAACGATAATGGTTCCCCGGGCTCAAGGTGCCTGACCTCTTCATGGCTCAGTGATTGCAATACATCATCTTGTTTTGGTTTAACAGTAACATCCGAAAACAAATGTTCGTAACTTTCCGCTTTCTCCATCAAATCGACAGGCCGAGCACGAGAGAACAAAAAGCCTTGCATGTAATCCACACCTATTTCAGCCAATGTTTGAAGCTCCTGTTCTGACTCCACGCCCTCTGCAACCACTTTTACATTCATTTGCTGAGCAAGATCAGTGACCATTTTGACAATATTATAACTGGTATTGCCATGCTGAATGTTCTTAACGAATTTTCGGTCGATTTTCAGTAAATCAAACTGCCCTTTCTCTAGGTAAGAAAAAGAAGAATACCCTGTACCGAAGTCATCAATCGCAATTTTAATGCCCTCTTTGCGCACTTGCTCTAGCGCTTGCGTATGCTCTTCGTCTTGCTCAAAATACGCTGTTTCCGTCAGCTCAATCGTGACTCGTTTAGGATCGACACCACTGGCTTTAATTAGGTCATGCGAACGCTGAAGAACCTGGAGCGAATCCAATTTAGTATTCAGTGAGCGATTGATGGTTAACCCTATTTCCTCGCCATATATGTCTTGCAAGCGCGGAAAGTGTTTGAGCGCGGCTTGACAAACCTCATCATCCAGAGCCGCAATCAACTCTAAATCTTCAATAACAGTAATCATCTCTTGAGTGCTATAGGCATCACTTTCATGATAAAAGCGGGCTAAGGCCTCGAACTTAACGACTTTACCAGTTCGGCTGTCAATGATTGGTTGAAAATGAACATCCACCAGCCCACTGTCTATTTGCGCTTCCAAAAACGCCTCTAAATGCTGGCGTTTTACTAACTCAGAATGAAGCTCACTATTATAAAAATTAAAATAGCCACCTTCTCCAGAAAGTGAGGACAACATCGCCTGGGCTGCATGCGCTAACGCTTGCTTTGGCCTGTTTGTATCATAGCCGAGGATTGACACACCCGTTTGTCCCTCGACGATAGTGGTATGCATTTTTGTTCCCATTTCATTCCTAAGCTCAGTGAAGAACCCTTTCATTGCAATTTGAATCAAACGTAAAGGACTTAGCCATTGACAGTGAGGAGTTTGTAAACAGACAACAAACACATCCCTAGAAAGTTGACCCGCTATACTGGTGTAGCGGCTTCGCATAATAAAATCGGCGAAGCCTAGTTGCTGTTCAAGTAAGCATTTTTCAGAAAAATTTGGTCTGAGAGTCATGACGATATTGAGTTCTTTACTCCCACTTTCGTTCGCCAAATTAGCTAATTGCAGTTCGAACTCTTCTCTAGAAGGCAAAAAAGCTGACCAATCATGTTGTTGTTCACAGCGATTTTTCATCCACAACAAGGAAGCCGAAATGTCAGTAGAGAAGCCGAGATAAAGAATCCGTCCAGAATGAAATGTTAGCCGATAGATACAAAGATGATGCGCCTGATTACTACCATTTGCAGTTCTACTCAATAAATTACCGCTCCAGTATCCTTCATCATCAATATGCTGCCAGAGTTGGTCGTAAAACGCCTGACTATGGTGAGATGTGCTAAAGATATAGGTTTTAAGTCCAACCAAATCACGGTTTTGATAACCCATTTGCAATTCAAAGGCACGGTTACAACCTAAGATTCGGGTGTCTTCGTCCGCGACTAAAACTCCTACATTCGGTAAATCAAAAATCGTTTCGAGAATTTTCGCTAACTCTTCGCAGCCAGTGATCGTCAATTGCGGGATGATAGAGCCTTGAACAATACGCTCATTGAGCTTTTCAAAGCTAATTGTGACATGTATTAAGCGAGCTTCATTAAGCATCATGCAACAAGAAAAACGACCTTGCCCACCTAGGAGCTCCACTTCTAAAATTCGTTGCCTTAGTGTTTCCTGTTGCCCCATCAGCATGTGCTCAAACAAATCATCTAAGCAGGTGACTGGCGTATTTAACCCAAAAGCATTTGCCATTCCTAGCTGGTCGCATTCGAACTCGCGAGTATCAATCTTGTAAGACCATTCAATCACTGGAGTCGGATTGGATGTCGGTTGCACTTTTTCATGTGCTATTGTTGTTGAGTCACTCATTCCCTAGCCCCCTTTTTAATTAGCCTCATGCTCAGGGTTCGTAGTCAACGTGCCTTATTCCATTTGGGACCTGCTGATCCTCTTGTAAAATAGATTCTGGCAACGTAAGCCAATCGACTTAGAACCTTTTCAGAGCTTGTTCGGCTTTTTGCATTTTCCTATGCATTAATTTGATTATAGGCGTTGTTTTTAATAAGCACACCATTGCTTATTGGTTGTATTAACATTGCGACATTTTTCACGACTCGACCTATAACCATGAGGCTTTCAAGGTGATATTAGACATAAAATCGCCGATATAGCCTTGATATTTTTGCAAACCAAATAAAACTCGATGAACTAAGCTTGAATAGATGAGTTTGGTATAGATACCTGATCCTCAAATCGCTATAATTCGCGCTCCCTGGAACAGAGAGCAAAATATGACCAATAACATCACTCCTATTCATGAGTACAAAAAATACTGGGCAGAGTGTTTTGGTACGGCACCTTTCTTGCCGACCAGTCGCAAAGAAATGGACGCCCTAGGATGGGATAGCTGTGACATTATCATCGTAACCGGTGACGCTTACGTAGATCACCCAAGCTTTGGTATGGCTATCATTGGCCGTCTGCTAGAAGCGCAGGGTTTCCGTGTCGGTATCATTGCTCAACCAGAATGGCAAAACAAAGATGCGTTCATGCAGCTTGGTAAGCCAAATCTGTTCTTCGGGATCACTGCGGGTAACATGGACTCCATGATCAACCGTTACACCGCGGATAAAAAACTTCGTCACGATGACGCGTACACACCAAACAACGAAGGTGGCAAACGCCCAGACCGCGCGACTTTGGTTTACTCTCAGCGTTGTCGTGAAGCCTATAAAGAAGTGCCTATTGTTTTAGGTGGTATCGAAGCCAGCCTACGCCGTGTTGCGCACTACGATTACTGGTCAGACAAAGTTCGCCGTTCGGTACTGTTTGATGCAAAAGCAGACATCCTACTTTTCGGTAACGCAGAACGCGCACTTGTAGAAGTGGCGCATCGCATCGCAAATGGTGAAGACATCAGCACCATGACCAATATTCGTGGTACTGCCGTGAACTTGCCAGCCGCGCCAGAAGGCTACACGGTTATCGATTCTTCTCGCATTGAAAAACCTCGTAAAGAAGCGTTCGTACCAAAGAACCCATACGAAGTAGAAACTCAGTGTGAAACTAAAAAAGATGAGCCAGTTGCACAACCAATCACGATTCGCCCATCACGCCACGATGCTGCGACAACTGCGGTTCGCTTACCTTCGTTCGAAAAGCTAAGAAACGATCGCATTCTTTATGCTCATGCAAGTCGTGTATTGCATTTAGAAACGAACCCGTACTCAGGTCGAGCGTTACTTCAAAGCCATGGTGATCGTGAACTTTGGGTAAACCAAGCCCCAATCCCATTGACGACCGAAGAGATGGACTTTGTGTTTGGTCTGCCTTACGCGCGTGTTCCTCATCCTATGTACGGCAAAGCAAAAATTCCAGCGTATGACATGATCAAAACGTCTGTGAACATCATGCGTGGTTGTTTTGGTGGCTGTTCTTTCTGTTCAATTACCGAGCATGAAGGTCGAATCATTCAAAACCGCTCGAAAGAATCGATCATCAACGAGATTGAAGAAATTCGCGACAAAGTCCCAGGCTTTACAGGCACAATTTCCGATCTTGGTGGCCCAACTGCAAACATGTACCGCCTAGGTTGTAAAGATCCAAAAGCGGAAGCGAACTGTCGTCGTCCATCCTGTGTATTCCCGGGCATCTGTAACAAGTTAAATACAGACCATAAACACACCATCGACCTATACCGCGAAGCGCGTAAAGTAGAAGGCGTGAAGAAAGTGATGGTCGCATCTGGCGTACGCTATGACCTTGCGATTGAATCACCAGAATACGTGAAAGAGCTCGTGACTCACCACGTAGGTGGTTACTTGAAAATTGCACCGGAACATACAGAGAAAGGCCCTCTTGATCTGATGATGAAACCGGGTATGGGCACGTACGATCGCTTTAAAGAGATGTTCGAGAAGTACAGCGCAGAAGCGGGTAAGAAGCAGTACTTAATCCCTTACTTTATCTCTGCGCACCCAGGCACAGAAGACGAAGACATGCTGAACCTTGCTCTGTGGCTGAAGAAAAACAACTTCGAGTGTGACCAAGTACAAAACTTCTACCCTTCGCCAATGTGTAACGCAACGTCGATGTACTACTCAGAGACAAACCCTCTGAAACGAGTGAAGTATAAGAAACGTGAAGATGTACCTGTAGCAAAAGGTGAACGTCAACGTCGCCTACATAAAGCGCTGTTGCGTTACCACGATCCAGCAAACTGGCCAATGATCCGAGAAGCCCTAATCAGCATGGGTAAAAAACATTTGATTGGTGACAAACAAGGCTGTCTCGTTCCTGCGGAAGACATTGAAGCACAAACACCTGCACAACGTCGTAAATCTGGTCGTCACGGGGCAAACCGCTTTGCAACCAAACATACCAAAAACCAACCGGGCTTCGGTGGTCATTTGAACAAACGCTCTGAAGGCGGTTCAAAAGGTAGTCAACGCCCCGCAAGCAACAGCCAACGTCCTAGCGGCAACGGTGCAAACCGCCCAGCAGGTAGCAAGCCACAAGGTCAAGGTCGCCCACAAGGACAAGGCAAACCAGCTGGTCAACGTAAACCAAAGCGTCGTTAATTCTTCAGCACTTAAATACTAGAAAGGGCTCCAGAGGTAACTCTGGAGCCCTTTTGTTTTGTCGGTTCATTGAGGTATCACTCACAACTCAAACTTTGATTCAATCAATACAAAAAATGGTAAACACCAACCAACTTATTGGAAAAACAAACAATTATTTGATTGAAGAAAAATAATACAAAACTAAATCATTGATTTTTAATTACTTTATTTTGGTGCGATATTTGCGTAATAGAGTAAAACTCTTAAACATGGGCTAACGATGAGTAATCCACTTCCTCCAAAAACTTCGATGTTCTGGCACGACAACAGCTATACCTATGAGGAGGCCGTTCAGGCATTTGAAAGCGATGGTACGCTGAAATCGCTGAATATCGTCCCAACCACGGAATCCGATGATCTTGCTGGCTCCCCCCCAGAGCGCAGTATGTTTTGGGAGGGAGAAACAAAAAAAATCGACCCGCCACCGCCGTCAGAACCAGAACCTCTCAATTTAAAAAACGAGAAAGAACCAACAGAGGCTTTACCGGCACACTTCATCCCTGTTCGCTACGCCATCGATCAGCTAGAAACGGAAGAAACACAACCTTTTGGTTTGCCTGAAGAATGGAAAGGCAAAGGCCCAGCCAAACTCAATACCGTTGGCTACACCCTGCGTCAACTACGCGATGGTTGGCTGTATGTCTATGATGCAATTAACAAAAGCTTAGACGAATACGAAATCAAAGGAACGCAATTCACGCTCTATAAGTTGGGAGAATCAGAAAGCCCAAAATCAGAACAGCGTGGGACACCACAAGATGCAAGGCCTTTCCTTACTTACGTCAACGAAAGCGTACTATCGATTTGTTTCTCTGAGCACCGGTGGACATGGCACACGTTCATGCGCGTCCTTAACAATCCGAGTAATCATATCGATCGCATGCAAACCATTGTTCTGTCTGCAAACGAGAATCAGCACAACATTGCCCCAATAGATAAATTAACCCAAGTTGCTGATATTGAATCTTCTGCCGTCGATGATGGTCGCTTTGCGGATTCTGGCATCGCCACCAAAGCAGATGAAGATGGTTCTGTCTTTAAACCTGTTGCAGTCGAAAGTGATTTAACCTCTGCGATTCCAGAAGAAGAATCAGGTTACTTCGTCGCGATAAAAGATTACGCCGCAGACATTCAAGATATGTCACTACATTTTGTTGGTGCCGCAAGCCCTTACCGCCTTTTTACTGACCAGTTTTCAAACCAGTGGAGTTTGATGCAGACCGCCATGCAACTGTGTATGTTTGGTGCAAGTGACGAGATAGACATGCCAGCTAGCGTTAAGCGTAACGGCGAAGAGCTGTCGTTTTATACCGACATGGCTGAGTATTACGATTCCTCTAACCAACTTGATTTGGCAGAGCAGAACAAAAGCTCAGTTCAGTCCGGCTATCCTGCTAAATTTTCCGCTGGAGCGATTGAGTCACACCAACATACCCAAACTGGCATTGCCAAAACGATACAGGACAAATATCGAATTTCTGCGAGCCGATTTGGTAAATACGAACAATGGATAGCGACTGAACGCTGGCGCAAGCAGCTCAACTGGAAGCAAATGCTGAGCGAAATGCAAGAGCTGTCAGAACAAAAAGAAACCATGCTAGCCCAAGTGGTTTCGGTCAAACGCGACTTTATCGCAGTAATGGAGTCCTTAACGCCGCATCATCTTGAAAGAACCTTCGACCTATACAGCGAAGACACACAGTACAGCTTGTATCAACTGCACAAGCAAGCCGTTGAGTCATTTACTTTGGTGATACAAGAAGAGGACCGACAGTGGGCAGAAAGCCAATGGGAGAAACCAACCAGTCTACTTGCTCTCTACACTTCCGGATTTAGTCGTAGTCTCTTTAAACAAGTGGAGAAGTTAATTCCTGAGCAAGTTTCACATCAGTTAGTTGAAGAAAACGTCGCCAAAAATGTTCCAGATACTGAAAGCTCAGACAAACAGTTTATGGACTACGTTTCGGCAGCAAGTAACCGTGTCGGTATGTATGCAAAAGTAATGGACTTTATTTCTAACCCAAATACTGCAGAAACCGAGTTTTTAAAAGACATCGCGAAAGGATTTAAGGAACTAGATATAATCTTCAAAGCCGCAAACAGCGCAATAATGAAGAGTGCACTAAAATTAGGAGTTAGCTTTACTTCTCAAGCTTCACTTCTAATCATGCCCGTTTTCTCAAAGCCTTTAACTCGAAATAGCTTTTATTGGCGAGCAGTGTTCGCTGAACGTTTAGCTACCAATACTGCTGTCAAAATCAATAAAAACTATGCGCAAGGTTTTGGTGATTGGAAGTCTAACCATGATAAAAGAGTGGTTGCCTCAAACCAAAACAAGGCCATTATAGCTGCTTTTAATAAAGGCGATAAAACAGTATCAAAACAACAATATAAACAAGCCTTAAAACAACAACGTCACCTCCAAAAAAGTCTAGCAGTGGCAACATTAGAATACCCACAATACATCGAGTTTCCAGATGACGTACTTGAGGCAACAATTCAAATGCGTAAAGATATATGGGATAACAGATTAAACAACCTTAATAAACTGTTTGAAGATGTGGGTGGTCTAGGCTTCTTAGCTCTGATTTTCAACTGTCTCGCACTTGCTGATGCAATGAACAGCATTCAAGAAACTGGGCTAATGACCCAAGATGATTTCTTGGATATTCAACAAAAGCTGTTTTACACGGCCGGAGCTTGGACGGGTATTCGTACGGGTAAATTATGGGATAAGGTTAAGGGGAGTGACGAACTCAGAGAGCACTCGCTTAAAACTCTTAAAAAGTTAGTAGGTCGAAATACAAAAGGCTTTGAAAACCTGGTTCTTGATGACTTAAAAGTATTTAATAAATGGCTCGCGATCACAGGGGCTTTAGGTGCGTTAGCTTCAGGTATTGAGGCTTACCGTTCTTGGCAGAAGGCTGATGAAGTTTATGGTCAAGAAAAATACCTACATGTAGCAAATACCCTAGTATTAACCGCAATGTCGGCTGTCGGTATGTTCCAAGCATACGGAGGGTTAACTGGACAATTTGCATTAAACTTATCCTTTGGCGGACCTATAACGGCAGGCTTAGTTATTATTACAGTTGTATTCCTAGCCATCAATCATAAGTTAAACAAATTGAAACAAGATGATTTCCAAAAATGGTTAGATAAACTGCCATGGGGATACCATCCTGCTCGCACTCAGTGGAGCCAATCTGCGAGCTTGCCTGAAAGAGAAAAACACAATTCAGCATTGGTGCAGCAAGCTCTGTTTGACTTACAGTCGATTATTCAGCAACCTACGGTATACCATCAGCCTATTGAAAAAGTACAAGCTTACCCAGGTTACACACATCGTGAGTTAATCGGTTTGGAAGTGCATATTCAACTGCCAAGGCGTGCTGCAACGAATGGTATTACAGTGACTACTAACACCAAGGCAACAGAAGATGATTTGACGTCCGGCTCGTGGCATCACAACGCAGATTTAGTTACGCTACAGACTCAAGACCAAGCGAGCAAAGAATCACTGGTGTACAAGGTAACATTGCCGATTGAAGAAGCAGACCAATACTTTGCCATGCAAGTATCATATGATGTGGAAGATGATGCTCCAGCCAAGCGTGAGTATTGGTTCCAAAATAGCGTAAAACAGAGTGCAACTTATGGCGTGATTTCAGACAATACCAAACAAAACATCATTAAGAAATCACTCACCCCCATTGTTGGCGCA
This sequence comes from Vibrio chemaguriensis, assembly GCF_012275705.1. Lineage (NCBI taxonomy): Bacteria > Pseudomonadati > Pseudomonadota > Gammaproteobacteria > Vibrionales > Vibrionaceae > Vibrio > Vibrio chemaguriensis. Next base: position 184,693 of record NZ_SHOE01000009.1, read on the forward strand.
TTAGTTTTTCAGGAGTAACCCTTGGCATATTCACAATTTTATATCACCCCAGAAGAATTGGCAGTTTATCAAGAGGCGCAAGAGCAAGAGATTCTCACAGGGGACAATTTAACAACATGGCATAAGTATGATGTAGAAGAGCCATTTCGCTACCATTTCAAGTTAACGGCTTTGCCATTTATGAGCTTCTTATTTGTAATAGTATTTTTGACACACTCAAGTGATACGCTTGTCGTAACCTTTTTTGGTCTTATCTTGTCAGTGATGATGGCTGGAATCTTTTACCTTACGATCGGCCTCGATTATCGCTATGACTATATTTTTTCTGATAAAGGCTTTGTGATGAAAAAGCGTCGCAATATGCCTAAATGGGTAAATACCGCCTCGCAAGCTGTTGGCTGGGTAGGTGCAGTGGTGTGTGTGGTTATGGCAGCGGTAGTTGGCCCAATGGCGTTAGCGGGAGCAGGTGCCCTTATTTTATTCTCATTCGGTATGTTAAAACGCCAGCCTGATGAACGAACAGAAGTCAAAGTGGGCGAACGAGAAGATTGGCTTTTTGCGGACTACAACAAGAAAAGGAAAGTGATCCAGTTCTATTTTAAGCATGACATATGCAGATATCGAGATACTGCTCATAAGACTATCTTTCGCTCACAAGATAGAGCAGATTGTTATGTTTTCTTTAAAACTGAAGCGGATTTAGAATCCATGGTCGCGCAACTGTCAAAGGTCTACACACTAAATTGTACAGAGGTCGATGACCATAAAAAGCTGTTCGAAGCAAAGCCAGAATCAAGGCTCTTTAATATTCCTGTTTGTAGTAGAGAATATCAAACCGATGAGGTATTTGATTTAAGGGCTTCAAAAGCCCCGCTTCCTGAGCGTGAATACCTTTACAACGGCAAGTGGCAAACCGAATCGGAAATCGAGCGCTTAAAAGCGGCTGGTGAACAGCAAGCAACTCCCGCTTCATAGTTTGCAGCAAGCATTAAAAAAAGGCTCCAGAGGTAACTCTGGAGCCTTTTTTTTGTGAGAAGTAAACGTTTTAAGTTGGGTTAAACTCTCTCACTTACTTGATTAAGACAACTTGAACTTACTCAACTCACCGTGAAGATCACTGGCTTTTTCCGTCAGTTCATTGCTGATCGCTACCGAAGATGACATAGTATCCATCACTTCCATCGCCGTATCATTAATCACAACCACATTACGGTTGATCTCTTCTGACACCGAACTTTGCTCTTCTGCCGCTGAAGCGATTTGATTGTTCATATCATTAATCACTTCAATAGCTTGGTTGATTTCGGCCAACGCCAATTGCGCTGCTTGTGTTTCTTCTTTGGTATCCACCGCTTGCTTCTGGCTTTGCTCCATCAACACAACGATTGATTGCGTTTCTTGCTCCAAACGAGCCAACATTGCACGAATTTCTTCTGTCGAGCCTTGTGTGCGCGTTGCAAGGTTGCGGACTTCATCGGCTACCACAGCAAAACCACGACCCGCTTCACCAGCACGCGCAGCTTCAATCGCAGCGTTCAGAGCCAGCAAGTTGGTTTGATCGGCAATGCCACCAATCTCACTCAGAATCCCCTGAATCGCCGTGCTTGAAGCCACCAAATTCTGCGTCTGGTGCTGTGCATCATTCACTTGCGAAGCGAGGTTATCCACCGCGCTTGCAGCATTGTCCATACGCGACATGCCATTCGCACTATTGCTTTGAACTTGGCTTGCCGCTGCCGCCGCTTGTACCGCAGAATTTGCCACTTCTTGTGCGGTTGCGCTCATCTCATTAATCGCCGTTGCTAGCGAGTTGACTTCGTTCACTTGAACGTTCAGTTGATCTCTCGAAGCCGCCGCACGAGCTTGGCCTTCACTTGCGTTTTTATCAACTTGGTCTGCCGTCGCCATTACGGTTAAAAGCATTTCCTGAATGCGAGCGAGGAAGGTATTAAACCAGTGCGCCAGTTGGGCGGTTTCGTCCTTACCTTTCACCTCAATGCGGTAAGTTAGGTCGCCCTCGCCTTGTGCTGCGTCTTTAAAACGCTCCACTAAGTTAGTTAACACTTTGCCCAACGAGGTCGCGATCATTGTCATCGCAACAATACCAATCAGAGCCGCAATAATCCCTGCCCACACTCCCTTTTCAAGAGCTTCTGCACTTTGTTCTTCACTCCATCGCTCGTAGTCATCCACGTTCTTTTTAAGGAAGCTACTGGGAACCGACACCATAACGATCCAAGGTGCATCGCTGGTTTCAATTGCAGTAATCGCATACTCATCCCCGCCAAACGTCACAAGGCCTGCGCCTTTTTGTTTCGCAATGGATTGAATACGAGCCCATTGAGACGCCAACTCATGAGAAACTTTCTTGCCCACTTGATCCGCTTGGCTGCTGTTCGCCAGTGTGATGCCTTTCCACGAAGAAATCAGAATTCGGCCTTGTCCATCAAACAAGTCGCTCGCGTAATCTTCACTTTGGCTTTGTAACTCGTTCAATGACAAATCAAAACCGAGAGAACCAATGATCTCGCCACGTAACTTGATTGGTTGGCTAATGGTCGTGATCAGTTCTTGTTTGCCGCGAACCGGATACATGTACGGTTCCATCACGAACGTTTTGCCCGTTTCGTAAGGCATCAAGTGCCAATCGTCTTTACGCTCACCGTTGTTGTTTAATTCAGTATTGCTAAAGCTATCCATCGCCACGACATCAAAACTGTTGTGCGAATTTGGCGAAAAGAATGGCGCTAAGTAGCCTTCGCTATTAAAGCCAAGGCTTTTGTCTTGAATCGTTGGCTCAACCCACGATGGCTTTTCCCATACCATGTAACCAGCAAACACAGCTTTGTTCTGAGCTTCTAGCGACGCAATAAACTGCTTAACAATAATGTCTGGCGTCGCGGTCGTCTCTGCGCTTAATTCGATAATTGAACGCGCTTGCTTTAAGTTCGCCAACACTGGTTCTAACTGGTTGGAAATATTCAGCCCTTGCTGAATCGCCGTATTACTCAGGTCGGTCGTGGTGGCTTCGGTCAGTTGAGATTTTACTTTTGTAGTGATTTGTTCATTCACTTGAGTGAACGCATTGGTTGTCATACCCATTGCAATCAATAGAGTGAAGGCCATTGCCCCACCCGCACTGACAGCAATTCGAGTGCGTATACTGTTAAACATGATCGCCTCACAAATTGATTTTTATCTGGCATTAAGCATTGGAAGGATCATGGATTTTAAACAAGTAAAGTTAATGGAAGGCTTTCATTTATGAACAGAGCAAGAACAGAAAATGTAGTTTTATTAATAAAAATAAAATAATGCAGGTTTTCGCTTATACATGAAGCCATTGATTTAATTGAATTATCTCAAAAAGGAGAATCTAAGCGTTTGTATTTAAAAGCACTGTCTCTTATACACATCTTAAAAAAAAAAACAATCAAAAAAAAAAAAAAAAACAGATACTCTCTCAAATATACTGGTATGTCATAGCCAC